>NZ_JBSGDZ010000019.1:0-213292 GCF_053602655.1 Sphaerisporangium sp. NPDC004334
CCCCGCCTCGTGCGTCCGGCCCCGCCTCGTGCGTCCGGCCCCGCCTCGTGCGTCCGGCCCCGCCTCGTGCGTCCGGCCCCGCCTCGTGCGTCCGGCCCCGCCTCGTGCGTCCGGATCCGTTCGGGACGGAGGGCGCCGCTTCGCAGCGGGCGTCCTGATCAGGCTCGGGTGTCCTCGCCGGGCTGCTTCGGCACCTTGCAGCAGTGCTCCAGGTACAGGGCCGCGCAGATGAGGATCACGCAGGAGAGCAGCGAGCCGCCCGCCAGGAAGAAGTCGCGCCGCGGCGTGTCCTGGTCCAGCATCTGCAGGACGTGGAGGACGACCCCGGCGAACATCCCGGCGAAGGCGGCCCCGACGTAGGCCGACGCCTTGGCCAGGGCCGCCAGCCGGGCCACCGCGAGCGGTTCCACCGGCTTGGTGTCGGGCTTTCGCTCGATGCGCGCCCGGGTCATCCACCCGCTGTAGGCCTCGCCGACCGCGAGCAGCAGCACGGTGGGGATCGCCGTCCACGGGACGGTCGGCAGGTCGGAGTAGACCTTCTGCAGCAGAGCCCACGTCACGACCGCGAAAGCGACCAGCAGCAGGACGAGCACGCCGGGACGGCTCGGTTTCACACGATCCTCCTCGTTCGCCGGCGGCGGACCGGTCTCGGCCCCGCCGGTCGGTCCGCCGTCATCGCCGGCCGGCCCGCAACCGGGACACGACCCTGCCCACAACAACCCCGCACCATGGGGAAAACGTTCCGGCCCGCCCCTGGCGGTGTCGCCACCGAGCTCAGGCGGACGCCCGCCCCCCTGGGAGAGGCGCCTGCACCACGCTCAGCCGGGCGGCTGGAGCGCCAGATCGGGGCGGAGCCGGACGCCCTTCTGGTCGAGGTCGGCGAGCAGGCCGGCGACCGACCCCCGGCCCGGGAGCACCGCCCCGGGGTCGGCCTGCGACCACGGGACCAGCACGAACGCGCGCTCATGCGCCAGAGGATGCGGAAGCGTGAGCTCAGGATCGTCCGACAGCAGCTCACCCACCATGATCAGATCGACGTCGAGGGTGCGCGGCCCCCACGGCTCGGTGCGCACCCGGCCGAACGCGGTCTCCACGCCGAGCGCGCGCTCGAGGATGGCACGGGGCCCGAGCGTCATGGTGCTCCCGATCACGACCGCGTTCAGATAGGGCCGCTGATCGGGCGGGCCGCCGACCGGGTCGGTCTCGTACACCGGGGACACCGCCACGAAGTCGAGCCCGGGCGCGTCGAACAGCGCGTCCACCGCGCCTTGCAGCGTCTCGAAACGGCGGCCGATGTTGCTGCCGAGCGCCAGAACGACCTTCATTACCGCCTCCTCCTGACTGTCACCACCACGTCGTCGAACGGAACGGGGATGGGTGCGGCGGGCTTGTGCACTTTGACCTCGGCCTCCTCGACCAGCTCGGCGGCCAGGCAGGCGTCCGCCAGGCGATGCGCCAGCGTCTCGATGAGGTTGACCGGCTCACCCTCGACGATGGCGGCCAGCCGCAGCGCCAGCTCGCCGTAGTCGACCGTCTTGGTCAGGTCGTCGCCCGCGGCGGCCGGGGCCGTGTCGAGGTGGAGCGTGACGTCCACCACGAACTCCTGGCCCAGCTCGCGCTCGGCGGGCAGGCACCCGTGCCTGCCACGTGCCCGCAGGCCGACCAGGCTCACGCTGTCCATGGTGCTCATCCCCCTGACCGATCGCCCATCACTATCCCCGCCACCCGGCCGCGGAACCGGCCCCGCCCGCGCCCGCCCGCGCACGACGGGACCCACGGGCGGAAGAACCCGGCAGAGCATAACGACACCCGCGCGCCGCGAAGCCCGCCCGGACGCTCTCCCCGCGGCCCGCAGGCCCCCGCAGGGCCGCGAGGAGGGGGAAGAGCCGCGGGAAGGTCACTCGTCGCTCTCTTCTTCGTCGTCGTCGCCGTCGGCCTGCAGGACCGGGGACCCGTGGTGGAACCACAGCCGCCAGCCGCCGGTGGTGCGGACGAAGGTGTTGGTCGCCACCACCCGGCCCGCCGCGAAGGTGGCGTCCTCGGTGTCGGCGGCGGTCAGGATGTTCTCGGCGCAGGTCAGCACCGCCACATCGCCGATCACCGTCGTGCGCACGTCGGTCAGCACGAACTGGATGTAGGGGGTGTTGGCCATGATGAGCGCCCACGAGCGCAGCACCTCGGCGCGCCCGGTGAGCATGGGCCAGCCCGGATGGACGCACATCGCCACCCGGCCCTCGCCGTCGTCGGCCCAGATCTCGGTCATGCGGTCGAGGTCGCCGCCTTCGATGGCGGTGTAGAACGCCTCGTTGAGCTTCTCGATCTCAGCGTGGGTCGTGCTCATCGAACCCCCTCCGCGCCCCGCCAGGCCGCCGCGACGCGGACGGCGTCGGCGTTGGGCCGCACCTGGTGGACCCGGACGCACCAGGCGCCGGCGTGGGCCGCCAGCGCCGTGACGGCGAGTGTGGCGTCGTCTGACCGGTCGAACGGCCTCGGCGTGCCGTCGGGACCGGCGAGCAGGCGGCCGAGGAACCGTTTGCGCGAGGCGCCGATGATGACCGGGTAACCGAGCTCGCCGAGCCTGCCGACGGCGGCGAGCAGCGGCCAGTTGTGCTCGGCCCGCTTGGCGAAGCCGAGCCCTGGATCGACGACGATCTGCCGCTCGTCGACGCCCTCGGCCAGCACGGAGTCGACGCGCTTGCGAAGCTCTTCGGTGACCTCGGTCACCACGTCGGAGTAGACGGCCCTGGCTTCCATCTCGTGGCTGTGGCCCCGCCAGTGCATCACGACGTAGGGCACCCCGGCGGCGGCGACCACGCGGGGCATCGCCGGGTCGGCCAGGCCGCCGCTGACGTCGTTGACCAGGGCGGCGCCGGCCCGCACGGCCGCCTCGGCGACCTCGGCGCGCATGGTGTCGACGCTGACCGTCACCCCGTGCTCGGCGAGCGTGCGGATGACCGGCTCGACCCGGCGCAGCTCCTCGGCCAGGGGGACGCGCGCGGCGCCGGGGCGGGTGGACTCACCGCCCACGTCGACGATGTCGGCGCCCTGCTCGACCAGGTCAAGGCCGTGTCGCACCGCGACGTCGGGATCGAACCACTCCCCGCCGTCGGAGAAGGAGTCAGGGGTGACGTTGACCACGCCCATGACCAGACAGCGCCCCTCGTGGAGCAACCCCGGCACCCTCCATGCGGTCATGGCGTCAAGCCTAGGTGCTCCCCGATGACGATCTGTGCCATGGGTCCGGCTTGTGGATAACGAATCGACCCGACACGGACCCGCCCGGGATGTCCCCATCGCCACCTGTGCGTGCGCCGGGCTCTCGCCTGACGCGCCCGACCGGCCGACGGGCGTCACGCGGAAGCCTGGGTGGGCCGGAGGAAGGGATCAGTGACGGCCGAGGATGAGGGCCATGGCCTCGGCGCGGGTCTTGTCGCTCTCGCGGAAGTCGCCCCGCACCGCCGAGGTGATGGTCTTGGCGCCCGGCTTGCGCACGCCGCGCATCGTCATGCACAGGTGCTCGGCCTCGATCACGACGATGACCCCGCGCGGCGCGAGCACGCCCATCAGCGCGTCGGCGATCTGCGAGGTCATGCGCTCTTGCACCTGGGGGCGCCGGGCGTAGACGTCGACGAGCCTGGCGAGCTTGGACAGACCGGTGATCTGCCCCTTCTCGTTCGGGATGTAGCCGACGTGGGCGACCCCGTGGAAGGGCACCAGGTGGTGCTCGCAGGTGGAGAAGACCTCGATGTCCTTGACCAGGACCATCTCGTCGTGGTCGGCGTCGAAGACGGTGGTCAGGACCTCTTCGGGACTCTGCCCCAGCCCGGCGAACTGCTCGGCGTACGCGCGGGCGACCCGGGCCGGGGTGTCGAGCAGGCCGTCTCGGTCCGGATCTTCACCGATCGCGAGCAGGATCTCGCGAACGGCCTTCTCGATCCGGTCCGAGTCGACCTTGAGCGGCTTCACGGACACCCGTCAGGCCTCGTCCTGGGGCGCCGGGTGGTGGTCGTTGGTCAGGCCCGTGCCCGGGACGGCCGGGGAGCCGGCCGGGAGCGCGGCCCCGTTGCCGTTGCCCGCGATCTCCTTGGGCGTCAGGATGGGCGGGCGGTCGGAGGGGAGCCGCTTGCCGTAGCCGGAGTAGGACGGCCGCTTCTCGCGCACGACCACGGAGGCGAAGATCTGCAGCACCTGCTCGCGAGAGAGGGTCTCCTTCTCCATGAGCTCGAGCACCAGGTTGTCCAGCACGTCGCGGTACTGGACGAGGATCTCCCACGCCTGGTCGTGCCCGGCCTCGATGAGGCGCCGGACCTCCTCGTCGATCGTGGAGGCGATCTTCTCGGAGTAGTCGCGCTCGTGGCCCATGTCGCGGCCGAGGAAGACCTCGCTGTTGCCGGTGCCGAACTTGCGGGCGCCGAGGTGCTCGCTCATGCCGTACTCGGTGACCATGCGCCGGGCGATCGAGGTGGCCTTCTCGATGTCGTTGGCCGCGCCGGTCGTCGGCTCGTGGAAGACGAGCTCCTCGGCCGTGCGCCCGCCGAGCAGCATGGCGAGCTGGTCGAGCATCTCGGACCGGGTGGCGAGGAACTTGTCCTCCATGGGGAGGGTCATCGTGTAGCCCAGCGCCCGGCCCCGGGACAGGATGGTGATCTTGTGCACCGGGTCGGAGTTCGGCAGGGCGTGCGCCACCAGGGCGTGGCCGCCCTCGTGGTAGGCGATGATCTTCTTCTCCTGGTCGGACATGACCCGGCTCTTGCGCTCGGGACCCGCCATCACGCGGTCGATGGACTCCTCGAGGGTGTTCATCGTGATGAGCTTCTGGTCCTGGCGGGCGGTCAGCAGCGCCGCCTCGTTGATCACGTTGGCCAGGTCGGCGCCGGTGAACCCGGGCGTGCGCCGCGCGATGACGTCGAGGTCGACGTCCTGCGCGAACGGCTTGCCGCGCCCGTGGACCCGCAGGATGCCCTTGCGGCCCTCGAGGTCGGGACGGTCGATGACGACCTGGCGGTCGAACCGGCCGGGACGCAGCAGGGCCGGGTCGAGGATGTCGGGCCGGTTGGTGGCCGCGATGAGGATCACGCCGCCCTTGACGTCGAAGCCGTCCATCTCGACGAGGAGCTGGTTGAGCGTCTGCTCGCGCTCGTCGTGGCCGCCGCCGAGGCCCGCGCCGCGGTGCCGGCCGACGGCGTCGATCTCGTCGATGAAGATGATCGCGGGGGCGTTGGCCTTGGCCTGCTCGAACAGGTCGCGGACCCGGGAGGCGCCGACGCCGACGAACATCTCGACGAAGTCGGAGCCGGAGATGGAGTAGAACGGCACGCCCGCCTCGCCCGCGACGGCGCGGGCCAGCAGGGTCTTGCCGGTGCCGGGCGGGCCGTAGAGCAGCACGCCCTTGGGGATCTTGGCGCCGATCGCCTGGAACTTGGCCGGGGCCTGCAGGAACTCCTTGATCTCCTGGAGCTCCTCGATGGCCTCGTCGGCGCCGGCGACGTCGGCGAAGGTGGTCTTGGGGGTGTCCTTGGTGATGAGCTTGGCCCGGGACTTCCCGAAGTTCATCACCCGGGAACCGCCGCCCTGCATCTGGTTCATGATGAACAGGAAGATCAGGACGATGATGACGATCGGCAGGAAGCTGATCAGCAGGCCGACGAGGAAGTTCTCGGTCGGCACCGTGATCTTGTAGCCGTTCGGCAGCTTCTTGGCGTCGACCTGGGCCTGGAGCTGCCGCTGCAGCTCGACGCCCTGACCCTGGACCCAGTACGCGTAGAAGCGGTCCTCTCCGTTGACCTTCTGGAGAGTCTTGATCTCTATGCGCTGGTCCTTGTCGACGATCACCGCGTTGTCGACATTGCCACTCTGGATCTGGCTGATGACGAACGAGGTGTCCTTCTGGGCATAGTTGCTGTTGCCGCTCCAGAATGTGGAGGCGAGCAGGAGCAGCACGACGATGCCCAGGATCCACAGCAGTGGCCCACGTGTAAATCGCTTGAGATCCATCCGATGCGGAACCCCTGCGGGCCCGTCCCTTCCTGAACACGGCCTGACGCCCCGGGCGAACCCGGGGTTAGCGGCATCCCGAACCGCTCCTGCAAATGACCACCCGGAGGCGATCACACCTCCGGAGACCTCCGAAGGTACACCGGGCCGCCGCGCAGGGTCACTGCTCCGGCGACACCGGCTTTGTCCTACCAACGTACGTCAGGCGGTCCCGTGTTCCCCACGGCGAGACCGATTGACGGTGTATTACAGCACTTGGCGAGTTGGAACTTCGCTCAGGGCTTACTCGGCCCCGTAGACGTGGCGGGCGAGGGTGCCGATGAAGGGGAGATTGCGGAAGCGCTCGGCATAGTCCAGCCCATACCCGATCACGAATTCGTTGGGGATGTCGAAACCGACATATTTCACATCGATCGGCACCTTCACCGCGTCGGGCTTGCGGAGCAGGGTGCAGATCTCCACCGACGCCGGGTTGCGCGACTGCAGGTTGTGCACCAGCCACGACAGGGTCAGCCCCGAGTCGATGATGTCCTCCACCACCAGCACGTGCCGCCCGGCGATGTCGGTGTCGAGGTCCTTGAGGGTGCGGACCACGCCCGACGACTTGGTGCCCGCCCCGTACGACGAGACGGCCATCCAGTCCATCTGCACCTCGACGTGCAGGGCGCGCGCCAGATCGGCCATGATCATGACCGCGCCCTTGAGCACCCCCACGATCAACAGGTTCTTGCCCGCGTAGTCCGCGTCGATCTGTCCGGCGAGCTCCTTGATCTTCGCCTGAAGTTCTTCCTCGGGAATGAGGACCTTCTCCAGGTCCATGCCCATGTCGGCTGCGTCCACCTGCGGTTTTCCTTCATGTGAGGGTGCTGGCGAATATCAGGGTGCCATACCGCCGCACCACGCCCACCCCCCCGGGTAGCTCCACCATCCGCTGGCCCCGCCAGGCGGTGATCAGGCGGTCCACCTGCTCGATGTGCACGGCCGCCAGCGCCGAGCCCGCCGCGCCCGCCGCCAGGGCCGCCCGCTGGATCACCCGGCGGCGCACGGCGGCCGGCAGACCGCTCAGCTCGTCGACGGCCAGCCCGGCGCCGGTGTCACCGAGCCGCGCGCAGACCTCGTCGGCCCAGGCGTCCAGCGCGTCGGCGTCGTCCCTGCAGAGCCCGGCGGTTCGGGCCAGCGCCTCGGTGACGCCCGGCCCGAGCGCCCGTTCGAGCACCGGCAGCACGTCGTGGCGGACCCGGACCCGGGTGTAGGCGGGATCGGCGTTGTGCGGGTCCTCCCAGGGCACCAGGCCCAGCGCCTCACACGCGGCGCGGGTGGCGCGCCGGGCGACGCCGAGCAGCGGCCTGCGGTACAGCCCCGCGGCCGCCGGCATCCCCGCCAGCGACCGGGTGCCGCTTCCCCGCGCGAGCCGCAGCAGCACGGTCTCGGCCTGGTCCTCACGCGTGTGCCCCAGCAGCACGGCCGACGCGCCGAGCCGCTCCGCCGCCGACGACAGCGCCCCGTACCTGGCCTCCCGCGCGGCGGCCTCCGGGCCGCCCGCCGTGCCCACCGTCACCGTGAGCGCCTCGGCCGGCTCCAGCCCGAGCCCGGCCGCCAGGCGGGCGACCTCCTCGGCCCGTTCGCGGGAACCCTCCTGCAACCCGTGGTCGACCGTCAGCAGCCCGGCGCGCAGGCCCAGGCGCGGCGCGGCGAACCCCAGGCAGGCCGCGAGCGCCAGCGAGTCGGCGCCCCCGCTGCACGCCGCCAGCACCAGGGCTCCCCTCGGCAGGCCGGCCAGCGACAGGCGCAGCTCACGGCGGATCTGGGCGACGGCGGGATGAGGTCCCATGCGTCCTAGTGTGGTGCGCCCGGCCGGCGGCGCCGACCACCGGCCGGGTCAGGACGCCGTGGTCAGGCGTGCCCGTTGGCGGAGGGCAGTTCGGGGGCGCGCACCACGCGCGCGATCCACGCCTCGGGGTTGCGGATCTCGCTGTGGTCGGGCAGCGTCGTGGGCGATCCCCACACGCGGTTGAACCCGTCGACGCCGACCTCCTCGACGACCTTGCGCACGAAGGCCGACCCCTCGGCGTACTGCTTGAGCTTGAGGTCGACGCCGAGCAGCCGCCTGACCGTCCTGTCGAACCGCGAGCCGCCGTGCCTGCGGTGCTGGAACTTGGCGCGGATGTCGGCCACCGAGGGCACCACGGCCGGCCCGACGGCGTCCATCACGTAGTCGCCGTGGCCCTCGACCAGGGTCATCACGGCCGTCAGCCGGTCGAGGATCTCCTTCTGCTCGGGGGTCTGGATGGCGTCGATGAGGTTGCCCTCGCCGCCCTTGATGGCGTCGGCGACGGCGTCGGAGGCCGCGCGCAGGCGCTCGAGCATGGTTCCGAGGTCGATGTCGGAGGCGAGCAGGAACTCGGTCATCTGCGCGCGCACGTACTCGCGCAGCCACGACACGCCGGTGAACTGCACCCGGTGGGTCTCTTCGTGCAGGCAGACCCACAGCCGGAAGTCACGGGGGTCGACGCCCAGCTCGCGCTCGGTGTGGACGATGTTGGGCGCGACCAGCGTGAGCCGGCCGGTGGGCGCCTGTCCGCTCGGGTCGGGCGGAAGGAACAGCTCGTACTGCCCGAGGACGCGCGTCGCCAGGAACGCCAGCACCGCGCCGACCTCGACGCCGGTGACCCGCGAGCCCACCGCGCCCACCAGGGCGGGGATCTGCGTGCGCCGGGCGTTCATGCGCTCGGTCAGGGGCTCCAGGACGACCCGGAACCCTTCCACGTTGGCGCGGATCCAGCCCGGCCGGTCGACGACCGTCGCCTCCTCGGGCTCGGCCGCGCCGTTGATGCGCGCGAACTCCTGTACGTGCCCCTCGGCCTCGCGCGAGAGCCGCCGGAGCTCGGTGACGGCGTGGCGGGCCTCCTCTCGGCTCACCTGCGGCCCGGGGCGCACAAGACGGACACCGGTCGAGACGGCCAGATCCCAGTCGATCACCTGCATGTTCACCACCGTACGTCGTGCGGTGCGATTATGGGCAACCGCATCCGCTGACGAGCGCGGCCAGCCGGTCGAGCGCCGCCACGGCCCCGTCGGGATCGCTCACCTTGTCGGCCATGAACGCGAAGGCCACCAGCCGGCCGTCGGCGGTCCTGGAGAGACCGGTCAGGGTGTTCACCCCGTTCAACGTGCCCGTTTTGGCCCGTACCACTCCCGCAGCCGACTTGCTGTCCTTTTTGTCGTACCGGTGGCCGAGCGTGCCGGTGAACCCGGCGATGGGCAAGCCGCTGATGACGGCGTGCAGGCGGGGATTGGCCGGGGACGCCGACAGGGCGATCAGGCGGGCGAGCGCGGCGGGGGTGATGCGGTTGCGGGTGGACAGCCCGCTGCCGTCGAAGACCGTGACGCCTCCGGCGACGCCCAGCCGCTTCAGCGTCCCGGTGACGGCCCGGGCGACGCCCGTGAACGTGCCCGGCGCGCCCTCCTTGACCGCCACCAGGTGGGCGAGCCCCTCGGCCAGGTCGTTGTCGCTCTGGGTCAGCATGTGCTCGACCAGCTCGTACACCGGCGGCGACTCCACCCTGGCGACCTCGCGGGCGGCGGCCGGGGCGCCGGACCGCCCGGGCGACTTGGCGACCTTGATGCCGCCGCGGCGCAGCAGGGACGCGAACGCCTCGGTCGCCGAGCGCGGCGGGTCGGCGTACCGCGCCGAGCCCCGCGGGTCCTGGCGGCCCTCGTCGATGGTCAGCGCCGTCACCGGCGCGACGCTGCCCTCCGGCACGTACCCGGGCTTCCACCCCGGCGCGGTGCGGGGCCCGCTGAACAGGGAGTCGTCGTAGGACAGGCGCACGGAGGACACGCCCGCGGCCTTCAGCGCCTGCGCCGTGCGGGAGGCCAGCATGGCCAGCGAGGCGAAGCGGGGATAGGAGGCGGACAGGTTCGCCCTCGGCCCGGCGAGCGTCGGGTCGCCGCCGCCGACCAGGATGATCTCGCCGGGCTTGCGCTGGACGACGCGGGTGGCCACGCGGGTGTCGGGGCCGAGGGAGGTCAGCGCCGCGACGGCGGTCGCGACCTTGGTCGTGGAGGCCGGGGTGAGGCCGGTGTCGGCCCTGCTGCCGTACAGGGTGCCCCCGCCTGCGACGTCGACCACGACCGCGCCCACGCTGCCGCCGAGCGCGGAGTCGCCGAGGGCACTGGAGAGGCGGGAGGCCAAAGTACCCTTCGCGGGGAGAGGCCCGTCGGGTGCGGCGGCCAGCACCGGGCCCGCCGTCACGATGGCGGCGGGCGGGGAGGTGCGTGGCGAACCCGCGACCGGTGGCTTCGCCCGAGGGGAGCCCGGCTCGCCGCGGGTGAGGAAGTACGCGCCCGCCGCGCACACGAAGAGCTGGAGCAGGGCGAGGGTCGTCACCGCGACCAAGCGCTCGCGCCGCACCACCTCACCGACCTCTTTCCCGAATGCGTCATCCTGGATATACGCCTACGAGACATTAACGCCGCCCCGGACCATCCGGGAGGCTTGAGCGGAGGAACCGCAGTGGAGTTCGACGTTGTCGTTGAGATCCCCAAGGGACAACGCAACAAGTACGAGGTCGATCACAAGACGGGCCGCATCCGGCTGGACCGCCTTCTTTTCACCTCCACGCAGTACCCCGCCGACTACGGCTTCATCGAGAACACCCTCGGCGAGGACGGCGACCCGCTCGACGCGCTGGTGCTCCTCCAGGAGCCGACGTTCCCCGGCTGCCTGATCAGCTGCCGGGCCGTGGGCATGTTCCGGATGACCGACGAGAAGGGCGGCGACGACAAGGTGCTGTGCGTCCCGGCCACCGACCCTCGCATGGAGCACATCCGCGACATCCACCACGTCCCGGAGTTCGACCGGCTGGAGATCCAGCACTTCTTCGAGGTCTACAAAGACCTCGAACCCGGCAAGTCGGTCGAGGGCGCCAACTGGGTCGGCCGCACGGAGGCCGAGATCGAGATCCAGCGCTCGATCAAGCGCCACCTCGACCACGAGGCCGCCTTCGGGAGCGAGCACCCCGGCGCCGACGGGCACTGACCGTCCCGGCACATGACCCGGCACACGTCGCGGCGCATGGCCCGGCACACGTCCAAGCGCAGGTCGCGGCACATGGCCCGGCACACGTCCAAGCGCAGGTCGCGGCACATGGCCCGGCACACGTCCAAGCGCAGGTCGCGGCACATGGCCCGGCTCGCGCCCCGGCCGCCGCGGCGGGCGGGCGCGCCCGGGCCCTCCCCGGGCGAGCGGCGGTCGCGGCGTCGTGTGGCACATCTCACGGGTTTTCCCCGCGTCGGTGGCGCACACACCCGGACGACTACGCTGAGTCACCATCCAGGCGGAGCAGGCGGGAGATCCACGGCCGCACCCCGGCCGGTGGGGGGAGCGGGGCGCGCGGGTAGGTGAAGACGGGGGCCGGGCGCCCGTACGCGGCGCCCAGCTCGGCGGCCTTGCACCAGTCGGCGAGCGTGCGGCACACGGCCCAGGCGGCGCCCAGGGCCGGCCTGGCCTCCGCGTGCCGCTCCCAGATGCGCATCAGCGTGACGGTGGCCTGGGCGGCGGTGTAGCCGTCGTCGGCATAGGCGGTGCCCGCCAGGTAGGGGGCGGTGACCTGGCCGGCGAAGCGCGTGTCCAGCACCCAGGTCCAGTTGGCGACGACCAGGCCGAGCACGGGGCCGGGCACCGCGGAGGCGGCGCCGTACATGAGCTGCTGGCGCGGCCCGGCGAGGCGGCGGCCCGGCCACAGCCAGCTCACGTCGGCCGGAGGTTCGCCGTCCGACAGCCAGGAGAGCACCGCGAGCCCGCGGGCGGTCTGCAGTCGGCACAGTTCGAGCACGTCGCGCAGCATGCGCGGCCCCGGGTCCAGCCAGACCGGCCAGTCGGCGCGGTGGACGCGGGGGACCAGGACGGTCAGGCCGGACGCGACGGGCCGAGGGAAGACCCGGCAACCCAGGGGTGAGTCGTCACTGACGGTGAACACGGCCCGCGCCCTGGGGCCGGGCCGCCCGGACGACCATGCGCCCGGCCGGAGCGGACCGGCCCGACCCGGCCGACGCGGAGGAGGACGACCGGCCGGAACCGGCCGACGCGGAGGAGGACGACCCGCTCGAATCGGTCGGCGCGGAGGAGGACGACCCCGCCGAGCCGGTCGGCGCGGGGGACGACCCCCCGGTCGGCGCGGGGGACGACCCGCCCGAGCCGGTGGGCGTGGGGGTGGCGGCCGGCGCCGGGCGCGTCCTTTGGGGGCACGGGGTGCGCCTGGGGTGGTTCTGGTGGGTGTGCGACGGCCGGGGGACGGGGGGCCGCTCGCGCGGCGGGCGGGGAGGCGTGGGGGGCGCCGAGGGCGGGGCGGTGGGCGGGCCCTGCCCCGGAGGCGTGGCGGTCGGCGGGGCGGACGGACGGGGGGTCGGGGCGGAGGGCCGGGCGGTCGGGGCGGGCGAGGACGGCCGCGGCGGCCGGGGGGCGCGCGTGGTCGGCGAGGCCGGGAAGGAGACGCGCGGCGGGGCGAAGGCGGCGGCCGTGGGCCCGATGGCCACGACCGGCGCCACCGGCAGGACCACCGACCGCCCGGGCGGGGCGGAGGAGGTGCCTGCGGCGATGGGCGTGAGCGAGGTGTGCGGCCGCGTGGAGGCGCCCGGCGAAGCGGGGACGGAGGAGGACGCGTCCGGAGCGGGCAGAGCGACGAAGCCGGTGCTCACGGCCGGGCCTTCGGCGTCGCGCACCGCGCCGACCAGCGCGGCGGCGGCTACGACGATCGCCAGCGCCGCCACAGCGCCCGCAACCAGCGCAGGCGCCCGCCGAGCCCTTTTGGTCTCGTGGACGGGAAACCCGGCGGGGTCGAGCAGGCCGGTGCGGCGGGCGACCAACCGGCGGTAGGGCACGAGCTCGGGATCGATGAAGCAGCTCATCACGCGCACGCGCAACGTCTCGGGCAGCTCGGGGAGGGGCAGCAGGTTGAACACCTTGGCGGCCGAGACCTGGCGCTCGCGGTGGGGGGCGCAGACCGTGCAGTGATCGATGTGCTCCAGCAGCAGCTCGCGCGTCCGCTGGTCGAGCTCGCCGGTGAAGCCGTCCAGGACGCGCTCCCTGCCGTCGCAGTCGGGCGAGGCGTTGCGCGTGAGGATCTCGGTGGTGACGAGATCTTGCAGGCGGTGGCAGGCGGACTGGTGGAGCTGCTCTGCGTGCTCGGCCGTGGTGCCGAGCACGGCGGCGAGCTCGTGCTCGGGGATGCCGTGCCGGGTGAGCAGGTCGAGGACCTCCCGCTCGTCCTCGGGCAGGGCGGCGACGGCGTTCACGGCGACCAGCCGGAGATCGCCGTCCGCACCGCCGGGAGCCGCCGGCGCGGCCTCGGTCTCGTCGCCGGCCTCCATCGCCCGCAGTGCCGACCGCCTGCGCACGCACTCGCCCCGCGCCAGCGCGTAGAGCCAGACGCGCAGCCGCCCGGGGTCGGCCAGGGCGTGGACGTGGGCCTCCGCCGCGATCAGCGTGTCGCGCAGCGCGACCTGGGCGCTGTCGGGGCCTTCGAGCAGTGTCCGGGCGTATCTGTAGATGCTCTCGGCGTAGGTGTCGTAGAGGGCAGCGAGGGCCCCAGGATCGCGGGCGCGGAGCGCCTCGACCAGGACGCTGTCATTCATGTGACCGACAGTAAAGGCTTGGTAACTGCTCGCTCCACCGTTTCCCGGACAATGACCTGCCTTGTATTAATACCGTAATGAACACCGGCAAGATTGTCCGGGACTCCTAGCCGACGATATGCGCATCTAATTCGACAAATCACCATTAGATGGCCAGCAAGGCGATGAGCTGGGCAGATGTTCGCCGAATGGAGGTGACCCCGCGGCGCCGGACACCCTTTCATCACCTTATGACGGGTGATTTCCGGCACGGCCGAAAGACGCATCGGGGATTCCCGGGACACGCCCGTTCAGGTCGCCGCCCGCATCCCCGCCTCCTCGCAGCCGCGGGCGAGGGCGTCCAGGCCGAACGCCTCCGCCGGTCCCACCGCTCCACAGGCGCCCACGCCGCCCGTGGCCGCGGTGACGGCCGCCCACGCCAGCACGCGCGCGGTGAAGTCGTACGGGTCTCCGCCGTGCAGCTCGACCTCGGCCAGCCGTCTGCCGCTGACGTCGTAGGCCTCGGCGACGATCTGCGAGGTGATCCCCTCGCCGCCCGGGACCGCCGCGCCGTGACCCCCCGACCGGACGATCCGGTCGGCGGCGGCCTCGGTGACCCGCTTGGCGCCCGGGATCGCCGCGATGAACGGCGTCGCCTTGGACAGCACACCCGCGGCCCTGGTCAGGCCGCCGAGCCACCCGAGATAGACGTTGACCTCCCGCAGCCCCGAATGCGTGCGAGGCAGGGCGAAGTGCTCGGAGGCGCCCACCGACAGCGCGTGCCTGTCCCGGCCGTCCACGGTGAACAGGCGGGTGCGCCCGTGCTCGCGCAGGATGCGACCGTCGCGGAAGCCGTACATCGGCTCCAGGACCATGCCGAGGGCCGAGGCCCGCGTCCCCGCGCTCGCCCGGCGGGCCATGTTGCCGCGGACGAAGTACCCGACGTCGACCCGGACCGCTTCCGGGCCCGCCTTGCGCAACGCGAGCTCGGCCGCGAGGTTGCCCGGCACGTAGTCGTACCCGAAGGCCGTGAGCAGCGTGGCGCCCGACGCGGCCGCGGCCGGCCCGTACCGCTGGAAGATCCGCCGGATGAACGTCGGTTCTCCCGTGGAGTCCAGGTAGACGCCGCCCGCCTCGATGGCGGCCTCCACGGCGGGCTCACCCCACCGGGCGAACGGCCCCACGGTCGAGATCAGCACCGTCCCCGGCTCGATGATGCGCCGCAGCGTCGCGGGCCGGTTCACGTCGGCGACCGCTGTGGGCAGTTCCACCGGCAAGGACGAGGCCAATGCCGCCAGGCGCCGCGGGTCACGTCCGGCCAGGACCGGGTGGGCGCCGCCGGCGAGCAGGGCCTCGGCCGTGAGCCGGCCGGTGAACCCGGTGGCGCCGAAAAGGACTATCCGGGGGGATGTCATGTAAGTACCGTAACCCGCCGGTGATTTCAAGATCCATAGTGCGGCCGGGCGTCCGTCGCCGGGGACGGGTCCCGCCAGCCCGGCGCTCACGGCCGTCGGTCGACCGGCATCGCCTGGTATCCGCGATCCCTGGTGAAGGGCGGGGTCCGCGGACGGACGGTGCTCGCCGGGACGGCGCCGCTCAGGGCCAGCTCCTCGTAGGGCCTGCCGCTCGACCCCCACGTGCGGGCGGTGATGTCGGTGCTCGCCACCGCGCCGGCCCCGTTGAGGCTGTCCACGGTGAGCACGAACCGGCGGGGGGCGCCCGCGTGCACGTCGTCCACGTACGTGCTGGCGCCGCCGACCAGCTTGCCCGCCCCGTCGCGCAGCAGCGCGGTCACCACCAGGCTGGTCGCGGCCTTCGCGTACGGGTTGGCGACCGCGCCGGTCACCAGGTAGGAGCCGTTGCCGAGCTTCTCGGTGCCGGCCGAGGAGATCGGGAACGGCACGTACGCCGACGGCACGCGCGAGGCCCGCCGCCAGACGGCCGGCTTGTAGGTGAGCTTCACGTCGACGGGCCGGGCCGAGGCCGTGGCCTGGCCGGTGAACTTCAGCGCCCCCGACGGCGGCACGGCGTCCAGAGGCTGCTCCATGCGCACGACCTCCTTGCCGGCGGCGTCGCGGCCCACCACGGTCGCGGCGACGTTCTCGCCGAAGTACCAGCGGTTCGGGTTGGCGACGACGCCCGCCCACGTCACCACGTAGCCACCCGCCCCCTGGGTGACCGACGACGTCTGCTCCTTGATCACGAGTGGCTTGAGCCGGGGCCCCTCGGGCCCGCGCTCGTCGCCGCCGCACCCGCCGAGCGGCGCGGCCGCCGCCAGGACGAGTGCCAGTGCGAGTGCTGTCGTGTGTCGACTACGCTGGGTCACAAGGCCGTCATAGCCCGGCCAGTCGGGCGCGACTCCTCCGACACGCGCAAGCCGCACCAAATCTTTACGAGCCGGCCACCCCGCCCACGCCTCGGCGCCCGCGCCCGCCCCGGCCCACGCCACGGCGCACGCACACCGCGATGGCCCACGCTGCAGCGTTCGTGGACCCGCGATGGTCCACGCCTCAGCGCTCGCGGACCACCCTGGCCTCGTCCCAGACCGGCTCCGGCGCCTCGTACACCCGGCCGTCGGCGCCGAAGACCAGGAAGCGGTCGAAGTCGGCGGCGAACCACCGGTCGTGCGTCACGGCCATCACCGTGCCGTCGAAGTGGCCGAGCCCTTCCTGCAGCGCCTCCGCGCTCGCCAGGTCGAGGTTGTCGGTCGGCTCGTCCAGCAGCAGGAGCGTCGCGCCCGACAGCTCCAGCAGCAGGATCTGCAGGCGGGCCTGCTGGCCGCCCGACAGCGTCTCGAAACGCTGCTCGGCGACGGCGCCGGCCAGCTCGTAGCGCGCCAGCGCCTTCATCGCCTCGTTCTTGAGCCTGGCGTGCTCGCTCATGACGATCTCGCAGGGCGTGCGCCCGCGCAGCTCGGGCCGGGCGTGCGTCTGGGCGAAGTGCCCGGGGACGACCCGCGCGCCCAGCCTGGCGACGCCGCTGTGCCGGACGTCGTCGCCGCCGAGCAGGCGCAGGAAGTGCGACTTGCCCGAGCCGTTCGAGCCGAGCACGGCGACGCGCTCGCCGTACCAGACCTCCAGGTCGAAGGGGCGCATGAGGCCGGTCAGCTCGAGCCCTTCGCAGATCACCGCCCGCTTGCCGGTGCGACCGCCGCGCAGGCGCATGCTGATGAACTGGTCCTTGGGCGCGACCTCGGGCGGCCCGGCCTCCTCGAACCGCCGCAGGCGCGTCTGGGCCGCGTGGTAGGCCGGGGCCATGCCGTCGTTGTACATGGCCTTCTGCTTGAGCATCGCGACCAGGCGCTTGATCTTGGCGTGCTCCTCGTCCCAGCGGCGGCGCAGCTCGTCCAGGCGCTCGTTGCGCTCTTTGCGGGCGGCGGCGTAGGTGGCGAAGCCCCCGCCGTGGATCCACACGTTGCCCGACTCGACGGTGACGATGCGGTCGGCGGCGTTGGCCAGGAGCTGGCGGTCGTGCGAGACGAGCAGGACGGTCTTGGGCGTTTCCCTGAGCGCCTGTTCGAGCCACAGCTTGCCCGGCACGTCGAGGTAGTTGTCCGGCTCGTCCAGCAGGAGCACCTGGTCGGGCCCGCGCAGCAGGGCCTCCAGCACCAGGCGCTTCTGCTCGCCTCCGGACAGCGTGTTGACCTCGCGGTACTTAACGTTGTCGTACGGGGCGCCGAGCGCGGCCATGGTGCAGGTGTCCCACAGGACCTCGATGTCGTACCCGCCGGCGTCGGTGAAGTCGGTGATGGCCTGGGCGTAGCGCATCTGCGTCTTCTCGTCGTCGCGCTCCATCATTGCCAGCTCGGTCTCGTTGAGCCGGTGCGCGGCCTCGCGCACGCGCTCGGGAGCCACCGAGAGCAGCAGATCTTGGACCGTGCGGCCGTCGCGGATGCCGCCGATGAACTGGCGCATGACGCCGAGGCCGCCGGAGGAGGCGACGCTGCCCTCGACCGGCCGCACATCGCCGGCGATGAGCCGCATCAGCGTCGTCTTGCCCGCCCCGTTCGGCCCGACCAGGGCCGCCTTGACCCCCTCACCGACGCGGAAGGACACCTCGTTCAGCAACGGGCGTCCGTCCGGCAGCACGTACGTCAGACGGCCGACCTCTACATGCGCCACGACGACCTCCCCAGCCTTCACCGCGGAGAGTATCCAGCGCGGGCCCGCCGGCGCACCTTCATTTCCCGCCGCCCGAATATCACTTCCGCCGGGCCCGCGCACGCGCGTATGGTCGGGTCATGAAGTGGCGACATTGATCCTCACCTGAGAACCGTCTTGCGGGAACGCTGTACGCCTACGCGTTCCTGGGCGATTTCGTCCTCCTCTATCCGGTGTACGCCCTGCTGTTCGCGGCCGCCGGGCTGTCCACGGCCGAGATCTCCTCGCTGTTCGTAGTGTGGGCGCTCACCTCGACCCTGGTCGAGGTTCCGTCCGGAGTGTGGGCCGACGCCTACTCCCGCAGGCGGCTGCTGGCCCTGGCCCCGCTCGTCACCGCCGCCGGCTACGCCGCGTGGACGTTCTTCCCGTCCTACGGCTCCTTCGCGCTCGGCTTCGTGCTGTGGGGCGCCGGCGGGGCGATCAGATCGGGCACGCTGCAGGCGCTGGTGTACGAGGAACTGGCCGCCCTGGGCCGGGCCGGCTCGTACGCGCGGCTGACCGGCCGCGCCGAGGCGATCGGCATGATCGCCGTCATGGCGGCGACCGGCCTGGCGACGCCGGTGATGGCCGCGGGCGGCTATCTCGCGGTGGGCGTCGCCAGCGTGGCGGCCCTCCTGCTCGGCGCGCTCGTCGCGCGCCGCTTCCCCGAGTCCCGCGCCGCACCGGGCCCGGCCCCCTCCTCTGCCGCGGCCGAGCCCGGGGCCATACTCGCGACCGAACTCGGCGCGGATTCCGCGGTCGAGCCGAGCGGACCGTCCGGGGACGGGTCCGGCGCCGGGTCCGGGCACGAGAAGGGCCTTCGCGCGGTGCTGCGCGCCGGCCTCGCCGAGGTGCGCCACACGCGCGCGGTCAGAAGCGCCATGGTGCTCGTCGTGGTGCTCATGGGCGTGTACTCGCTCGACGAGTACCTCCCGCTGCTGGCCGGGGCGACCGGCGCCGGCGACGCCGCCGTGCCGCTGCTGGTGCTGCTGGTCACGGCGGCGACCGCGCTCGGCGGGTGGTTCGCCGGGCGCGGCACGCGCTGGGCGGCGCCGGCGCTGGCCGTCGCCGCCGTGGCACTGGCGGCCGGCGCCCTCAGCGGCCGTCCCGCCGGCATGATGCTCGTCGCCGCCGCCTACGGGGTCTTCCAGTGGAGCATGACCGCCGCCGAGACCCGCCTGCAGGGACACCTCACCGACCGGTCCAGGGCGACGGTGACCTCGATCGCGGGCCTCGGCGCCGACCTGGTGACCACGCCGGTGTACGCCCTGTACGGCCTGGGGTCCACCTGGCTCGGCCCCGGCCCGCTGTTCGCCCTGGCGGCCGTGGTCTACGTGCTCATCGCCCTTGGCCTGTGGCTGGGCGGCCGGCGTCCCGCTAAGGAATGATCTCCATCTGAGCCATCATCCCGATCGAGGAGTGCTCCAGGTAGTGGCAGTGGTACACGTACCGCCCGACGTAGTCGGTGAAGGTGGCCTGGACGCGCACCGACCCGTTCGCGGGGAGGTGCACCGTGTCCTTCAGCCCGGCGTCCTGCGGCAGCGGCGCCGCCCCGTTGCGGTCGAGCACCCGGAACTGCACCAGGTGCATGTGGAAGGTGTGGTCGACGCCGATGGTGTCGGCGTTGCTGACCCGCCAGATCTCGGTGGAGCCGCGCTTGATCTGGAAGTCGACGCGGTTGGGGTCGAAGGGCTGGCTGTTGACCATGCCGATGGGGTTGGTCCCGGTCAGGTCGAAGCTCATCGCCACGTCCCGCGTGACCGTCGCCGCGGGCAGGGCGGGCAGCGGGCGCAGCGTGCCGGGCAGGCGGCTGTCGTCGGTCGCCGTCCGGGTGACGTCGAAGCGCAGCACCGGCGTGGAGCCGTTGGACAGCACGAGCTGCGAGCCGACCGGGTAGCGCGCGAAGTCGATCACGATCTCGGCGCGCTCGGCGGAGGCGAGCACCAGCTCGGTCAGCGGCACCGGCGCGGGCAGCAGGCCGCCGTCCGAGGCGATCTTCACCATCTCGCGGCCGCCCAGGTTGAGCTGGAAGACGTGCTCATTGGAGGCGTTGAGCAGCCGGAACCGGTACTTGCGCGCGGCGACGGGGAAGTACGGCTGGATCGCGCCGTTGGCGAGGATGGTGGTGCGGTTGGCCGGGTCGTCGAAGAAGAGCAGCTCGCCGTTCTGCTCGAACTCGACGTCGCGCAGCATGATCGGCACGTCGTACGCGCCGGAGGGCAGGCGCAGCGACCGCTCGGCCTCGTCCTCGATCAGGTAGAACCCGTGCAGCCCGCGGAAGACGTGCTCGGCCTCCGTGCCGTGGCTGTGGTCGTGGTACCACAGCGTCGCGCCCTGCTGGGTGTTGGGATAGTCGTACAGCCGCGCCTCGCCGGGCTGGATGAGGTCCATCGGGTGGCCGTCGCTGGTCGAGGGCACATGGCCGCCGTGCAGGTGCACGTTCGCGGGCGCGTCCAGCCGGTTGCCGTACACGATCTTGACGGGGCGTCCCGTCCTGGCGCGGATGGTCGGGCCGACGAACTGGCCGCCGTAGGTGAGCACCGGGGTCTGCACCCCGGGAAGGATCTCGGCCACGGCGGGCTTGATGACCACCTTGTAGACGTCGGCGGAGCTGGTCGACTGCGCCGGCTGGAGCACCTGCGGCACCGGCATCCGCACCGAGAACGGGCTGACGGACGGGGTGAGGGCCTTGGCGGTCCCCCGGGCGCCGAAGCGGCGCGCCTTGGCGGCGGGCGCCTTGACGTCGTTCGCGCCCGCCCCGGTCAGGCCGGTGAACGGGAGCAGCATCGCCCCGCCCACGGTCGTGGCGCCGGCCGCGATCAATCGTCGTCGGTTCAGCATCGGTTCCCCAATCGCTGCGCGTCCGGGGCGGCCCCCTGCGAACCGCCGCATCCCCCTGGCGAGACACTCGCCCACCAAGAACGTGCCATCCGCGGCTATTGGCGTGCTTCCTCCAAATTGCTCGCCCTGGCGGTCCGACGGAACGTCAACTCGGCGGTGAAGCCGGGGAACGCGGCCACGGCCCGCCGAGGCGGGCTCCGAGCGGCGGCCGCGCACGAGCTTCGTAGGATGGAGAACGACGGCCGCGCACGGGCTTCGCAGGACGGAGAACGGGCTTCGCCGGAACGCCCGGAGGGCGGCGATGCAGACCTTCCTTCCCTATCCCGACTTCACCGCCACGGCGCGGGTGCTGGACCCGCGCCGGCTCGGCAAGCAGCGGGTCGAGGCGCTCCAGGTGCTGCGCGCGCTCACCGTGCGCGGGTACGGCTGGCGCCACCACCCCGTCGTGCGCATGTGGGCCGGCTATGAGGAGGCCCTGGTCGCCTACGGCGTCGCCGTGTGCCATGAGTGGTGCTCCCTGGGCCGGGCCGACACCTGCCTGGGCACGATGACCCGTGAGCTGGCCGAGCACTGCGCCGTCGCCGCGCCCCGGCCGCAGTCGCTGCTGGGCGGGGCCGACGAGCTGCCGCCGTGGCTGGGGGACCGCGCCCTGCACCTGAGTCACCGCTCGGCGCTGCTGCGCAAGGCCCCGGAGTTCTACCGGCCGATCTTCGGCGACGAGCCCGACGACCTTCCTTATGTCTGGCCCGCCTCCGACCGGCTCCCGGCCTGCCTTCCGCCGGAATGACCTGGCTTCCGCCGGAGTGACCTGGCGCGAACGGAGCCGGATGTGCCCGCCCATCACTGCCCGCGCAGGGCGGTTGTGCTGAAAGTTTCAGCTGCGATACCGGTCCTGGAGGCGTTCTTCCTGCGGGTATAGGGGCCGGCGGCCACCTGCGCCATATGGGGCCTTCTGGGAGGGGCACGCGGCTACCTACCATCCGGACAAAGCGGTGGGAGCGCTCCCACCTTAGACGGGAGTTATCGCATGGCTCGCAGAAAGACCCTGTGGACGACCGTCCTGGGCGCGGCCACCACGGTCGCGGCCGGGGCGGTCGTCCTCGCCTCACCCCCCGCCCAGGCCGCCGACTCCGCCTTCTACGTCGACCCGCAGACCAACGCCGCCAAATGGGTGGCCGCCAACCCCAATGACAGCAAGACCGCGGTGATCAGGGACCGCATCGCCGCCGTCCCGCAGGGCCGCTGGTTCGCCAGCTACAACCCCACCACCGTGCGGAGCCAGGTCGACGCCTACGTCGGCGCCGCCGCCTCGGCGGGCAAGATCCCGATCGTGGTCGTGTACGAGATGCCGAACCGCGACTGCGGCGGCGCCAGCGCGGGCGGCGCGCCCGACCACTCCTCCTACCGGGCCTGGATCGACCAGGTCGCGGCCGGCCTCGGCGGGCGCCCGGCGACGATCATCCTGGAGCCCGACGCCCTGGCGATCATGCCCAACTGCATGAACTCCTCGCAGCAGGCCGAGGTTCAGGCGTCCATGGCCTACGCCGGCAAGAAGTTCAGGGCCACCTCCTCGCAGGTCAAGGTGTACTTCGACATCGGCCACGACGCGTGGCTGTCGCCCTCCGAGGCCGCCAACCGGCTGAGGGGCGCCGACGTCGCCAACAGCGCCAACGGCATCGCCCTCAACACCTCCAACTACCGGGCGACCTCGGGCCTGGTGTCCTACGCCAAGAGCATCATCTCGGCGACCGGCGTCTCGGGGCTGAAGGCCGTCATCGACACCAGCCGCAACGGCAACGGGCCGGCGGGCAGCGAGTGGTGCGACCCGGGCGGGCGTGCCACCGGCACTTGGAGCACGACCAACACCGGCGACTCCGCGATCGACGCCTATCTGTGGACCAAGCCGCCGGGCGAGTCGGACGGCTGCATCGCCCCCGCGGGGCAGTTCGTGCCGCAGCGGGCCTACGACCTGGCCATCGCCGCGCCGCCGCCCACCAACACCCCGACGCCGACCCCGACGCGGACTCCCACTCCCACTCCCACGCCCACTCCGACTCCGACTCCGACTCCGACTCCCACGCCGACGCCGACCCCGACTCCCACTCCCACCCCGACCCCGACTCCCACCCCGCAGCCCGGAGGATGCTCGGCGGCCTACAAGCTGACCAACAGCTGGTCGGGCGGCTTCCAGGGTGAGGTGACGGTGACGGCGGGCAACGCCGCCATCCGCGGCTGGCGGGTCCAGTGGACCTTCTCCGGCGGCCAGTCGATCACGCAGGTGTGGAACGGCACCCTGTCGGCGAGCGGCGCCAACGTCAGCGTCACCAACGCGAGCTACAACGGCAGTCTGGGGGCCGGCGGGAACACCAACTTCGGCTTCCTGGCCAACGGCAACGCCTCGGGCACGCCTTCCCTGACCTGCACCGCCTCCTGAACCCGGGCGGGCCCCGGCCCGTCCCGTGAACCGCCGAGCCTCTGCGCACCGCCCGCCGCGCAGAGGCTCGGTCACGTCCGGGGCCGGGCGGGCCCGGGACCCCGTCCGCGGGAGAATCGGGCGGCACCTACGTCCGCCAGGCGGACCGCCCTTCCGCGAGCCCCCGTCAGGAGGCGCTGGACCGGGCCGGGCCGGGGGTGTCGTAGTGGTCCGGCTTCACCGGCTTGTCGTCGGTCCATCCGGCCTTGGTGATGGCGTGCCACCAGGTGGCGGTGCCGGGCTCGGCCCAGGCGTAGGCGCCGCCGGGGTGGACGGCGACGATCTGGTCGGTCAGCAGGACCCCCGTCGCGGGGTCGATGATGATCTGCCGCTCGAAGTCGCCGCCCGACCAGCTCTCGGCCCGCGCGATGCCCTGGCCCTCGCGGCCCAGCGCGTCGGTGACCTCGCCCAGCGATCGGACGCCGCCCAGCCCGGCGAGCACCTTGTACGCCGCCGCCCGCACGGCGGGCTTCACCGGCATGTCGCTGAGCAGGCCGGAGGTGACCTGGTAGAGCCAGGAGTCGGCGTCCATCTTGTCCCCGGACTCGGTGCCGTGACCGGCGTAGCCCTGGAGCAGGCGCCGCTTCAGCGCGTCCGCGGTCGTGGGCAGTGCCTGCAGTTCGGCCACCGACACGTTGCGGCCGGCCAGGTCGGCGACCTTGTCCCCGACGTTGATGGGGTTGCCGAACGGCCTGCCCGGCTCGCTGTCGAGCTCAAGGCGCTTGGAGGCGGGCCTGTCGCCCTTCTTGGGGACGGGCAACTCGACCGTCCACCTGCCCGGCGAGCCGTCCCGTTTCCACGCCTCCTCCGCGCCCGGCGCGGGCCGGGTGCCGAGGTCCTGGCTGACCCACCAGCTCGTGCCCCGCGGCGAGCGTGCCGTCCACGTGCGGTCCCGGCTGGTGCTGTGCACGATGTACCGGACGGCGTCGCCGGCCTCGTAGGCGCTGCCGCCCTGGGACTCGACGTACCAGTACGCCCCGGTCGTGGCCGGGGCCTTCAGCGACGACTCGGCCGCGGCGAGCAGCACCTGCTCGGCCGACAGCCGGACGACCGGCCCGCCGGTCGAGGTCGAGGTCGAGGGAGCGGGCAGGGCGAGGCTCGGCGCCGGCGCGGAGCCGCCGGTGCCCGCCACGGCGACGGCGACGGCCGTGGCGGCGGCCGCGGCGGCCAGACCGCCCAGGACCCACGCCGGTCTGCCGTCACGTGCCCGGCGCGTCCGGCCGGCCGCACGCCGCGGCGCGGGTCCCGCCATGGCGGCGGAGAGCTCGGCGGCCCGGGTGCGCGCGTCCACCGGCGCGTCGTCGAGGTGCGCCGGGCGTGCCGCCCGCAGCTGATCCATCGGGTTCATGACCACTCCTCACTGAGATTGCGCACCCGGGTGGGACGGTGGGGCGCCGGCGCCGTCCTCATCGCCTGGACCAGCCGCTTGCGGGCCCGGTGCAGCCGCACGCGGTAGGTCGCCTGCGAGCATCCGACGACCCGCGCCGCGTCGCGCGGGGTCAGGCCGTGCCACGCCACGAGGATCAGCAGCTCGCGATCCTCCTCGGTCAGGGAGGTCATCGCCCTCAGGACGGCCAGTCGCTCGGTCACCTGCTCGGCGGGGTCCTCCTCGGTCCAGGCGCGCAGCTCGGCGGCGAGCGACTCGCGCCTGATCTCCGCGCGGATGTTGTCGCGCAGCACGTTGCGGGCGACGACCAGCAGCCACGGCAGCGCGGGTTCCGGCATGTCGCCGAACCTGCGCCAGGCGATGGCGAAGGTCTCGCTCACCACCTCGTCCGCGACCTGCCGGCCTGCCTGGCCGACCACGTAGGCCCATACGCGCTGGCGGCACTGGTCGTACATGGTGGTGAACCGCTGGGCGTCATCCGTCACCGCCCGCCCCCTTCGTCCCGGGTGTTCGTTCCGACACGAGGTAGTGGGCCGAGCCCGCCGAGTGTTACAAAAAAGCTCAAATCCCCCGAAGTCTCCCGACGTTACCAACCACCGCCCCGTGCCAGGGATGACTTGTCCCTGGATACGGACGACATGGATCCGCCCGGCCGCAGCCGTCAGTGTGGAAGGCGCCGGAAATCGCGCGGTCCGGCCGGCGGGAGCGAGGCCACCCGTCGCGCCCGCGCCGCACCGGCGTCATCCACACGAGGGGAAGGAAACAGCGATGAGTGATTCGCTCCATGGGAAGGTCGTCCTGGTCACGGGGGCCTCGTCGGGCATCGGCGAGGCGACCGCGCTGGCGCTGTCCAAGGCCGGCGCCCGGCTGGCGGTGGGCGCGCGGCGGGCCGATCGGCTGGCCGACCTCGCCGGACGCGCGCCCGGTGAGGTGCTGACGCTCGATCTGGACGTCGCCGACGAGGCCTCCTGCCGCGCGGCGGTGGCGGCGGCCGTCGAGCACTACGGCGCGCTCGACGGGCTGGTGAACAACGCCGGGGTCATGCTGAGCGGCCCGATCGCCGGCGCCGACACCGCCGAGTGGACCACGATGGTGCGCACCAACCTGCTCGGCACGATGTTCACCACGCACGCCGCGCTGCCCCACCTGCTGCGCAGCAAGGGAACCGTCGTGCAGATCTCCTCGACGTCGGGCCGGGTGGCCTCCGCCGGCGGGGGCGTCTACTCCGCGACCAAGTTCGGCGTGAACGCCTTCTCCGAGGCGTTGCGCCAGGAGGTCACCGGCGAGGGGGTGCGCGTGGTCCTGGTCGAGCCGGGTTTCGTCGCCACCGAGCTGACCAGCCACATCAGCGACCCCGCGATGCGGGCCATGGCACGGCGATTGGCGGACTCCATGCGCACGCTGCGGCCCGAGGACGTGGCGGGCGCGGTGCTGTACGCCCTGGCCCAGCCCGACCACGTGGCCGTCAACGAGATCCTGGTCCGCCCCACCGACCAGACGGTGTGACCGCCGCGGGGCGCGCCACCCCGCCTCAGGAACCGGTCTCGCCCTTGATGAAGTCCAGCAGGTCGGCGTTGAGCCGGTCCTTGTGGGTGACGAAGATGCCGTGGCCGCCCGTGGGGTACTCCTTGTAGGCGCAACCCGGCACCAGCGCGGCGGTGCGGCGTCCGGTCACCTCCACCCGCGCCGACTGGTCGGCGGCGCCGTGCACCACCAGCGCCGGCACGGTGATCGCCCGCAGCGCCGCCCGGTGGTCGGCGCGGAAGCTCGCGCGCCAGATCTGGACGGTCGCCACCGGGGAGGTGGCCAGACAGCGCTGGACGCCGAGGCCGACCAGGGCCGGGGAGACGTCGTTGCCGAGGTGGGTGGCGAAGAACCCCTGGGCCCGGTCGTGGAACCACTTGGGCCGGTCGGTGAGGAACCGCCCGACCGCCGCCTCGGACAGTTCCTCGGGAGCGCCCTCCGGGTTGTCCTCGGTCCGCATCATGAACGGCAGGACGGCCGAGACGAACGCGACCCTCGCCACCCGCTCCTCGCCGTGGCGGGCCAGGTAGCGGGCGACCTCCGCGCCGCCGGTCGAATGGCCCACGAGCGTCACCTCGCGCAGGCCGAGGTGCTCGATGAGCGCGGCGAGGTCGTCGGCGAGGGTGTCCATGTCGTACCCGCCGGACGGCCGGTCGGAGCGGCCGTGCCCGCGCCGGTCCAGCAGGACGCACCGGTATCCCCGCTCGACGAAGAACGGCACCTGGTACTCCCACATGTCGGCGTCCAGCGCCCAGCTCGCCGCGAACACGATGGGGGCTCCGGTGCCGTAGTCCTCATACGCCAGACGGGTGCGGTCGGCGGTCTCGAAGAACGGCATCGTGGTCTCCTTCCGGCCTGCCGGCCGTGCGTTCGACGCGGCCTCCCGGTCCATCCGGCGGCCGATGAGGGAAGCATGGCGGCCCGGCGGGACGTTCGTCGATTACCTGGCAGGTAGCCCGCTATGGACCGTTTCCTACGGAAGCCTGGCGTGGCACGATAGGGAGTCGCCCGAGCATTCCCATAGAGAAATCTCGTGGTGTACCTGGTCGACCGGCACACGGAGTAGTGCACAGCGCTTCTGCGACCGATGTTCGTATCGATCGCATCAGTTCTCTGACCTATGGAAAGTGGTGCGACCCATGCCAGCTGCGATCGTCGGGCGTGAAGGTCCTCTCGCCGGTCAGCGATTCGTGATCAGCGACACCCCGATCACCTTCGGCCGCAAAGACGACAACAGCGTGGTGATCGCCAGCGGCCGGGCTTCGCGTCACCACGCGCAGGTCCTGCGGGAGAACGGCGAATACGTCGTCAAGGACCGCGGCAGCCGCAACGGAACCATGGTCAACGGCACTCCCGTCACATCCCAGGTGCTCCACCCCGGCGACGTGATCACCATCGGCGACGAGACCTTCTCCTTCGAGGCGGCCGGCGACATGGAGACGATCATGGACGCCCCGCTGCCGAAGGCGTTCGCCCGATCTCAGGCGCGCATCGACCCTGGCCCCGTGCTCAACGTCACGATCTCGGGCGGCGGGCCCGTGGGACTCGGTTTCGCCCTGCTCCTTGACCACCTCATGGGCCGGCGCGTGTCGGTCACCGTCTACGACGGGCGCTGGACGCAGGACGGCCCCCGCATCGTCTGGAAGAGCGAGAAACAGGGGAACATCCGGCGGCAGCAGGTCGTGACCGTGCAGAGCCGGCAATATCTGAACCTGCCGGAACCCGTTCAGGAACGGCTGTTCACCGAGGGCGCGTACACCGAGATGTGGCCGACCGGCCCGGACTCCATTCGCGGATACGGGCCGCGCAACATCCGCATCGCCTATATCGAGGACACGCTGCTCGATATGGCGAACGACAAACCCGACCGCATCCGGCTGGTGCCCGCCAACTTCTATCCCACCGAGCACCATGAGACCGTCGTCAAGGACCATGTTCTGGCCATCTGCGAGGGCGGGCGCTCGGGAACGCGCGACTTCTTCACCAACAAGTTCGGCAACGCCGACAAATCCATTTACTCGCTGGAAGGCACCCATATCCAGGACGTCGTCCTCGGCTTACGGGTGAAGTCCGACCTGTCGGACCCGATGACCGTTCTGCTGACCGTGGCGCAGAACCGTTTCCTGCTGAACGCGCTGCGCGGCGAGGGCTTCCTCAACATGCGCCTCACCGACGAGGAGGCCAAGGAGGTCGTCGGCATCGACCCCGTCCGGCACGTGTTCACCGAGTGCATCGCCTCCCGCCCGTGCCTGATGGGACGGACAGACCAGGGCGAGTACCTCTGCTCGACCCACAGCACCCTGTTCCTGCCGGCGCTGATCAAGAGCTCGGCGCTGTGGAAGCGGGTGATGGAAGGGCTCGCGCTCTTCGGTGTCGCCGAGGAGAACCTGCGGGCCGTCACGGCGTTCCGGCTGGACATGGTGCAACGGCCGAGGTTCACCGCGCAGCTGTACTCCGCGACGTCCAGCACCCCGGGCACCTACGGCTTCCTGCTCGGCGACGCCGCCAACGCCATCCACTTCTGGCCGGGGCGCGGGCTGAACAGCGGGCTGGCGTCGGCCATCTCGCTGGCCCGCGCGCTGGACCGGGCATGGCGCGGACGTCCCTTCCGCGACGCCGACTTCCTGCGCCACGAAGCGGCGATGTCGATGCTCCAGTACCGGCACAAGAGCCGCGCCTGGAAGGCGATGGTGACCACCGACGAGAACGGGGTCACCTGCGCGATCAAGGACAAGATCGTCCAGGGCATCGAAGAGGGAGGCGCCGACGCGGAGCGGGAGGCCGACATCGAGGCGCTCATGGAGCGGCTGCGGCAGATCAGGAGCCGCCTCGCGCCGCGCATCCCCGGCATGCCCGATGACGAGACTCTGCGCGCCCACCTGGGAGGGCTCAAGGACGAGACCTTGCACACGCTGCTGGTCAGCGGACCCTGGGAGACGCTGATCGTCGGCGGCGAGGAGGTCGACATCGACATCTTCGACCAGGACCCGCCCACCGCCCCCCAGCCGGAACCGGCCCCGGTGGCGGGCTCGGTGGCGGGCTCGGTGGCAGGCTCGGCGCGCGCCGAGGAACTCCCTGAGCACACCAGGTTGATCTCGCGGGGACCGACCGACTCGGTCACCCCCGGCTGACCCTCCGACCTGGGCATCCGACCGCCCGTCTCCCGGTGAGCGTCTTGCCGCGATTTCCCTTTGGGATACTTAGGGGGGGATGCCGGGTAGCAGGGTTGACGTCACCCTGGTCGCGTCTTGGGGTGAGCGTCCGAATAGGCTCACTCGGGCGTGCGGTCATCCAGGGAGGTCGAGGCGAGGCCGGTGCCGGTGAGTTCACCTCGGGTGTCCCTCAAGAGCGTGGCGCCCGCGGTCTTCCTGCCCGCGCTGGTCTTCGAGACCGGGATGGGCGCGCTCACCCCCATGATCGCGCTGAGCGGGCGGGCGCTCGGCGCCTCCGTCGGCGAGGCCGGGCTGGTCCTGGCGCTGCTGGGCGTCGGGCAGATCCTGGGAGATGTGCCCGCGGGGGCCCTCGCGGCCCGGCTCGGCGACCGCAGGGCGATGCTCGTCGCGGCCGGGGTGGCGATCGTGACGCTCACGGGGTGCGCCATGGCCCGCACGGTCTGGCAGCTCGGACTGGCGGTCGCGGCCACCGGGGCGACCAACGCCGTGTTCGTCCTTGCCCGGCAGGCGTACCTCACCGAGATCATCCCCATGGCGCTCCGGGCCCGCGCCCTGTCCACTCTGGGCGGCATGAGCCGGGTCGGGGCCTTCATCGGGCCGTTCATCGGCGCCGTGGTCGTCCACGACCGGCCGGTGGGCGCCGTCTTCTGGCTCACCGTGGGGTGCACGGTCCTGGCCGGGCTGATCGTCCTGCTGGTCCCGGACGTGGCGGGCCCCGCCGCGGACCGGGCGCGCCGTTCCCGGCCGGTCTCGGTCCGGTCGGTGGTGGCGCGGCATCACCGGGTGTTCCTCACCCTCGGCGTGGCCGTGTTCCTCGTCGGGTCGGTGCGCGCCACCCGGCAGACCGTCCTGCCTCTGTGGGCGGAGCATCTCGGCCTGAACCCCTCGATGACGAGCGTCGTGTTCGGCATCGCCGGCCTGGTGGACACCCTGACGTTCTACCCGTCCGGAATGGTCATGGACCGGGCCGGCCGGCTGTGGATCGCCGTTCCGTCCATGCTCGTGCTCGGGATCACCCAGGGTCTGCTGCCGCTGACCTCCGGACCGGTGTCGCTGACCGTCGTGGCGATGCTCATGGGATTCGGCAACGGCATCGGCGCGGGCATCCTGATGACCCTCGGCGCGGACGTCGCGCCTCCGCAGGCCCGTTCGAAGTTCCTCGGCGTGTGGCGCCTGTGCGCCGACTCCGGGAGCGCCGGGGGGCCGCTCATCGTCTCGGCCGCGGCCGGGCTGGGCAGCCTGGCCGCCGGCATCACCGCGATGGGCGCGGTGGGAGTGCTCGCCGCCGGCGCGCTGCTGCGCTGGGTCCCGCGGCACTCCCCCTTCGCCACCCGGGGGACGAGGTCGACCGGCCCGGCGCATAAGGACGCCGACCGCGCGCGAGTTCGGTGAACCGCGCCCGTTGAGGCGAGGCCCTGCCACGATTGCGGGATGTCACGAGAACGGCTGCGAGCCACCTTCGACAGCGCGGCGTCCCTGTACCAGAGGGCGCGCCCCGACTATCCGGACGAACTGTACTCCGACCTGCGCGCGATCACGGGCATCGAGCCGCCCGCGCACCTTCTCGAGGTCGGATGCGGCCCGGGGAAGGCCACCCCGCCGCTGGCGCGGGCCGGTTTCCCCATCACGGCGGTCGAGCTCGGCGGCGCCCTCGCCGCGGAGGCGCGGCGCCGGCTGGCCGCGTTCCCCGGCGTCTCGGTGATCACCGCGTCGTTCGAGGAATGGCAACCGCCGGCCGGCGTCCGCTTCGACCTCCTCTACGCGGCCACCGCCTGGAAATGGGTCGATCCCACGGTGAAGTACGCCAAGGCGGCCGCTCTTCTCCCCTCGGGCGGCCACCTGGCCGTGTGGGACGCCCAGCACGCCTTTCCCGCGGACTTCGACCCGTTCTTCACCGAGATCCAGCGGGTGTACGACGAGATGGGGGAAGGCGACGGCTCCCCGTGGCCACCGCCGGCGCCCGAGGACCAGCCCGACTCCACCGCCGAGGAGTTGGAGGCCTCGGGACACTTCACGGTCGTCGCCACCCGGCGGTACGTATGGGCCCTGCGCTACACCGCGGAGGAGTACATCGCCCTGCTGGACACCTTCTCCGGGCACATCGCCATGCGGCCGGACCGGCGCGACCACCTCTACCGCGAGATACGCGCCCGCCTGGCGGCGCGTCCGGACGGGAGGCTCACCCGCCACTGGCTGGCCGTCCTCACCGTCGGCCGGCGCCGGTGAGGTCGTCCCCGGACGCATAGGTCCGCGCGGCGACGTCCGGCCTCCTCCTCGGCCGCACGCCCCTCGGGGGCTATTCCATCAAACCGGTTTGATGTATCGTCCCGACCATGGTGCCGCAGCGTCAGCCCGTACCGCCCGCTCCGCCGTTCCTGGGGCTGGTGGGTCATCCGCTGCGCTGGCGGCTGCTGGCCGAGCTCGCGCGCAGCGACCGGCGGGTCGCGGAGCTGGTGCGCCTGACCGGCCGGCCGCAGAATCTGGTCTCCTACCACCTCGGCAGGCTGCGGGCGGGCCGTCTGATCACCGCGCGGCGCAGCAGCCTCGACGGCCGCGACAGCTACTACCACCTCGATCTGGCCCACTACGCCGAGGAACTCGCCGCGACCGGCACGGCCCTCCACCCCGCCCTCCACCCCGGCCTCCGGCCGCGCCCCGCGCAGCACGCGACGTCCTCGACCGGCGCGCCCCTTCCGGCCGGTCTCCTGCCGCCCCCCGCACAGAGCGCCACGCCCGCGGCCGGACCGCGCCGGGCCCGCCGCTCGGTGTTGTTCCTGTGCACCGGCAACAGCTCCCGATCACCGATGGCCGAAGCCCTCCTCCGGCACCGGGCGGGCGACCGGGTCGAGGTGACCAGCGCGGGCACCCACCCCAAGCCGCTGCATCCCAACACGCTGCGCGTCATGCGCGACTACGGCATCGACCTGAAGGGGCGAGCTCCCCGGCACCTCGACACGCTCGCCGACCGGAGGTTCGACCAGGTCATCAGCCTGTGCGACAAGGTACGCGAGGCATGCCCGCCCTTCCCCGGCGACCCGGTCCTCACCCACTGGAGCCTCCCGGACCCCGCGGCGGCGGCCGAGGACGAAGCGGCCGGCCATCCCGCGTTCCAGCGCACCGCCGCCGAACTGGACGCCCGCATCCGGTTCCTCCTGCCCACCCTCACCCTCGAAGGAGAAGCACAATGACGGCGACCGGCACCGAACGGCTGGCACACATCCGCTACATCGTCGACGACGTGGAAGCGGCCATCGACTTCTACACGGGGCATCTCGGCTTCACCGTGCGCGTCAACGCCGCGCCGGCCTTCGCCGACGTGGTCCGCGGCCCTCTGCGGCTGCTGCTGTCCGGTCCCGCCAGTTCAGGGGCCCGTCCGATGCCGGATGGCGCCCGGCCGGTCGCCGGCGGCTGGAACCGCATCCACCTCGTCGTGGACGACCTCGAGGCCGAGATCGACCGGCTACGCGCGGCCGGGGTTCCCTTCCGCAACACCGTCGTCAGCGGTCCCGGCGGCCGGCAGATCCTCCTCACCGACCCCGCCGGCAACCTGGTCGAACTGTTCCAGCCTGCCCCGCACCCCCGGCCGGCCACCGCCGCGCCCTCGCTGTAGCGGCCGCGCCGCCAGGGCGCGAAGTCAGCGGCAGGTGGAGCCGTTGAGCTGGAAGGTCGACGGGGAGGGGTTGGCGCCCTGGTTGCTGCCGTTGAAGCCGATGGTGACCGACCCGCCGGGCGCGATGACCTGGTTCGACGCGAGCGCCGTGGCCGTCACCGTGGAACCGGTCTGCGACCAGTCCGCCGACCATCCGTTGGTCAGGTGCTGCGCCGCGTCGGGGAAGGCGAAGGTGAGCCGCCACCCGGCGATCGTGGTCGCGCCGGTGTTGCTGATCGACACCTGCGTCGTCATGCCGCCGTACCAGCCGTAGGAGTAGTAACCCACGTGGCAGGCGAGCGTGGGCGTCGGGGTGGGGGAAGGGGTGGGCGTCGGAGGCAGGACGACGTCGTTGTAGATGGTCACCTTGACCGTCCCCGACGGCGGGCTCTCCGCGCCCCACCGGTCGAAGGCCACGACGTACAGGGTGGCCACGCGCGACTGCGTGCCGTACGGCGGCCAGTCCACGTAGAACGTGCCGTCGGTGACGTCCGGCCCGAACGTGGCGACCTTGATCTTGACGCCGTTGCGGTCCTCGAACACCTGGTAGCAGGCGAGCCCGTCCGGGTCGGAGGAGGCGGCCCAGCGCAGGTGCACGTAGGGGCTGACGACCTGCACCACCTGCGGGGTGCCGGGCGCGGTCGGTGGCGTCAGCGGAGGCGTGCTCGGCGGGAAGGTCCGGGGGTCGTAGCAGGGCCACAGCAGCGACGGCGACGGGGTCGGCGTGCGCGGTGGCGTCGTCGTCAGGGCCGAGGTTCCCGCGCTCCCCGCGCCGCCCGCGCCCCCGGAGGACGCGCTCGCCACCGCGGGGATGAGGAAGGCCGCGGCCACCACCATCGCGACCGCCCAGGAGACAGCCCATCGTCCATTCATGGATGTGCCCTTCCACGTGGCCCGGATGCCGTCCGAATTCGAGCATGAGAGAGGGACACGACCCGGTCAACGCACGCGCGCGGCGGACGGACGGACCCGGCGGAAGATGGGCAGGTCGCGGGGTACGGCGGGGATGCCGCACCCCGTGGCCGCGTGAACCTTTCAGCGACCGCCCGCTCCCGCGTGGCCGGTGCCCGTCGCTCAGGCCTTGCCCTCGTCGGGCAGCAGGTACCGCCAGGAGAGCACGAACAGGGACCCCGAGCCGGTCTTGTAGAGCGGCCGGCCATGCCCCTGACCGGCGGGAACCGCCTTGGCGACCGCGCTCGCCGCCGTGCCCTCGAGGTCGGTCCGCCAGACCGGGTCCACCGCGCCCGAAGGCTCCGGCACCCCCGCGGGCCACGGCGACGGCCTGCCCTCCGCCGACGCCGCGCCTTCGGCGACCACCCGGACGCGGGTCGCGACATAGTCGGTGCCCTCGGCCCCGGCGGCACGCGTCCCCAGGCCTTCCATCAGCTTCTTGGCCTCCGAGAGCTCCTTGGGGTAGAAGGCCGCGACCTGGTCCAGAGCCTCTGCCCGCACCTGCGACATCTTCCCGTCCTTCCCCCGCACGGCGAGGACGGTGGTCGGCACGTCCGTGACCATCGGCGCGCCCGGCCTGGGCTGCGCGGTGGGCGGCTGCGCGCGCAGGTACTTCTCCATCGAGGCGACCGTCGCGGCCGTCTCGGCGTCGCTGAGCCGCACCTGCCTGGTCGCCTCCGCGATCACCAGGCCGTCGCTGTACAGCACCACCCTCGGAGGACGCAGCACGTTGGTGGTGGCGGTGACGTACCCGCCTTCGGCGCCCCACAGGGCAACCGGCTCGGGCGGCCCGTCGTCGGCCGTGGCCGCCGACATATCGGATTCCGCCCGTCCACAGGCCGCCGTCAGCGACAGCACCGCCACGAGCAGGGTCATTCGTAGTCTCACGATGGGACAACGTAAGCCCTGGTCATGTGGTTCATCCGGCGGCGTCCGGGTGTGCGTGGCCCGTCCGGCGAGCGCGAGCGCCGCCGCAGGTTGCCATCGCCGGCGCCGGACCCGGGGGCCGGGCGCGGTCAGGTCGTCGTCAGCGCGGTTCCGCGGCGGTTCGGCGCGGGCGCGTGGCCGCACTCGCCGGTGACAGACCGGTGTACTCGCCGGCGAAGGCCAGGATGTCCGCGGTCAGGGCGCGCTCTTTGCTCGCCGGAGAGGCGGCGTGGGCGGTGTCGGGCTCCCGGCGCATGAGAACCGGCCGGTCACCGTCACCGGCGTGCTGGAGGGCCGCGCACATCTTGGTGACGTGGGCCTCCCCGGTCTGCAGATCGGTCACGGCGCCGGTGAGCAGGAACGCGGGGTAGGAGGTCCCTGGGGTGATGTTGTGATACGGCGAGTATCCCAGCAGCCATCGGAGTTGTTCGGGCTCGGCGGCCGTGCCGAATTCGTCGACCCACGTGCACCCCAGGCCGAATCTCTCATAGCGCACCATGTCGCACAGGGGGCCTTCCGCGATGACCGCGGCGTACAGGTCGGGACGCCGCATGGCGGCGGCGGTGACCAGCAGGCCGCCGGCGGACTGGCCGTGGACGGCCAGTTGGCCGGGGGTGGTCCGGCCGGTGTCGATGAGCCAGGCGGCGGCGTCGTTGAAGTCGCTGATCGCCCGGTGCTTGTGCGGTCCGCGGCCGGCGTCGTGCCAGTGCCGTCCCTCTTCGCCGCCGCCGCGCACACAGGCCATCGCGTAGACGCCGCCCGCGCTCACCCATGCGGCCGCCATCGGCAGGAACCACGGGCGCATCGGCATGCCGAAGCTGCCGTAGCCGTAGAGCAGGGTGGGCCGGGGGTCGTGACGGTCCTCGGCCGGGGTGTACAGGAACATCGGGATCTCGGTGCCGTCCCCGGCCCGATAGCGGATGCTGTGGCTGCGGATCGGCGGCGGGTGGCCGGCCGTCGTGGCGCCGGTCTCCCGTTCGGTCGTCCCGCTCATCGCGTCGTAGCGGTAGATCGTGGGAGGTGTGGTCGCGTCGCAGTAGGCGAACCACGCGTGCCGTGCGTCGGGCACGCCGGTGCGCAGAAATGACACGACGCCGGCGCCGGGAAGGGGCAGCTCCGCGAGCGGCCGGCCGTCGGCCAGGTCGTGCAGGGTGAGCATCGAGGTGCCGTGACGGGCGCGCGCCACCAGAAGCAGGCCGCGCGCGAGCGCCGGGTCCTCCAGCACCGCGCACTCGTCCACGGGCGCCTCGGGATCTTCGGCCACCAGCTCCCGCCATCGGTCCGGGTCGGTCTCGTACCGAGGTGCACGGCAGACGCGGCCGTACGGTGCGCGGTGGTCGGTGACCAGCAGGAGATCGCCGTCCGCGAGGAAGCGCGGGAGAACGCGGGCGCCGGTGGTCGCTCCGTCGACGATCTTGGTGAGCCGCGGGGTCGCCGGATCGCCGGGCTCCGCGAGCTCCGCGAGCTCGGCCACGTACACGTCGTTGTGCGAGGCGGGCCCGGCCGTCGCCGTGATCGCCAGGAAGCGGCCGTCGGCGCTCACGGTGAGCCCGTAGTAGTGGTCGGGGGCATGCTCGCCGCCGAACACCACGGTGTCCGCCTGCCAGGGCGAACCGATCCGATGCAACCTCACCCGCCGCTGCAGACGCGGGTCGCCGGGGGCAAGCTCCTCATCGGGAACCCGGCTGACGTAGTAGAACGCCTCCCCTCCCGGCAGCCAGGCGAGCGAGGTGTTCCTGGCGCGCGGCAACGGCCCGTCCACCCTCTCCCCGGTACGCACGTCCAGCACCAGGACGTCGCTGCCGGGCTGCTCGGCGACCTCCAGTTGGACGGCGACCCGCTCGCCCTCGCGCGACGGCCACCAGGCGTACAACCCGGTATGGCCGGACGGGTCGACCTCGACGGGATCGACCAGCACCCGCCTGTTCCCCTCGGCGTCGACGACGAGCAGGCGCCGTTGCTCATCCCCATGGAGCTGCTCGGCGAGGAACATCACCGAGCCACGCGCCATCGGCGGCTCCACCACGCCGAAGGACGACACCTGGTCGAGCAGGGAGGCCCACGACGGCGTGTCGCGCCATCCGGCGCGATACGCGCGGAAGAGGCGATCTTGGGCGGCGGCCCAGTCGCGCACGCGCGGGTCGTCGCCGTCCTCCAGCCACCGGTAAGGATCGCGGACCAGGATTCCGAACAGATTTTCGACCGCATCGTCGCTACGCGGAGCGGCAGGGTAGAACAATCGCGCCACAAACGCCCCCCGGTGTGTCGTCGCGCCGGTGACAAGTCGAGGCACTGCGGCATGAACGCACCGCAGCACCTCGCCTCACTCAGTTATGACTGACCGCGAAGAATGTCGGCCTGCCAGCCGCGCACGCCGCCGACACGGGCAGCCGGACCGGTCTCGCGATAGGGTAGATATCCGGTCATTTCAACCTCCGGATGTGGACGTTTCGCCCCATTTGGGCGATTTCCACAACGACCATCCCCTTGCCTCACGGCCGATAAACACCCAGGTCACCGCGCCCCGACGAGCGCCGGTCCCCCGAAATGCCCGGCACCCAAGGACACGCGAGCCGGCATCGCCATACCGCCCATTGTTCTGCATAATCTCCTTCAACGGCGGCGGGCGCCACGGAATGCCAGGGGAAGACCGACCCCATACAGCAGCAAATCCGCGGCCGTTCAGAAACGAATGTCGTGACTTCCGTCAGGCGACGCTCACACCGGCATGGCGCTCCGCGCCGTCCACGGCGCTGCCCGTTTGGTCCGCGCCGTCCTCGTGGTCCACGCTGCGGGCGTGGTCCGCACCGTGCGTGTGGTCCGCGCTGCCGGTGTGGTCCACGCCGTCCTTGTGATCAGCGCCGCCGGGGTGGTCAGCGCTGTCCTTGTGATCAGTGCTGTCAACGTGGTCGGCGCTGCCGGCGTGGTCGCCGCCGGCGTGGTGGTCGCCGCCGGTGTGGTCCGGGCCGTCGGCTCGGGCCGGGAGGAGGATGGCGGTGACGATCACGACGATGGACAGCACGGCGCCGATGATGAAAGCCAGCCGCATGCCGCCGAGAGTCGCGACCACCTCCGTGGCCCCCGCGGATCTCAGGGCATCGGCTCGCGCGCTCATCACGGTGATCACCAGCGCGGTGCCGATGGCCGCGGCGACCTGCTGCAGCGTGCTCAGGATCGAGCTGCCGTGGGAGTAGAGCGACGGCGGCACGGCTCCGAGCCCGAGGGTGAACACCGGGGTGAAGGTCGCGGCCAGACCCACCATCAGCAGCGCGTGCAGGCCGAGGAGCTGCCAGAACGGCATGGTCATCGTGACCTGGGTGAAGCCGGCGAGGGCGAGCGTGATCGCGACCGCGCCGGGGATGACCAGGACCCGGCCGCCGAACCGGTCGAACAGGCGGCCGACGGTCGGGCCGAGCAGCCCCATCGCCAGCCCGCCCGGCATCACCAGCAGCCCGGTCTGCAGGGCGCTGAGCTGACGGACGTTCTGCAGGTACAGCGGCAGCAGGATCATCGAGCCGAGCATCGCCATGAACGACACCGCCATCAGGATCAGCGCGATCGTGTAGGTGCGGTGGCGCAGAGTGCGCAGATCCATCAGCGGCACGCCGCGCTTCTGCAGCGACAGCTGGCGCAGGACGAAGACGGCGATGGCGGCCAGGCCGGCCGCCACGATCGCGGAGGCGACCCCGGCGTCACCGCCCTCGAACCGGCTGAGCCCGTACACCAGGCCGCCGAACCCGGCGGCGGCGGTCACCACGCTCAGCCAGTCGATGGTGCCGGCCTGCGTCTCGCCGACGTTCTTGAGCTGCTTCAGCCCGAACCAGGTGATCACGCCGGCGATGGGGAGCACCACGGCGAACAGCAGCCGCCAGGACCCGAACTGCAGGATCACCCCAGAGACCGTGGGGCCCATGGCCGGCGCCACCGAGATGGCCAGGCTGACGTTGCCCATGACCCGGCCGCGGTCGGACTCGGGCACCACCTGCATCAACGTGGTCATCAGCAGCGGCATCATCACCGCCGTGCCGGACGCCTGGATGATGCGGGCGCCCAGCAGCACCTCGAAGGTCGGCGCGACGGCGGCGAGCGCCGTGCCGAGCAGGAACAGGCCCATCGCGGTGGTGTAGGCACCGCGGGTGGACACCCGCTGCAGGAACCAGCCGGTGATCGGGATGACGGCGGCCATGGTGAGCATGAAGGCGGTCGAGAGCCACTGTGCGGTCTGCTCGGTGATGTGCAACGCGCCCATCAGCCGCGGGATCGCGTTGATCATGATCGTTTCATTAAGAATGACCACGAACGTGGCGAGCACCAGCAGCCGGACCACGGCCGGGGTGCGGCCCGCGGCGGCGGCCTGGGATTTGGCGGGCGAGTCGAGCTGTCGAACGGACACGGCTCCTCAATCGGGTCGTCGGATATGACGTCGTCACGGCTGGCTGCCCAGCCTTTAGGTCTCACAAGAAGTTGCGGTCATTGCTCAGCCTGACCGACACCACCGACAAAACTGATCGGCCCAGCCCAGCATTCCGGCAAGTGATGCGAGATGTCACCCGGTTTTCGCCGGGCACCGAAGCTTCATCTCCACTCCGACCTGCGGCAATACGAATTTTCCGCTGAGGAGGGACGTCCGCGCCTGCCTCCGCCTTCGCGGTGCGGCCATCTCGGGCCCGCACTCGAGGAGCGGCCGACCCCCGCAGCGCGGGCGCCGCTCCGGCAACCGGTGAAACCCGGCCGAGGGCGCCGTGAAACCGTCGCCGCCGAGAGTGGGGCCATGAGCATCACAGAACTCGGACCCACGCGGAGCGGCCCGGCCCCCGGCGGGGGCGGCGAACCGGCCGTTCGCGCGGCGGGGCTGGTGAAGACCTTCGGCGGGCATCGCGCCGTCGACGGGATCGACCTGGAGGTCCGCCCCGGTGAGATCTTCGGCGTCCTCGGCCCGAACGGCGCCGGCAAGACCACCACGCTACGGATGCTGGCCACCCTGTTGAAGATCGACGCGGGCCGCGCCGAGATCTTCGGGGTCGACGTGGCCGGCAACCCGCACGTGATCCGCCAACTGGTCGGCGTCACCGGACAGTACGCGTCGGTCGACGAGAACCTGACCGCCCGCGAGAACCTCTACCTCTTCAGCCGCCTGCAGGGCATCGGCGCGCCGCGCGCCCGGCGCATCGCCGCCGAGCTCCTGGCCCAGTTCGGCCTGGAGGACGCCGCCGGCAGACCGATCTCCCAGTTCTCCGGCGGCATGCGCCGGCGGCTCGACCTGGCGGCCAGCCTGATCACCAGGCCACCGCTGATCTTCCTGGACGAGCCGACCACCGGTCTCGACCCGCGCACGCGGGGCCAGATGTGGGACACCATCCGCGGTCTGGTCGCCGGCGGCTGCACGGTGCTGCTGACCACCCAGTATCTGGACGAGGCCGACCAGCTCGCCGATCGCGTCGCCGTCATCGACCACGGCCGCAAGGTCGCCGAGGGAACTCCCGACGAGCTGAAGACCGCGGTCGGCAACTCCGCCCTCCAGCTGGTGCTCGCCGAGCCGGGCGAGGTGCCCGCCGCCGTGGAGGTCGTGCGGCGCGTCCTCGGCACCGACCCGATCACCAGCCCGGAGCAGGGCCGCCTCAACGTCGCCCTCGACCAGGCCGACCTGGCCGCGGACGTACTGATCGCGCTGCGCACCGCCGGAGTGTCGATCTCCTCGGTGAGCGTGGCCAAGCCCAGCCTTGACGAGGTGTTCCTCGCCCTCACCGGCCACGAGACCGACGCCGACCGCGGGACCGGCACGCAGGAGGACCGATGAGCACCATGACCGCACCCGCCCCCGAGGCGGTCAGGGCCGCCGACCGCGTGGCGGCCGCCCGGCGGCGCGTCTCCATGCGGGAGACGCTCGGCCAGACCATGATGATGGCGTGGCGGGCGCTGAAGAAGATGCGCCGCAACCCGGAGCAGTTCTTCGACGTGGCGCTGCAGCCCATCTTGTTCACCGCGATGTTCGCCTTCATCTTCGGCGGCGCCATCGCCGGCGACGTGCAGAGCTACCTCCCCCTGATGATCCCCGGCATCCTCGCCCAGACGGTGCTGACGACGTGCATGGCCACCGGGACGCAGCTCCGCGAGGACATGGAGAAGGGCGTCTTCGACCGGTTCAAGTCGTTGCCGATCGCCCGCATCGCGCCGCTGGCCGGCCCGATGGTGGCCGACCTGCTGCGCTACACGATCGCGGCCACCCTGACCTTCGGCATGGGCCTGGTGATGGGCTACCGTCCGGGCGGCGGCGCGGGCGGCCTGCTCGCCGCGATCCTGCTGGCGATCTTCACGGGCTGGTCGCTGGCGTGGGTCTTCACCTTCGTCGGCACGATCGCCCGCAGCGCCCAGGCCGTGCAGGGCATCTCCATGATGATCCTGTTCCCGCTGACGTTCCTGTCGAACGCGTTCGTCCCCGTCGAGACCCTGCCCGGCTGGCTGGCCGCGTTCGTCCGGATCAACCCGGTCTCACACCTGGTCACGGCCGCCCGCGACCTCGCCAACGACGCCCTGGTCAGCGGAGAGGTGGCCTGGACGCTCCTGGCGTGCGTGATCGTCATCGCGATCTTCGCGCCGCTGTCGGTGCGCAGCTACAAACGGCACATGTGACCCTCGCCGGTCCCGGCCGGAGACCCGATCGAGGAGGCGCCGCGCCTCGTCGAGCAGGTCGGAGCCGCGCCGATCGCCGTACTCGGCCCGTACGGCGGCGATCATCCCCGGCGCGGCCCGCTCGGCGTGCGGCTCGATGCGCTCGTAGGTCAGGCTGGGCATGCTGCTGATGTACGCGAACCGCTCGGCCAGCACCAGGAGCCTGATCGCGTCGTCGGGGGCCAGGGCGTTCCGCAGCACCCCCCAGGTGCCGAGCGCGAACAGCATCAGGCCGCACATCGGATAGTCAAGGACGGGGCTCTGCTCGGCCAGCACGTCGTGATCCCGGAGGGCGGAGAACAACTCCTCGCCGTACCCGGCCTCCTCCGGCGGGGCGTGGTAGGCGTACGCCGTCAGGGCGACCGCCACCGCGACGGTCGTCCACGGCGTCAACTCCGCGGGCGGCAACCCGGGCAGCCGCATGTCGCGTGCCCGCCGGACGGCCAGGCGGTACTCCGCGAGCGCGGCGGCCGTCTCGCCACGGGCGAGGGCGAGCTCGGCCGCGTACAGCGAGACGATGGCCTTCCCGCCGAGCACCGCCTCGCCGTCGTTGATCCCGACGATCTCGGCGAGCTCGGCCTGCGCGGCGCCGAGGTCGCCGTCGGCGAGCGCGGAGACCAGCAACACGGCGCGTAGCTGTATCTCGTCGTCGGTGGCGCCGAGCCGGCTCAGCACCGGGATGGCGGTGCGCGCGTGGGCGACCGCGCGCCGGCGGTCGCCGCGCTGCATGACCAGATGGGCCAGCTCGCCGTGCATGATCGCGCTGAACCACGGCCCGTCCCTCTCGGAGAGCATCGCCAGGGTCCGCTCCGCGGCCTCGATCGCCCCGGTCACCTCTCCCGCGTTCTCCAGCACGTGGACGCTCATGTGCGTCGCCGCCAGGACGAGGTCGGGGTCGGTGCTCCGGCACAGCTCCGCCAGCCGGCGGCGCACCTCGGCACCGTCGGCCGCGTCGCACGCGAGCAGCACCGTGGCCATCGCCGCCACCCGGCGATCGCTCACGTCACTGGTGGGCAGCCTGCGCAGCAGAGCGCGCAACGGATCGCCCCGGCGGTCGCCCATGATGACGACGTTCATGAGCGTGACCAGCATGGCGGCCCTGGTCACCTCGGTGAGATGCGGCGGCACCGCCCAGCCGTCGACCACCTCGGTGATCGCTCCCCAATGGACGAGCAGCCGAAAGTGTTCGCCACGGATCGACCAGAGCGCGCCGACACTGGCCAGCAACTGGACCGTCGTGACCGGATCGCACTCGCCGAGAGCCTGCCGGAGCGTGTCGGCGAGGTTGGTCTCTTCGGCGCGCAACGCGTCGACCGCCGCGAACTGCGCCGGGCCGAACAGCTCGAAGGCGTGGTCGAGGGCGTACGCCGTCGCCCAGGCCCGCTGTGCCGCCCGGGCGGACGCCTCCTCGCCGGCCTCCCCCAGCCGCAACCGCCCGAACTCCCTGACGGTCTCCAGCATCCGGTAGCGCAGGCCGTACGCCGTCTCGCGGACGCTCAGCATCGACTGTTCGGTCAGCGCGTCCACGGCGCGCAGGGCGTCCGGGCCGAGGATGTGCTCGGCCGCGGAGAGCGTGAAACCGTCGCCGAACAGCGACAGCCACCGCAACGCCCGCCGTTCGGGCTCCTCCAGCAGGTTCCACGACCAGTCGATGACGGCCAGCAGCGTCTGGTGCCGGTCGGGGGCCGTACGGTTGCCGCCGCGCAGCAGGGCGAACCGGTCCGCCAGGCGCCGGGCGATCTCCTCCACCGACATCACCCGCACCTTGGCCGCGGCCAGCTCGATGGCGAGCGGCAGGCCGTCGAGGCGGGCGACGACCTGCTCGACCATTCCCTCGTCGATCCGCACCCCGGGGCGGGCGGCCGTGGCGCGCTGGCGGAACAGCTCCACCGCGTCACCCGTGGGCAGCTCGCCGAGCAGGTAGACGCGTTCGGCCGGGATCGACAGGGGGGCGCGGGAGGTGACCAGCACCCGCAGGTCGCGGGTCGTCACGGTCAGGAACGCCACCAGGTCGGCGACGGCCTCGATCACGTGCTCGCAGTTGTCCAGGATGAGCAGCGCCGGAGCCTGGTCGAGGTGCTGGGCGATCCGGGCGCGGACATCGGAGCGCTGCCTGGCGGTCAGGGCATGGCGCCCGCTGACCGAGTCGCGGACCCCGAGCGCCGACCCCACCTCGCCCACCACGCCCTCCGGCGAGGAGACGCCGACCAGCTCGACGAAGTGGGCGACGGGCTGGGCGGCGTTCCTGCCGACGACATGGGCCAGCCGCGTCTTCCCCAGCCCGCCGGGACCGACGATGGAGACCACCCGAGTGGAGGCCAGCAGGGCGTGCAGCGCGCGGATGTCGGCCTCGCGGCCGAGCAGTGAGGAACCGTCGAACAGGATGCCCTCGCGCACCGGCCGATCGGCGAGGAGGAGTCCGGCGTACACGCGGGCGAGCTCGGGCCCTGGTTCGGTGCCGAGCCGCGCGGCCAGACCCGCTCGATAGCGCTCATAACGCTCCAAGGCGGCGGCGACCCCTCGGACGGCGGCCTCGCTGCGCAGCAGGCAGGCGAGCACCTGCTCATCGTGCGGCCGTTCGGCCGCGGCCTCCTCCAGCAGCGGCAGCGCGGTCTCGTGGGCGCCGCCGCGGCCCCAGGCGATCGCCGCGACCCGTCGCGCCTCGGCCACCCACCCCGCGGCCATGCCCCTCAGCTCGTCGAGCGCACCCGTACCGCCGTCGGGGCCGCCCACGGCACCGGTCGATCCGCCGCCCAAGACACCGGTCAAGCCACCGCCCAAGCCGCCGGTCAGGCCGCCGCCCAAGCCGCCGCCTGAGACACCGGCCGGCCCGCCGGCCGATTCGGGGACCGGGCCGCGGGCCGGGCCGCCGTCCGATCCGCGCGCCGCGCCGCCGGTCACCAGGTCCCCGCCGGTCACCAGGTCCATGGCCTCTTCGGCGCGGCGCCGCGCGAGCGCCACGTCGTCTTCGCCCAGCGCGGCCCGTGCCTGCTCCACCAGCGCGCCGAGCAGCAGCGCGTCCACCTGATCGGCGGGCAGCCCGAGCCGGTAACCACGCGGCATCCGCACCACGACGTCGGCGCGGGTCGCCGCCCTGGTGCGCGAGACGACCACCTGAAGCGCCTTGGTGGGGTTGGCCGGGGCCTCGTCGGGCCACAGCTCCTCGACCAGGCGCTCGTCGGCGACCCCCGCACGCCCGTGCATGGCGAGCACGGCCAGCAGGGTCCGCGCGCGATCGCCGACCACGCGGGCACCCTGCCAGCGGACGCCGTCGAGCAGGACCAGTACGGGGGACACACCCCCAGCTTACGGACGAGTCCCACCCCGGGGGCGTGTCCGCGCGCACCCCCGCGAGCGGATCCGGACGAGTCCCACCCGGAACGTGCCCGCGCGTACCCCTGCGAGCGGATCCGGACGAGTCCCACCCCCGGAGCGTGTCCGCGCGCACCCCCGCGAGCGGATCCGGACGAGTCTCACCGCGGAAGCGTGCCCGCGCATACCCCTGCGAGGGGATCGGGACCCACCCGCCGGAACGCGATGGATCGACGCGCGGTCCGAACGGCAGGCGGGCTGATCCGGGCGGGGCCCTTCACAGAATCCGCCCTACCGAACTACTCCAGCCACCGCAGGGCCGCCTCCAGGCAGTCCTCGGGAGTGCTGTTGAAGGCGATGGCCGCGTCGGGCGCGTGCCGCCGGACCAGGTTCACCACCTTCTCGAAGAGGCCGAGCATCGACTCGTCCTTGCGGATGCCACCCCCGATCACCACGCAGGCGTAGGCTCCACGGATCAGCGCCTCCTCGATCGCTCCTTCGGGGTTCTCGTCGGGTGCCACCAGGCACCAGTCGGCCTCGATGCCGTGATCGACGAAGCGGGCCCGGCCGCGTGCGATCCCCGTCTGGATGGGCTCGGGGTCCCAGCCCTGGAGCTTCGCGGGGTCCAGACCGATCACCAGCACTCGCGCGTCCGCCACGCGTCCTCCTCATCGCAGAACCGGCACACCGGCACACCGGTCGATCGCAGAACCGGCACACCAGCGGCCCCCGCCCGCTTCACCTTCCGCGCCGTCCGAAATCCTCACGGCCACGGGATCCCCACCCTCGCGATAGTTGCCCGCCGATGTCCACTCCGTATCGTCCCCCTCAGTGACCCCGGGCGCGCGAAAGGACGGGCATGACGGAGGAAGTGGTGCGACACGTGTTCGAGCGGGTCGATTCATTCGACCCTGAGAGGTTCACCCAACTCCTGGCCGAGGATGCCACGCTGGTGTTCGGCAACGCCGAGCCGCTGGCGGGACGCGAGGCCATCCTCGCCGGGCTGCGGGCCTTCTTCTCCACGATCGACGGCCTGCGGCACCGGATCGTCAGGAACTGGCAGGTGAGCGCCGACATCATCGCCGAGACCGAGGTGACCTACCGCCGGCTCGACGGCAAGGACGTCAGCGTCGTGGCCGTGTCGATCTGGCGCACCGGCGACGATGGCCTGATCTCGGACTACCGCATATTCGTCGACCTCGCCCCCGTGTACGCGGCCTAGGGACCGAACCGGTCCACCTTGCCCCCGCGAGCCCCACGCGAGCCCCCGCGGAGCGCACGTCACCCCACGTCTCGTGAGCGTGGCCGACCTCAGCATCGAAGATTTCGACGCTGAGGGTCACAAGCATTCACGAGTCTTGGGATTCTCCCCTCCCGTCGCCACCATATGCACAACCACTGCGCGAACTGGGAGTTTGCATGACAAAGCGCCTTTACGGGGTCGCCGCAGCCGTGCTCGTCGTCACGGCGCTCGCGGGCGGGTGCGGCCGCTCCTCTTCGGGGACGAGCACGGCCCAGGGCGCCGCGACGGCCAAGGGCACGACCGCCAAGGACCTCGTGCCGGCCGACCTGCGCGAGCGGGGCGTGCTCCGGCTGGCGACCGCCGAGGGCTACCCGCCGATGGAGATGTACAAGAAGGGCACCCAGCAGCTCACCGGCGTGGATCCCGACCTCGGCGCGGCCATCGCCGAGAAGCTCGGGCTGAAGTGGACCATCACCAACGCGGCCTTCGACGGGCTCATCCCCGGTCTCCAGAGCGACCGGTGGGACCTCGTGCTCTCCTCGATGAGCGACACCGAGGAACGCCGGGCCGCCGTCGACTTCGTCGACTACTTCAACGCGGGCGGGGCCGTCATGGTGAAGAAGGGCAACCCGGAGGGCGTCAAGGACCTCGCCGACCTGTGCGGCCGTACCGTCGTGCTCGCCAAGGGCAGCTCCAACCTGGCCATCGGCGAGAAGCAGAACGAGAAGTGCGGCAAGAAGATGACGATCATGCAGAGCGAGGACGCCCCCACCGGCCTGCTCAGCATCGACTCCGGCCGCGCGGTCGCCACCATCGTCGACTCCCCGGTGGCCGCCATGTACGCCGGCGAGACCGGCAAGTACGAGGTGCTGCCCGGCCAGTACGACGCCGGGCCCTGGGGCATCGCCGTCGACCGGCGCGACACCGGCCTGCGTGACGCGGTGGCCGGGGCCATGCGGGAGCTGATCGCCGACGGCGGCTACAAGAAGGTTTTGGACACCTACGGCGTGGCCGCCAACGCCGTGCCCGAGGCGATGGTGAACACCAAGCCGTGGAAGTGACCGAGCTGCCCGTGGACGCGGTACGGCCACCGCGCCCGGGACGCTGGCTGGCCGCGGCGGCGGCCGGGCTGTTCCTGGTCTGGCTCGCCTACACGATCATCGTCAACCCGAACCTGCACTGGGACGTGATCGTCGCCTTCCTCGGCGACGGCAGGATCCTCGGCGGGCTGTGGGTCACCATCCAGCTCACCGTGCTGTCGATGGTGATCGGACTGGCCCTCGGCGTGCTCACGGCGGTGACGCAGCAGTCGGGCAACCCGGTGCTGCGCGGGTCCGCCGCGCTGTACACGTGGTTCTTCCGCGGCACGCCGCTGCTGGTCCAGCTGATCTTCTGGTTCAACATCGGCCTGGTCTTCCCCACCATCGCGATCGGAGTGCCGTTCGGCGGCCCGAAACTGGTCGAGTGGCAGGCGAACGAGCTGGTCACGCCGTTCACCGCGGCGCTGCTCGGGCTCGCGATCAACGAGGGCGCCTACATGGCGGAGATCGTCAGGGCGGGCATCCGCTCGGTCGACGCGGGCCAGCGGGAAGCGGCCGAGGCTCTCGGCATGTCGCACGGCCAGGTACTGCGCAGGGTGGTGCTGCCCCAGGCGATGCGGGTGATCGTGCCACCGACCGGCAACCAGTTCATCTCCATGTTGAAGACGACGTCGATGGTGTCGGTCATCGCGGGAGCCGAACTGCTGACCGTCGCGCAGCGGATCTACCTGGGCAACTTCGAGGTCATCGCGCTGCTGGTGGTCGCGTCCATCTGGTACGTGGTGCTCACCACGATCGCCAGCGTCGGGCAGCACTTCATCGAGCGGCGGTTCGAGCGCGGCCACGACACGCTGCCCGCCAGGATGCGCCGCAACCTGCGGCCGTTCGCCGGAGGTGGGGTCTAGTGGGCCGTCCCATGGTGGAGATCCGCTCGGTGCGCAAGCGCTTCGGCGCGCTGGAGGTGCTGAGGGGCGTGAGCCTCGACGTGCCCGAGGGCGGCGTGGTCTGCGTGGTCGGGCCGTCGGGGTCGGGCAAGTCCACCCTGCTGCGCTGTGTCAACCGGCTGGAGACGATCGACGCCGGCCGGATCCGCGTGGACGGCGAACTGATCGGGTTCGAGGAGCGCGACGACAGGCTGCGCCACCTTCCCCCGGCGCGGCTGAACCGGCAGCGCCAGGACATCGGCATGGTCTTCCAGCGCTTCCACCTCTTCCCGCACCGCACGGCGCTGGAGAACGTCATGGAGGGGCCGCTGGTCGTCGGCCGGGTCCCCCGGCGGGAAGCCCGGCGGCAGGCCGAGGAGCTCCTCGACCGGGTGGGCATGACCGATCGGGCCGGCCACTACCCGGCGCAGCTCTCCGGCGGCCAGCAGCAGCGGGTGGCGATCGCCCGCAGCCTGGCCATGCACCCCAAGGTGATGCTGTTCGACGAGCCGACCAGCGCGCTCGACCCCGAGCTGGTGCAGGAGGTGCTGGCGGTGATGCGCGATCTGGCGGCCAGCGGGATGACCATGATGGTGGTGACGCACGAGATGGGCTTCGCCCGCGAGGTGGGCGACCACCTGGTCTTCATGGACGACGGCGTGATCGTCGAGCGGGGCGACCCGCGTGAGGTGCTCGCGCAGCCCCGCAACGAGCGCTTCCGCGCGTTCCTCGGACGGGTGCTGTGAAGCTCGACCTGCTGGTCCGCGGCGGGTTGCTGGTCGACGGCACCGGCGCCCCGCCGCGGCCCGCCGACGTGGGCGTGGCCGGGGGGCGGCTGGCGGTGCTGCCCGCCGGGTCGGGCGTGGACGCCGGCCAGACCCTGGACGCGGCCGGGCTGGCCGTCGCCCCCGGGTTCATCGACGTGCACACCCACTCCGACGGCATCGCGCTGCTCGGCGGCGACCGGGAGCTGGTCCGGGCCCCGGTGCTGGCCGGGGTGACGGCCGAGATCTGCGGCAACTGCGGCTCCGGGCTGTTCCCGGCGCTGCCCGGACGGCTGCCGGAGCTGCGGGCCGAGGCGTCCGTCGGGTTCGGCGGCGACGTCGGCTTCTGGGAGGACTTCGCCGGGTTCGCCGCGGCGCACGCCGCCGTGCCGCGCGCCAACCACATCGCCTCCCTGGTGGGCCACGGCACTCTGCGCGCCGGGGTGCTGGGGCCCGTGGACCGTCCCGCGACCCCGGGCGAGCTGGCGGCGATGTGCTCGCTGCTCGACCGGTCGCTCGCTCAGGGGGCCGCGGGCCTGTCCACCGGGCTGATCTACACGCCCGGCACCTACGCCGACACCGGCGAGGTGGTCGCGCTGGCCGCCGTCGCGGCCCGGCACGGCAAGCCGTACGTCACCCACCTGCGCGACGAGATGTCGCGGGTGGAGGAGGCCCTGGAGGAGGCCGTGGAGATCGCCTGCCGGAGCGGCGCGGCGCTGCACGTCTCGCACCACAAGACCGCCGGCAAGTACGCCTGGGGCCGCACCGAGCGAACCCTGCCCAGGCTGGCCGGCTTGCGCGCCGAGGGCCTCGACGTGACGTGCGACGTCTACCCCTACACGGCGGCCAGCACCCATCTGTCGGCGATGCTGCCGCCCTGGGCGTCCGACGGCGGCACCACCGCGCTGACCGCGCGGCTGGCCGCCCCCGGGCAGCGCGACCGGATGCGGGCCGCGATCGCCGAGGGCGTGCCGGGCTGGGAGAACACCGTGGGCAACGGCGGCTGGGACCGCGTCGCCATCGCCCGCGCCCCCCGGCATCCGCACACCGAGGGCCGCACGGTCGCCGAGCTGGCCGCCGCGCACGGCCGCGACCCCTTCGACGTGGCCGCCGACCTGCTGCTGGCCGAGCGAGGCGAGGTCATGATCATCAGTCACTCGATGGTGGAGGACGACGTGCGCCGGGTACTGGCCGCGCCGTACGCGATGATCGGCTCGGACGGCGTGCCGAAGCCGGGCGGGCGCCCCCATCCCCGCTGGGCGGGCACCTTCCCCCGCGTCCTCGGCCGTTACACCAGGGAGCTCGGGCTGCTCGACCTGGCGACGGCGGTGCGGAAGATGACGGGCATGGCGGCGAAGCGGTTCGGGCTGGCCGGACGCGGGGTGATCGCGGACGGGGCGCACGCCGATCTGGTGGTGTTCGACCCGGCCACGGTGGGCGACGGCGCGACCTTCGCCGAGCCGCTGCTGCCGCCGGAGGGCGTGCACACCGTGGTGGTGGCGGGGCACATCGTCGTGCGCGAGGGCGAGGAGACGGCCGCGCGGCCGGGAGCGGTGCTGACGCCATGATGATCGCGATCGCGGTGCCCGGTGAGATCGCGGTCGGCGAGGACGCCGAACTGCCGCTCGCCAGCGTCGGCAAGCTGCCCCTGCTGGCGACGGTGGCACGAGCCATCTGCGCGGGCACGCTGGACCCCGCCGAGCCGGTCGAGCTGCGCGAGGAGGACCGCGTGGGCGGGTCGGGACTGCTGCGAGCCCTGTCGGGACGCCGGTGGCCGGTCGCCGACCTGGCCCTGCTGACCGCCGCGGTGAGCGACAACATCGCCACCAACGCGCTGCTGCGCCGCGTCGGCCTCGACCGGGTCGCCGAGGAGTCGCGGGCGCTGGGCCTGCGGCGTACCCGCGTCCTGGACCGCATCCGCGAGCCGCGCCTGCCCACGGACCCGCCCGCCTTCGCCGTCGGCACGGCCGGTGAACTGGCCCGGTTCGCCGCCTCGCTCGACGGGCGGGAGGAGTGGACCCGGCTGATGCTCGGCTGGCTGGCGCACAACACCGACCGCTCCCTGGTGCCCGCCCTCCTGCCGCACGATTCCGAGGACCGCCGGCCGGCGACGACGGCGCCGCCCGGCACCGTGTGGGTGGCCAACAAGACCGGCACCGACGACGGCGTGCGCGCCGACGTCGGCGTGATGGTCGGCGACCGGCGCATCGGCTACGCCGTCCTCGCGTCCGGGCCGCCGGGAAGCGACCACGAGCTGGTCACCCGCGTCCGCGCGGCCGGCATCGGCATCGGCCGCCTCGTCGGAGCCGCCCCGGCCGCAACGCCCGGGCCTGTTCCCGGCGGGTAGCGGACTCCCCGGCGGCGCCGCGAACGGCGGAAGCGGACACGGCAGCAGCGGACACGGCGGCAGCGGACACGGCGGCAGCGGGCACGGCGCCAGCGGGCAGGGAGGCAGCAGGCACGGCCGCAGCGGTACGGAGGGCCTCAGGCCGTGGTGCTGCGCAGGCGGCCGGCGGCGTCGCGCAGGTAGTCGAGGAACGACCGCAGGGCCGGGTTCGGGTTGGTCGGCCGTACGGCGGCGCCGATCTTCCGGTGCAGCCGGAGCCCCTCCACCTGGCACACCTGCACGCCGGCGGCCCCGTGAGCGCCGAGGCTCGGCACCAGGGCGACGCCGAGCCCGGCCCTGACGAGGCCGAGGGTCACCTCGTAGTGGTCGCTGCGGCAGCGGATCCGCGGGCTGAACCCCTCCAGCGCACCGGCCCGTTCCAGCACCGAGATGGGCGCGTCGGTGCCGTAGGTGGTGATCCACGGCTCGTCGGCGAGGTCCGCGAGCCGTACTCTGGCGGCCCGGCCCGCGGGATGCCCGAGGGGCAGCACCAGGAACTGCGGCTCCTCCAGCAGCGGGGCGATCTCCACGCCCTCGGGAGGCGGCCACGGATCCAGGGCGTGCTCGAACACCACCAGGACGTCGAGGGCGCCGCGTTCCAGGTCGGGCATCAATTCGTGCGGCTGTCCCTCCACCAGGTCGAGGTCGACGGCGGGGTGGCGGGCCACGAACGCCGACAGCGCCAGCGGTAGCAGCCGGTAGCCCGACGAGGCGAAGAAGCCGATGCGGAGCTGACCGGCGTCGGCCCTGGCCTGGGCCAGCAGGTCCTTCTCCGCGGCCTCGATGAGGTCGAGCACCTCCTGCGCCCTGGTGGCCAGCCGCCGCCCGGCCGCGGTGAGCCGCAGGCTCTGCGCCCCCCGCTCGACCAGCCCCACCCCGGCCTCCTCCTCCAGCCGGGACAGCTGGTGCGAGACGGCGGACGGCGAGAGCCGCAACGTCCGCGCGGCTCCCGCGATGCTCCCCGTCCTGAAGACCTCCCTGAGAACCCGCAGGCGGTGACTGCTCAACACGCCACCAGTATCCGCCCGATCGCCGGAGCACCCCTTCCGGGCATGGCCGAATGTCCGGCGACTCGCCGCGTCGGTCTCGGGCGCACACCCGGCCGGGCCGGGAGCCATCCCGCTCAGGCCGGCATCCGCGCTCGCCTTACTTCGCCCGCCTTTGTGGGTCAGAGCGCCAGTGAACACCGGGGGCGCTGTGTTAGCTTGCCCCGGTGGACGACATGCGTGCACGAGCGGAGGCGATCGAGGAGTTCGCGGCGGCACTGCGAGAACTTCGCAAATCCGTCGGCAACCCACCTTTCCGGGAGATGTCCGGCCGGTCGAGGGCGATCTCGCACACGACATTGCACGAAGCCACGAAGGCCAACCGGCTCCCCAGCTGGGAGACCACCGTCGAGTTCGTCAAGGCCTGCGACGCCGACCCGGCCGCGTACCGCGAACGCTGGGAGAGGGCGAACCTGGCGGTCAGATCCGCCGGGGCCGCAGGCCCTTCGGTCCACCCGGACGCCCTGGCGGCCGGTTCCTCTTCGGCGGCTGATCCCTCTTTGGCGGCTGTTCCGTCTTCGGCGGCCGGTCCGTCTTCGGCGGCTCGTCCGTCCGGTGAGCTCGGGGCCTCCACCGCGGGCGCCGCAGAAGGCCGCGTCGTGGCCGTCATCACCGGATCACAAGCGCAACGGTCGGCCGGTGAGACCTCGGCGCCTGTGCCCGGCCCCCCGACCGCGGGCGACGCGCGGCCCGTCCTCCCCGCACCTGGGGGCCGAGGGCGATTCCGGCCGAGCCGCCCGGTCGCGGCCGTGCTCGCGACCGTGGCCGCCGGTGCGGGAATGGCGGTTCTCATCATGGCCGTCGTCGATCGCGGTCCCGGGGCCGACGGGCACGGCCTGACCCCGTCCGGTGGCCCGTCGAGGGCCGCGCTGTCGGCGGCAGACTGCCCGGTGCGCCCGACCAACCCGCCGTGGGCCCCGCCGGCGAACAAGGGTGACTCGGCGGCGTTCCTCGGGGACATCACGCTTCCCGACTGCACGCGCGTCCGCCCCGGCCGCACCCTGACCAAGGTGTGGCGGCTCAAGAACGCCGGCGCCGTGCCATGGAAGGGATATTCGCTCCATCGCCTCGATCTCCCGCAGCGACCCGACCAATGCCAGACCATCTCCGACGTCCCGATCAGGGACACGCCGCCCGGAGAGACCGTCGACATCCCGACCGACGTCACCACGCCGAGGAACCCCGGCTTGTGTTATGTGCGGTTCAAGATGATGGACGGTGCGGGACGGGTCGCCTTCCCCGGAGGCCGGCCGCTCAACTTCCAGGTCATCGTGGGCTGACGCCCGTTCCCCGCCGTGCGTCACACGGCGGGGAACCCGGTTCCGGCGTCCGATGGAGTGGCGGTTCGCCACAGGCCGCCGTGCGTTAGCGGACGTTGTAGCCCTGGGAGACCCAGAACGAGTTCGGGTTCGGGTTGCTCAGGGTCGGGTCGCCGACGCTCTTGGCGGCGAGCTTCTGCCGTCCGGGGCGCATCTCGACGTGGGTGTGCGCGGCCCCGCTGGACGACACACCGTGCCACGCCTCGTCCGCGATGACCTGGCCGCGCGCGATCTGCTGCCCCACGCGCAGGGAGGACAGCGGAGCGGAGTGCAGGTAGATGATCGTCTTGTTCAGCGAGGCGTTGTAGACGGCGATCGTGGACAGCCCCGAGCCGCCGTTGCGCCCGCGCGCCAGGTAGATGAGCTGACCGGCGACCAGGGCGTGGACGTCGGAGCCCACGCTGCGGCGGATGTCGATGCCCTCATGCCGGCCCGAGGTGTGCACGTACCCGTCGAAGCCGCAGCTGATGCCGCCGCCGCCGGTCTTGTACAGCGCGTACGACATGTTGACGCGCGCCGACGACGACGGGCCGAACTGGTGGGAGGCGTTCTGGTTCTTCAGGCCGGCCTTGAGGTTGCCCTTGGCGCCGGGCGCGAAGTCCTGGTAGACGCTGCCGCCGTAGTTGCTGTTGAAGTAGACCCGGACGGTCTTGGCGCTGCGGTTCCAGACCGAGGCGGCCGCGTTCTTGACGCACTTGCCCTTGCCGGCGCCGGGCCCCTTGAAATCGAAGCAGGAGGGCTGCTTGGTGCCGTAGTCGCCGACCGATCCGGCGAAGTCGGAGACCGACCCCTGGTTGCCGCTGTTGAAGTAGTAGCAGAACTCGCCGCTCTCGCACACGCCGTTGCGGGTCGCCGCCGAAGCGGGCGAGGCGGTGGCGAGCGCCGTCCCGCCGAGCGCCGTCACGGCGGCCGCAGCGGCGAGGATCTTGTTGAGCGTTCCCATGGCGTTCTCCTTATGTCCGTGGTGTCCGGTGTTGTGATGTCCGTGGTGTCCGGTGTCGTGGTGGTCCTGGGGTGGGGGCGGTGTCCGCGGTGCCCGTCGCGACCTGGTCATGTCGGTGCGACCTGGTTTCGGACGGTCAACGGCGCCGGTACTCCTCCCAGGTGCGGATGGTGACCCTCGGACCGTCGTCCGGGCCGCGGCCGGCGAGCCCGTTCAGCCCGAGGTAGTAGTCACCGATCTGGTGCTGGGCCTGGCTGGAGAGGTCGGTGTCGTTGATGGCGGCGGCGTGGATGTGCCATGGCCAGTCGGCCTGATCGGGGCTGCGCACCCATGCCGCGAAGCCGACACCCCGCAACGCGCGGACGACCGCGGTGCGCGTGGCGGGAGTCATCCCCTTGACCGAGATGTCCACGACGCCGCCGCCGTCATGGGTGCCCGCGGAGGTGGGGTCGCCGCCACGGTTGTACGAGCCCTGCAGCAGCACGAGGTCGCGGCCCAGCAGCCGCTTCGCCTCGGCCAGCATGCTCCGCGTGCGCGTGTCGATGACGCCGCCGCCGACGGACACCCGGGCCCCCGGGCCGATGGTGTGGGTGAGCGTGAATCGACCGGCTCCGAGCCTGGTGAGCGACGCCTTGCCCGGCAGGCCGTTGGCCGCCAAGCCGGTGAAGCCGAGCGACTTCTGGTACTTCGCGAAGGCGGCGACCGTCGTGCTGCCGAAGTACCCGTCCACCCACTTCGCGTCGAGCAGGTGCCGGTCGCGCAGCGCCCGCTCGACGAGCAGCACGCTCGCCTTGGCACCCGGGGTCAGCGCGTCGTCGGATCGCCGAGGGTCGATCTGAGCCGCCTTGACCGTGGCTTCCATGTCCACGCTCGGAAGGGCCCTGGCGTCGGCCGCCTGCGCCGCCGGCATCCCGGACGCCGCGGTCAGGCAGGCGATCAGGGAGGGCGCCACGAGCGCGGCGGCGTACGAAGGCAGCTTCATCGATTCTCCTGGTTCGGACGGCGAGGGGGTGGTTCCTGCGGAGGAGTCCACCGTCGTGGATCACTCACGCCGTCCGCGAGGGAATCGTGTTGTCAGCCTGTCCGGACAGGCTCCGTACAGGCGTACGCGCCGCCTGACAGGTGATCCGAGGGCACGCCTTCTGCGGCCCTCCGGCCGCTCCGGCGGCTGAAACTTTCTCGTTGTACGTCGGAGGTCTTCATCGTCCCGGCGATGCCGATAGCACGATCGAACCGCCCGCCACCTGCTAATCGATCCGGCGATCTCGGTATCTCTGCCGCAGCGATGACAGGACCCCAGAGGTACATCGATCGGATGTATTGACGGAGATGGCCACGCCACATAGCTTCCCGGCCAGGAAAGCTAACTACCTCGACATCGAAAGTTTCGGTAGCCGGACACGGCCACTCGGGGCCGGGGGCGACCCCCGGACTTCTGGATGCTAACGCGCACAGACTTCGCAGGCACGCCGCCGCTTGGCCGCCGCGGTCAAGCTCCCACCCCCAGGAGGATCGTTGCATTCCCCCCCTCACTCCCGCAGGAAGGCACTGCTCGCCGTGATGGCGGCCGCGCTGGTGACGGTGCCGGTGGCGGCACTGGCATGGGCGGCGCCGGCGTCGGCGGCGGCGTCGCCGTTGGTCAGCGCCTCCTCGGGCCGGTGTCTCGACGTCGCGGGAAACACCGACGCGGCGGGTACCGCCCTGCAGATCTGGGACTGCAACGGGCAGGCCAACCAGGCGTTCGAGTTCACCTCGGCCGGTGAGCTGCGGACCTACAATGGCACGCGGTGCGTGGACGCCAGCGCCGGAGGAACCTCGCCGGGCACGAAGGTCGTCATCTGGACCTGCAACGGGCAGAACAACCAGAAGTGGCGGCAGAACGCCGACGGGTCGGTCACCGGCGTGCAGTCGGGTCTGTGCCTGGACGTGAACGGCAATGGCACGGCCAACGGGACCGCGGTCATCCTGTGGACCTGCGGTGGCCAGGCCAACCAGAAGTGGAGCACCGCCGGAGGCGGCCCCAGCCCGACGCCCACCCCCACCCCGACCCCGACCCCGTCACCCTCGCCGTCGCCGTCGCCGTCGCCGTCGCCGTCACCCTCGCCGTCGCCGTCGCCGTCGCCGTCGACCAGCCCGCCGCCCGGCACGAGTTCACGGCAGAAGGTCAACTTCAACCGGGGGTGGAAGTTCATCCGTTCGGACGTGACCGGCGCCCAGAACCCGGACTTCGACGACTCCCGATGGGTCCCCGTGGCGTTGCCGCACGACTTCGTCGCCCCCTACAACGTGGGCGGCTCCGCCGGCGGGGCGAGCTTCTATACGGGCGCGGGCTGGTACCGCAAGCACTTCACCGTTCCCTCGTCCTGGAGCGGGAAGCGCGTCGAACTGCAGTCCGAAGGCGCGTTCTCGGTCACCGATGTGTGGGTCAACGGCACCAAGATAGGCACGCATCGGGGCGGCTACACGGGGTTCGCCTTCGACATCACCGCCTCTCTCCGTACCGGTGACAACGAGATATCGATCCGCGTGGACAACCGCTGGCAGGCCGACCTCGCCCCCCGGACGGGCGACCACCAGTTCAGCGGCGGCCTCTACCGCGACGTCTCCCTGAACGTCACCGACAACGTCCACGTCACCTGGTACGGCGCCTTCGTCACCACCCCGGCGCTCACCAATCCGGCCTGGGACACCGGCAACGCCGCGTACTACAGGAACATCGACCTGTCGCAGTACCCGAGCGACACCGACCTGCGCGCGAACCTCGCCGCCCGCCGTTCCAACGTGAGGGCGCAGACCGAGGTCCGCAACGACGGCTCCGCCGCGGTCGACGTCTACGCCCGCCAGGAAGTGCGCAAGCAGGGATCGAGCACCGTGCTGGCGAGCTTCGACTCCCCGGCCAGGACGCTCGGCGCCGCGGCCACGACGACGCTCGACGCGCTGAGCGGATCCCTCTCCAACACCTCCGCCATGCTGCAGGGTCTCGATCTCTGGGCGCCGAACAACCCCGCGCTCTACACCGTGACCACCTCACTGGTGGTCGACCGCACCCCGGACGGCGTGGTCAATGACGGCACCGTGGTCGACGCCTACGACACCACCGGACGCCACCGACAGGCTCGGCGTCATGTTCTGGTCGGAGGCCACCTTCTGGGCGACCGCCACCGCCGGCAAGGAGCCCACGCCGACCGGCACCGTCAACGACTACCAGGCGGACGGCTATCCGCAGAAGACGGCCGACCAGGCGGCCTTCGAGCAGAGCGCCATGGACGGTCTCCGCGACATGATCCGCGTCAACCGCAACCACCCCTCGATCATCAATTGGTCCATGGGCAACGAGGTGTTCTTCACCTCCTCATCCACCCTGGGCAACGCCAAGGCGCTGGTGAGCAAGATGCGCGACTACTCCCACCAGCTCGACCCGACGCGCAAGGCGGGGATGGGCGGCGTGCAACGCAACTCGCTCGACCAGCTCTCGGTCAGTGACGTCGCCGGGTACAACGGCGACGGCGGGAAGATCACCAACACCTGGATGCCGAACGTCGTCTCGGAGTACGGCTCCTACACCTCCGACCGGCCCGGCACGTACGATCCGACGTACGGCGACGTCAAGGACCCCTCCGACGGCACCAGGTTCAAGCTCACGACCGGCAGCGCCGGACTGGCGATCTGGGCGGGCTTCGACCACGGCACGATCATGAGCGCCGCCTACGCCCGAATGGGCATGATCGACTACTACCGGCTGCCCAAGGACCAGTGGTACTGGTACCGGGCCAACAAGTCGAGGTGGTCGGGCAGCACCAATATCGCCGACCCCACGCAGGTCGCCCGCGAACAGTCCACCAGCGGAACGGCGACCCGGATGACCCTGGAGGCCGGCAGGAACTCGTCCACCACCATCACCGATGACGGCACCACCGACACCCAGCTCGTGGTGACGATGCGGAATTCGTCGGGCGCCTGGGTCAACGACACCCGCAACGTCACGCTGACCGTCACCAGCGGCCCGGGAATCCTGCCCGGCGGCAAGTCCTACACCTTCACCCCGGGCGTCTCGGCCTTCAACGGCAAGATGGCGATCGAGTTCCGCTCCTTCTACGCCGGCACCACGACCATCACGGCGAAGTCGTCCGGCCTGCCCGACGCCACCATCACCATCACGACCACCGACACCGTCGGAGCCGCGGGCGAGACCGAACCCGCCAACTTCGGCAACGCATCCCTCTGGGGCTGACCCACCCCGCACCGGGCCGTTTCCCGCGGAAAAGCCGCCGGGAAACGGCCCGGACCGGCCAGACCGGCCGAACATATACGGCCTGCTCCTTCTCGGCTCCTGTGACCAGCACGATAGGGGGAATCGCGCCGGGATCGAGGGCGGTTCCGCTGTGCTGCGGATGGACGCGACCCTCTCTCGCAGGTAGGAACCTCGCCCTGCTCGACGGCCATTGTCCCGTTCCAAAAGTTCCGATGAGCGCATTGACTCCGGCCGACCCGGCGTCGAGCATCAGGGGTCGAGCATCCGGGGGGGTGCCGTCACCATCATCGGTTCGTCCCAGCGCATGGGACGGGGGGAGCAAACATGTCCGTCATGTCCAGCGAGTCATCGGCTGGTGCGGCGTTACCCAAGGGCTGGCAGGCCTTCGCCGCCAAGCCCGACGAGACCACGGCCAAGGCCGTCGCCAAGGTGCTGCAGGAGGAGATGAACCCCTCCCAAGCGGACGCCTCCATGAAGCTCATCGCCAAGACGCTGGCCGAGCGTTCGGCGCGCGAGCGCAGCAAGCTGTCCCGGCTCATCGCCTCCCAGCTGCGCGGCGACATCGCGCGCGGCTTCGTCAAGGCGGCCGCCGCCACCCGTCTGGCCTACTCGACGGTGGAGACGCCCAAGGAGGAGGTGCCACAGGACAAGGACGTGCTGCACTACCTCGACCTCCAGCTGCCGAAGAAGGTCAACGCGCTACCCGAGAAGACCCCGGGAGGGCGTGACCGGCTGGTGCTGGAAGGGCTCGACCTCGCCGCGGCGGGCAAGGTCACCGTCGACCTGATCGCGCTGGAGGAGCGCATCGCCGACGAGTCCGACGCCTCGACGATGGGCCACCTGCGCAAGGCGCTGGAGCTGGTCACCACCATCGGCGGCAAGCCGGTGACCTACTCGGAGGAGCGCCGCACCGAGCTCGCCTCGACGGTGAGGGAGTTCGCCCGGGCCGAGGCGCTGCTGCAGGATCTCGTCCTCGACCTCACCGGGAACGACGAGGCGCAGCTCGTGATCCACATGCTCAGGCACGGTCATCGCGACGAGCTGGCGCTGGTACGCCACGCCGCCGGCAACGCCGAGTTCGTGGACGAGTTCTGCTGGCCGATCGACCCGAAGGACCGCAAGCTCGGGTCCTCGTACGTGGAAGGCATCCCCCTGCTCCTGCGCGGAGCGCCCACCGGCAGAGTCGACAAGCTGTTCGAGACCCTTGCCATGATCGACCGGCGCGACAGCTTCTCGTTCCTGCGGACGTCCTACGTCGGCGGCATCCCGGGACCGTACGCGCGCATCAACACCGGCCACGAGTCCAGGGAGTCGATGGTCGAGTACTTCTACGCGTTCGGCCACCTGGCGACCAGCACGCTCCCAGGCGCGAAGGTGCCGAGCACGACGCCGGTCGGCCTCGACCCGCTGAAGCTCGACTCGGTGAAGGAGCACCTCGCCGCCCTGTTTCTCATCACAGACACCGACGATTCCGGGATCAAGCGGTACCGGAACAACATCGTCGCCTCGTACTGCGCGTTCGGGATCCAGAACGTGCGGCCCAAGCCGCACATGGTGCCTCTCCTCATCGACTTCTTCGCCGAGTCGACGGGCGGCGTCACGATCGAGACCCAGCGCTACCTCGCCCGGGAGCTGTTCCCCTGGGTGCAGAAGGACCCCATCCCGGCGGACCTCAAGATCCTCACGGCGCTGTACCACGCGGCGCTGATCCTTCCCTCCTGGTCCTTCAAGCCCTTCGCCGCACAACTCAAGCTCGACACGGTCGGCGACTCAGAACAGGCCCGCCGCCTGCGCGCCCTCGTCGGCAAGACCCTCACGGGTTGACCGCGGCGTGAAGAACGGTCATGACGAGGCCGGCGCCGCCGCGCCGGACGTCAAGGCCGCCTGGACGATGCGGATCGCTTCGCTCGTGTCGAGGCCGACGCTGGCGATCACGGCCGCGTAGTCGGCTGCGGCCCGGCGGGCCCGCTCGCGGCCCTCCTCGCCGGCGGCCGACACGAACGAGCCCGCCCGCCCGCGCGTCTCGATCAGCCCGGCCTCCTCCAGCTCACGGTAGGCCCGGCCGACCGTGTTGACGGCCAGGCCGAGGTCGGCCGCGAGGTGACGGATGGTCGGCAGCCGGGCGCCCACGGCCAGCGTGCGTTCCTGGATCTGCCGGGCGAGCTGCGCCCGCAGTTGTTCGAACGGCGGCACCGGCGAGGCCGCGTCGATGACGATCATCGGACGCTCATGGCCCGCCGGGCCACCGTCGCGCTCGACGGCGTCCTGGCGTGCAGGGCGACGCACGTGGCCACGCCCAGGAGCAGGTAGGCCACCGCGGCGGCGCTCCACCAGCCGGGCGCGGTGCCGAACAGCAGCACCACGGGCAGCGCCCACTGCGTGCTCGGCGTGGAGAGCTCGCGGGCGTCCTCGACACGCATGATGACGTCGGCGGTCAGCGACTCCTCGTCCTCCGCCACGACCGGGCGCCGCAGCAGGTGGTGCAGCTGCACGGCGAGGATGGCCGTCACGCCGAGCATGCCGATCAGCAGGACGACGGCCAGTCGCCGCACCGCGGGGTCGGGAACGGCCAGGGCGCTCCCGGTCAGCACCATCGCACCGGCGAACGTGGCGACCACGAAGACGGCGTGCGGCCGGCCGAGCACGGCCCGCCAGCCGGGCTGGATCAGATGGGCGGCCCTGCGCGACAGCGTCGCGCCCGCCCGCTGGTCGACGCGCCGCACCCACCAGTCGAGCAGCGACTGTGCCACCAGCAACCCGGCCACCAGCGTGGACAGGGCCACCAGCGGCAGCGGGCCACGCGATGGGAAGCCGCCACCGGTGAACCCACCATAGGTCGCGGCGAGCGCGCTGCCCAAGATCAGCACGGCCAGCATGACGCTACCGGCGATACGGGCGCGCCGCCGTGCCGCCAGGCGGCTGGCGAGCAGCGGGGTCGGACGGGCACCGGTCAGGTCGTGCCGGGCCAGCCACTCGCCCGCCAGTCGCAGATCGGCCTCACGCGCCGATGGGCCGGCGTCGGATAACGGTTCACGAGTCACAGCGCCTCCTTTGTCGCAACCTTTGTATCAAGATGATGCGTCATACCTTGCGACAAAGTCAACGTCCCCTGCTCGGGCACCGTCCGGACAGAGCAGAAGGCCCGCCCCGGGTTTCCCTGGTGACGGGCCTTCCTGGCCGGCGCTGCCGAGAGGACTCGAACCCTGGCCCTCTGGTTCGTGAAGGAGCGTCAGACTGTCCCTGCCAGGCCTTTCAGATGGGCGGCGACCTCGTCCGCCTCGGGGACGTCGAGCGCCTGGTAGATGGCCAGTGCCTGTCGCCAGTGATGGCGCGCCTGGTCGATGTCGCCATCGGCCTTCCTGGCGTGGGCCAGGCCGTTGTGGGCGCGGGCCTGCTGGTACCGATCCCCCAGCTGACCGGCGAGGTCGAGCGCGAGGATGTGCTGGTGGCGGGCCTGCTCAGGCCGGCCACCGGCCAGATGTGTCTCACCCAGATCGTTGCGGACGTCGATCTCGCCCATGGGGTTGCCGATCTCGTGCCAGAGGGCGAGGGAACGGTGGAGATGGTCCACCGACTTGTCGAGATGGCCCTGCCTTCGGTACGCCGCGCCCAGGTTGTTCAGCGCCGCCGCCTCGCCGGAGCGGGCCGCGATCTGCCGTGCCACGGCCAGCGCCTGCCGGTGATGGTCGACGGCCCGCTGGTACCGGCCGAGCCGCTGGTGCACGTAGCCGAGCTCGTCCAGCGCATGCACTTCACCGATCCGATCGCCCAGTTCGCGAGCCACGGTGAGGGCCCGCTGCTGGTACTCGAGGGATTGTTCGTAGTGCCCGAGCCGCTCGGCGACCACGCCGAGGTTGCCGAGCGCACGGATCTCACCGATCCGGTTGCCGATCCTGCCGAACAGGCTCTGGGCCTGCTGGTGGAAGTCGATGGCCTCCCGGTAGCGGCCGGACCGCTCGGCCACCACACCGAGGTTGCCGAGCGCGCGAGCCTCCCCGGCAGGGTCGTCGATCTCCCGAGCCAGGCCGAGAGACCGCCGAAGATGTTCCGCTGCCTGGGAGTGCCGGCCCTGACGTAGGTAGCCGATCCCAAGGTAGGTCAGCGCATGGACCTCGGCGGCACGGTCGCCGCTGCTGTGGGCGGCATCGCGCGCGTGGGTGTGAGCGGCGACGGAATCGGCATAGTGGCTTCCGGCATCGAGGTAGCGGAACAGGGTGGTGGCGATGCGGGTGGCGTGGGCCGGCCAGCCATGCGCGGCGGCATGACCCGCCGCGGCGATCAGATTCGACCGTTCGTCGTCGAGCCATCCGCGGGCGGCCGCGAGATCTTCCAGAGGCGGAACGGACATGACGGAGGGCGGTACGCGTGGCCGGCTGTGCTGTTCGGCCGGGATCAGAAGGTCCATCGCGGCCGACGCCGTGAACAGGTGGTAGTCGAACAGGCGGGTGAGAGCGGCGCGGCGGGCGGCCGGGCGATCCTCCTCATCCGCACGATCGGCGGCGTACGCACGAACCAGATCGTGGAAGATGAATCGGCCCGGGACGCTCTGCTGCAGAAGATGATCGCCGCATAACTCGTGCAGCCGCCGGCCGGTGGTCCGCACGTCGTGGTCGGTCAACGCCGCGGCGGCGTACGCGTCGAAGTCCTGGCCAGGGTGGACCGCGAGGAGACGCAGCAGCCGTTGACGGTCGGGCGAGAGGCCCTGGTAGGACAGCCGGAGCGCCATTTCGACGCCGGTGTCCAGCCGATTGTGGCGGTGGCGCGCTTCGAGCCGGTCCGCGTGGTCGGTGACCGTCCAGTCGGCCTTGGCCCGCATATGCCCCGCCAGCAGGGCCAGCGCCAGCGGCAGGTGCCCGCAGCGACGCGCCACCCTCTCCAGGGCGGCGGGATCGTCACCCATGGCGACACCCGGCACGGCCGAGACGAGGTAGTCCTGCGCCTCGCCGGGCGCGAACACATCCAGCGTCACCTGCGTCGATCCCGGAAGGGTCGTCAGGCTGCGCCGGCTGGTGACCAGGGCGACGCATCGGGGGTCATCGGGTAACAGGGGCTCGACCTGCTGCTCGGTGGCGGCGTTGTCCAGTACGACGAGAGTCCGGGTGCCGGCCAGCCGTCTGCGGTAGGCGGCCGCGCGGTCCGCGAGGCGGGGTGGGATGAGCGTTGCCGGCATGCCCAGGAGCCGGAGAAACCCGTCCAGAACCGCATCCGGCTCGGCAGGTGGCTGAGCCGGGTCGGGGTGGAAGCCCCGGAGATCCACGAACAACACGTGGTCGAACGGCTCGTCGGCGGCCAGCACCCGGCCCACCTGGAGTGCGAGCTGCGTCTTCCCGACGCCGGCCATGCCCTGAATCGCCGAGACGACCGAGGTCGCGCCGGCGTCTTCGCCCTGTCGTAGTGACCGTCGAAGCCGGTCGATCTCGGAAGAACGCCCGATGAAACCGGAAACGCTCCCGGGCAAGGTGCCCTGGACCCGTACCTGACGCGCGGCCTGCGTCTCACCGTGGATGACGCGGAGCACCTGACGCCACTGCGCGAGATAGCCGGCATCGTCGTGCAGCGCCTGGACCACCGCGATCAGCAGGTCCTCGTTCACCCGCCGGCGTCCGGGCCGGAAGCAGTCCGCGATGGTGCTCCTGCGTGCCAGCTCACCGGAGGGCCGGCCCGCCGCGAGCCAGGCGGCGTTGATACGGTCCTTGATCACGTTGTACGACGGGTTGCCGGCCCAGATCTTCAGCCGCTGGACCCTTTCGATCAGTTCGTCCAGTGACCGTGCCTCGCCCGGATCCGGTAACGGGACACCGTCTGCGGCGGCGGATGTGCGCACCAACTCTCCTCATGACCTCCGCCGCCCCCGCGGCGTCCGATCTTCGCAACGGTAGTGCGCGCCTTGGCGCCCGCCAAGTGCGAGCGTCCGGGATCGTCCGGGAATCCGGGCCACTGACCCATCCGCGCGCCACGATCGACGTCACGCCGGCCGTGCCGGCCAGTGTCCAGACGACGTCTGGGGTGGATCACCCAGCCCGAACGGGGAGAGAACATGCGACGAAGCATCCGGATCACACGGACGCACTGCCGACGCCGTACGTCGGCGACCTGATGAACGACAATGTGCTGACGGTCAAGATCTGGCGGGGCTGACCCGACGCACCGGATGGCTCACCGGCCCGCCAGGCGGTGAGCCATCCGCCCGCCCGCCGACGGCTCACTCGGAAACAACACACCAAGTGAAGCCAGGCCGCCACCGCGGCTCGCGTCACGTGACGACGCGGCCGGCCCGGCTGTCGGTGTTCGTCCCGGTCAGGCGAAGCAGCTCGACTCGCACGAAAGCCGATTCGGACGGAGCGGCATCGACGTAACTTCCAACGCCAATCGCCTACTTATTGACATCAACAAGACTTCCTTGACCGGAGGTCGCAGAAAAAAGCAGATGACCCCTCGCAGAAATAGGTAAAGTCGGCGCGACCGCACTGCTTGACCATCGAATGGGAACAACATGCGTCCGCACCCTCTGTCACTTGCCCTTCTGCTGTCCTCCCTGACCGTTGCGGCCTGCGGCAGCGGCGAGCCCGAAGGCGCGGACACACCGCAGGAGACATTAACGAGACTCACCGCGTACATCGCCGACGACAAGGGCGAGGACGCTTGCAATCTGATGTCGCCGGCCGCGCAGGAGTTGTTCGCGCGCGAGAATGAGATGAGCACCTGTGAGCAGGCCGTCAACCTGTTCCACGGCAGGATCACCGATGCGGACGCCTATCGGAAGATGGTTCCCTCCGGCCTCAAGACAGAAGGCACCAAGGCCGAGGTCAGTGGATATTGCGGCGAAGGATGGACTCTCTCCGCGGGCACGAAGCCATCGGAGACCCCCAACAGGCTGGGAACCTTGACGCTGCGCAAGACGGAGAAGGGCTGGCTGATCCACGAGTACCTCAGCAGCAGGAGCTACTCCAGTTGCGGCGGGTGAGCCGACGCGATCACCTCCGCGACGCCAAGCCGCCCTCGCGCAGCGACGCCCTGTTCCGGTTCCGGAAGACCCGCCCCGGCACGCGATCATGCCATGACCGGTGGCGAGCGCCGAAGAACCTGCCTTACCTCCATTAGAGCGAACCCCAGCAGGTTCAGTCCGTGCCACGACTCCGGATTCCCGGCTTCCTCGTCGTCGGCCGCCAATCCGATCCCCCATACACGATCGACGGGACTCGCTTCCACCAGCACCCGCTCACCAGTGCCCAGCAGGAACTCCCGCAAGTCGGCATGCTGCTCGAACTTGGCGAGATTGCCGCGCACCACCAGGTCGAAGCGGGCCGCCGCCCACCTTCCCTCGTCGAAACCCCGCACCGATCGCCCGAGATCCTTTGCCTGCTTCGGATGGCCGGCCGCCACGATCGCCGCGACGGATTCTTCGTCACCGAACAACCGCGCCTTCTCCGCCATCATGAAGTGCTCCGCGGTGCGGTAGACCACGCCGTCCACAACGAACTCCGCCGGCCACCACTGCGACAGGCACCCGGCCCCGGCCCCACCGGAACGCGAAGGTCGATGCCCCCAGAACATCAAGTACTTGATCCGCTCCCCCCGCTTCGCCACCTCGACCAGTCCAGCCACATCCCGCACATCGACCGCCTCCGCCATTGACCGCCGCACCGACACGAACAGCAGACGAAAACCCATGCAGCGACGGTGTCAGGCTGTCCGCGTTATATAGCGCCTAGACGCTACACATATACGTGAAGCCGGAAATCGTAATCTCGTGATGCAAAGCATGAGGAGAACGCCGCGGGCTGTATCTGCTGCGATCAAAAGAATGACCACAAGCGGCCGGATCCAAGCGACGGTGATGCGCCGAGCGACGGTGCTGCAAGAGTTACCCGTCGCGTAGCACGATCGCCGGCATCCGTCGGGTCCTACGTTCCGCGCTGGAACAATGCCATCGGAGAAGGTTGATCTCGCAGAACGTCGCCGCGCTGACAACGTCGCCGCACACGAGCAAGTCCAAGAAGAAGCGGCGACACGGGGTGTGAAGCGTTGACGAGGCCCGGCGGCTGCTTGAGCACCTCCGGGAGGAGGACGACCCGCTTTACGCGGCCTACGTGCTGATCCTCGTGTTCGGCCTGCGCCGCGGCGAAGTGCTGAGCCTCGCATGAGACTGCGTGGACCTCGCCGGCGAACAGCTATGGGTCTCACGTGAGCTCAATCGTGTCCGGAGACAGCGCCTCAACCGCGAGACCACCAAGACCGATGACTCGACGGCTTCCCTCCCACTGCTGGGGCTCTGCGTCTCGGCGCTGCGCCACCGTCAGCGAGTCCAATGACGCGCGCGAGAAGGCGGGGGACAAGTGGCACGGATCCGACCTGGTCATCACGACGCGCAACGGCACGCCTATCGAACCGCGCAATTTTAACGGGCCTTCGAGGCGCACCGCCGGAAGGCGGGCGTTCCGCCTATCCGGGTCCATGACACTCGGCACACCTGCGCCTCGCTCCTGGCCGCCCTCGACGTTCACCCGCGGGTGGCGATGCGCATCATGCGACACTCGCAGATCTCGATGACCATGGACGTCTACACACAGATCCCGTCGGCCGAGACCAGGAGGGCGCTCGACCGGCTGAACCAGAGTTCGGACGGTGACGACTGACGGCGTTGCTGTATACCCCTGCTGTACGCCAACGACAAAGGCCCTCCGGATGATCCCGGAGGGCCTTTGACCTGCTGCGCGGCCGAGAGGACTCGAACCCCTAACCTTCTGATCCGTAGCCAGTTCGAGATCGTCCACAGACATCCACTGCTGTCAGAAGCGCCTGCTCAGCGGCCCCTCCGTCTTGATCATTTTCCAGAGGCGTCCAGCGCTGTCCAAGGACGTCGTTAGCACGGGCGTTAGCAAGAACGATTGGTCTGGTCGCCATCCCTAGGTTGGCATACCGGCCTCCCGGCCTCCTCAGACCTGGCTGGGATCCGCGGTCGCCGCTTCTCCTCAGTCCGCCACGGGGTCGTGACACGTGAGATACGGACGCTCCTGCTCAAGCCACTCCAAGCTCAGCCTGGCCCCCGTGGTCAGCTCGATCGTCGCCAGCGCTGCCGCCCGCCAACTCTTGCCCCTCCTCCATCTGAAGTGTGGCGCCATCGCCATCAGCTCCGGCCAACGCGAGAGATTCGGCTCGTGCACCCACCTCTCCGGGTACATGGCATCGAGCATGAGGAGCATCTCCCCGTCGGCGGCGAAGCCGACGTGGTTCGTGGCGTTCACGTTCCAGTACACGCTGTAGGCACGACCACCAGCGCTGAGACGCGGAAGCACTGGGGGACAGACGCTGTGAAACCCGTTGTACTCGAACAACTCGGTCGCCGAGCCGGACTGGCCCACCAGTACCGCCCAGGCGCCATCGTCGGAGTAGTCGTCCTCGAAGCGCGCCGCCTCGTGGAGTTCGTGACTTACGCCGCCACTCACCCGTTCGCCGATCTCGGTCAGCGTGAGCGGCTTTCCGTCGTCGGCAACGACAACGGTCCAGCAGATGCCGGTCTCCAGCCAGTGATCCTTGAGTAGCCGCTGGTAGTAGCGATACACCTCAGACCCCGCAGGCCCGCCATCGCTCATTTATGAAGCTCCATCGCTTTCAGGGGAGTTGATGTGCAAGATCTTCGCAGGTAGATAAGACAAGATTGCGCCCCTTTAGGACGAACTGCTGCCAGGGGTCCAGCAGGCCCGCGCTGGCCGAGCTCCAGCATCTCGAGGCCGGCACTACTCGCAAGCGGTAGCACCGTCGGCACCCGCGGCGAGCCGCATATCGGGCTTCGAGATCGCAGGATGGACTTTCTCGGCTCGTCGGCAGCGAATGTAGGTCCTACAGCACCTCGGCCTGCTTGCGCGCCAGCGCCGCCACATACCGCAGCTTCGACACCTGGATGTCCCGGGCGAGTGGCCTACTGTCAACGGCATGACCAACACCCGGAGCGCAGCACACGCGGCAACAAGCAGGCGCTTCCGCCCATCAAGAGCATGATCCACATCAGTGGGGTTGAAGATCTGCAACGGACGTGCCGGATCCTCGCCGTCCTGATCTGTCCGGCGCCCGAGAATCACGCAGCGGTACAGAACGGCGCACTCCTTCCCCTCGCGAAGGAGGGGCTGTTGGAGATCAGCAAAGAGCGACTGGAGCAGGTCTTCCCCGCCGATTGGGTTCGCCGCCTCCGAGATGACCTCGGCGGCGCCTGAGCGAGCGCCGGCCTTGGCCGCCCGAGGACCGTTCTCAGCTCCCACGAAAGTCACGCGTCTCAACGAGCGGTGTCTGCCGACGGCCGTCTACGTGTGGCCGCGTTGCTGTACTTCACTGCTGTACGCATAGCAAAAGGGCCACCTCCGATGATCGGAAGTGGCCCTTGAGCTGCGGCGCGGCCGAGAGGACTCGAACCCCTAACCTTCTGATCCGTAGTCTCCGGCGGGGGGTTTTCACAGGTTCGGACAGGTTCGTTTTGGCTGGTCTTGCCCCTGTGCGAACTCTCGCGAACTCACGTGAACTAACCGCCGTTGCTACACCCGTTGCTACACCACGCCGTTCTTACTTCCGCCTCGCGCGACAGCCTCACGCGTCGCCGGCCACCTTCCGGGGCCGGCCTCCCTTCCGTGCGCGCCGCTCGGCCAACTCCGCGTCCCCTTGCGCGAGCGCCTGGAGATCCTCCTCGTCACCATGCTGCTCGATGTCGGCACGGATCAGCTCCAAGATGCGGGCCGTGCGGTTGGTGCCGAGTCGTTCGGTGACCCGGGCGTATGTCTGCCACCAGACGAGCGGTAGGCGGAATCGCTGCTGGTGGGTGTGGTCGCCGTCGTCGGCCATGATCGCCCCTTTCCGTGGACCCCCAAAGTTTCTCACAGAAAACCTTGAACCTCCATAGTTAACGCGATACTGTGAACCCACAAGGTTCGAGCAAGGGAGAACGAAATGACCGCCACCGCCTTCAAAACCCTCACCGAGAACGACCGGGCCACCCGCCTGATGATCGCCATCCTGGCGGAGATCAGCCCGGCCGAGGTGATCGAGAAGGTCGTGGCCCAGATCGACCCGGCGCAGCGCCTAGAGCTCGTCGACATCGTCACCGAGCACCGCGCCCGCCAGGCCCGCCGCTAGGCGGCAGGGCGGCCCGTGGGGGCGGGCCGCCCGCAACCCCCGAAAAGTAAGACGGCCCCCGCCAAGCGATACCAGCGCGAGGCGGAGGCCTTGCACAGGAAGCGAGCTCCTGCACCATGAACCAGCGTAAGGGCGTCAACGCCGACGCCAGCACCCCCGCCACCACTACCACCTACGACCGGCCGTACTGGCTGACCCAGCCCTGCCCCACGTGGTGCACCACCGGTCACCGCGCCTCCGACAGCCCCGACGACCGACTGCACGAGAGCGACACCCGCTCGGTGCCACTCATCCTCGAGCAGGCCGAGCAGTTCGGCCCGTACGCCGAGCCGCCGGTCTACCGCTACAGCCCGCCGTCGTTGATGGCGTCGCTGCTGCAGGACGTCCGCGAGGCCGGCCCCGTGGTCGAGCTGCACGACAACCGCGACGCCTACACCGTCCGGGTCACCCTCGACGAGGCCGCCGAGTTCGGTGCCGACCTGATCGAGCTGGCCATCACCGGGCGGGTCACCACGCAGCCTTCGGCGCCCGGGGGGGCCGCCGAATGCCAGCCGTGGTGCACCCGCCATGACCCCGACGTCCCTGAGCTGTGCACCGGCGACGACGAGATCGTTCCCCTGGCCCGCCAGGGCGACGCCCGCATCGGGCTCACCCACACCCCCGACGACGGCACGGTCATCGAGGTCGACGGCCACCTGTACGGCTCGGTCGACGAGGCCGAGGCGCTCGTCGTCGCCCTTCTCCGCCAGATCGGCCGGGCCCGCAAGGGTCAGCCGTAATAAGCCGGCCCCGGCCTGGTGTGCAACCACCTGGCCGGGGCCTTGACCGGACAGTGGAGGTCCGATCCATGGCCCACTTTAACGGCGCGTTGATCGCCGTACCTCGCCGTGTTCTCGCGCGGCTCACCGCGCCGATACGGCGCCGTCGAGAGCGGTCTGTGCCGCTCGTTGAGCCGTCCACGCAGACCGGCACAAGCGCCAGCGGTGACCGCCTCATCCGAGGCGTCGCGGTGCTCGTCCTGCTGGGCGTCGCGGGCGCCGCGGCGTACGTCTCGTACCACCACTTCTACGGGCTGGCCATCGCCCTCGGAGAGCGGCACGACATGGCCGTGCTGTACCCGGCGATGTCCGACGGCGTCATCGTGATGGCGTCGCTGGTCATGGTCTACTGCTCGCGGCGGCGCCTGCCTGTGCCGGTCCTGGCGTGGGCGTCCCTGGCCGTCGGCGGCATCGTCACCCTGGTCGCCAACGTCGCGCACGGATGGAACGGCGGCATGGGGTCGCGCCTGCTCAGCGCCCTTGCGCCGGTCGCGTTCGTCGGCGCCTACGAGCTGCTGATGTGGCTCGTGCGCACCGGCCGGAAGGCAACCGAGAGGGTCACTTCGCCCCCCGCGGAAGTGCACGTGTGCCGCCCCGTGGAGAAGGTCGTCGAAGTGGAGCGGATCGTGCAGGTCCTGCCCATCGACCGTTTCGAGGCGGCACGCCTCGCCTTCGAGGACAGCCTCAAGCCGGGCAACAAGCGGGTCGGCCGGCGGGCCCTCATGAACCGGTGGGGACTGGAGCAGCGGGAAGCCGAGGAGATCATCACCGAGGCGGAACAGGCCCACTCCGCAATCGCATGGCCAGCCGCCCCGCAGATGGTGGCCGCTGCGCCCGCCGTGCCGTCTCTCAACGGGTCGTCCACGGCCGGGACGACGGTGACGCCGTGAGGACCGTGTACGTCGTCACCGACGCCCCCCGTGCTCGCCCTGTCCGCGCTCGCCTGCTCGCCGCGCTCGCCGTGCTGCTGCTGGCGCTGGCCTACCTCGGCCACGTGGTCGTGCTGGCGGCCGGCGCGGTCGACGCGCTGCTCGCCGCGGCGCTCGGCACCCGCCGGATCTCGGTGCTGTCCCGCCAGTTCGCCCACGTGGCTCGCGACACCTGGAGAGATGACCTGTGAGCAACGACAGGCCCGGCCGTAGCCGGATTCCCGAGCTGTCGGCCATCCCCTGGGAGGGCCCGGTGGCCGTCACCCAGTACGCCAAGGTGGGGCGCGACCTGTGCCGCGACCTGGGCGAGGAGTTCAACGTGGGCGCCGACGAGCTGTACGCGGTGCTGATCCGGTCGTTCGTCGGTCACCCGGTGCTGGCGGTGCTCGGCGCCCCTGATGTGAAGCTGCGGGCCCGCCGCGTGGTCCGGCGGCTCAAGCGCGCCGCCGAGCTGGAGAAGGGCGCCGGGGTGGAGCTGGTGAAGTTCCACGCCCAGTTCCGTAAGGAGTTCATCGACGTGTTGCCGCAGGCCAAGCCGAAGAAGTCGACGTTCGATTGGGGCAAGGAATGATGGCCACCCGCACCCGCGAGATCGCCACCGTCGAGGAGTCCTCGCTGGCCAAGGTCGCGGCCCGGGAGGTGTCCAAGGCTGCGGCGATCCTGATGCCGTGGCTGGTGGGCCTGCTCGGCTACGGCCTGGCGACCGCCCTGCACTTCGTGCTGTACAGCCCGGACCCGGGCACGATGGGCGCGTGGGCGTCGGTGGCCACGGTGTGCGTGGTCATCCTCACCGGCGTCGCCTACGGCCAGTCCCACGCCCGGGGCGTGTGGGGCAAGACCCACACCACCGCCTCGACGTTCCTCGCGGGGGTCTGGTCGATCGCGTGCATCATCGCCGGGCCCGGCCACCCGGTGATCTGGCGGCTCGGCGTGCTCGGCGGGGTCACCATGGCCCTGACGTGGAACATCCGCACCGTCATCCGGCTGAAGGGGTGGGACGACCCGGGCGCGGTCGCCGACCCGCTGGCGCTGCTGTTCGGCCAGGGCGCCGCGCGCGCCGGGATGCCGGCCGTCGAGGCGCGCACCGTCAAGGCCACCGCGCACAAGGTCGAGGGCGAGGTCCAGTTGGAGCCCGGCCGGCAGACGGCCGACGACCTGCAGAAGAAGGTCGCCTACGTGGAGTCGGGGATCCCGCTGCCGCCCGGGTCGATCGTGACCGCGATCGACCCCGACGACGCGTCCAAGGCCAAGGTCACCATCTCCGACCCCCGCGTGATGAAGCACCCGATTGTGTGGCCGGGCCCGTCCCGGCCGGGAGGATCGATCGCCGACCCGATCCGACCCGGCCTGTGGCAGGACCTGGACGAGATCGCCTACGTCATCGTCGGCCACCACGTGCAGATCATGGGGCAGACCGGCGCCGGCAAGTCCATCGGCGGGGCGTGGAACTTCCTCGCCGAGATCGTCACCCGGGACGGCAGCGCGGACGACAGCGAGGCGGTCGCTGTCTTCGCCATCGACATCACCAAGGGAGACCAGACCCTCGGCCCGCTCGCCGCGGCGCTGCACCGCTTCGAGACCACCAAGGCCGGCGCCAAGGCCCTGCTGAACGAGATGCAGGCCAAGGTGAAGCCCCGCACCGACCAGCTCGCCGCCAAGGGCCTGCAGAAGTGGGTCAAGGGCTGCGGCCTGACCTACTGGGTGCTGTGGATCGAGGAGTTCCCCGACGTCTACGACGCGCTGACCGACAAGGAACAGGAGTCGTTCCTGTCGCTGCTCAAGGCCATCCGCTCGGCCGGCGGCACGGTGGTGCTGTCCCTGCAGCGCTCGGACTACACCCAGATGCCGACCCTGGCGCGCGGCCAGCTCGCCAAGATGTGCTTCGGCGTGGAGAACGCCGCCGATGCGTCGTTCGGCCTGTCGGAGCCGCAGCAGGACGCCGGCGCCCGGCCGGAGCTGTGGTCCAACAAGCAGCCCGGCATGGCCTACCTGGACGCCCCCTCCATCGACGACGGGCGCATCGCGATGCCGCTGCGCACCTTCGCGTGGGGCATCGTCGGCGACGTGTTCGACGACGAGCAGGCCAACGCCGCGATGCGCGCCCACGCCGCGCAGTGGCCGGCCGCTGCCAAGCAGATCGACCCGGGCACCGCCGAGCTGTCCCGCCTCACCCGCACCCCGCACGACGCCGCGGCGCCGCAGGACGCCCCCCTCGACGAGCAGGCCGCCGGCGACGACGATGAAGAGGTGCGCAACGTGGCCAGCGAGTACCTGAACACCGACGACCCCGACCCGACCGTCCAGGCCGGCCTCGACGACGAGATCCCCGACCTCAACGAGGGTGAACCGCCGCTGACGTTCACCGGGCCCGCCCAGCGGATGACGCCCGAGGAGCGAGGCGCGGCGCTGATGCACCACTTGCAGGTGCTGTGGGGCGTGGGCGCCCGGGACTTCTCCTCCGGCGACCTCAAGCCGCTGTGGGAGACCACCGACATGTCCCGGTCATGGGTCCAGAAGCAGCTCAAGCGGCTGGTCGAGGCGGGCATCCTCGGCGGGTACGACGACGAGACGCAGCGCTACCTGATGCCCAAGCGACCCGAGGTCTGATGATCGCGTGGCACCCCTGCGGGTGCCACGGGCGGGGGCATGGGGGGAGGGTTACAGGTCAGAAGGGGTGCCACGGATCGTGGCACCCCTTCGTGGCCCCCTCGTGGCACCCGTCGGTCGAGGGCGTGGCACCCTGCCGTGGCACCCCGTGGCAGCAAGATCAAATCTTGTGCGCGCGCAGCCCACGCGCAGCCGTGCGCGCGCATGGATGGGCGCGACGGCACACCCCGATACACCCGGCGAGGGTGGATGTGTGCCGCCGCGCCCTGCCCGCCCGGCCCTCGGCGACGGTTGCCAGGCCGGGCGGGGGCTCAGTCGTGGTCAAGTTGGCCGAACCACAACCGCACCTGCTCGACACACCACCACTCGGCGGCCTCGCGGGAGTAGTGCACCTTGGCTGGGTACTGGTCGCCGAGGACGAAGAAGCCCTTGCCCTCCCACATGCTTCCGCCGCGGTAGAAGACGGCGCACACCTTGGCGGCGAAGACGTAGCCGGCGAGCGCCTTGGGGTGCGTCACAGACGGCCGCCACTCGACCTTCAGGTCTTTCAGCAGGCAATGCCAGCAGGCGCCCTCGCTCACGGCCGCCGAGCCAGTTCGATCGCCTCTTCGATGGCGGCGAGGGCTGCCAGGTTCGGCGCCATCTCCGCGAGGGCCTCCTGGGCGGCGATGCGCATGCACACGCCTGGCAGGTCGTCGCCGTCGACCGTGCGCCACGCGCCGGCCTTCTCGGCGGCTTCGTCGAACCGGCGCTCGCGGGTCGCCCAGTAGCGGCCGCGGTCACTGCGGAAGATCCGCCAGCCGGTCGCCGTCTCTTCCAGGGTGGGGGGCCTAAGGTTGTCCACGGGTCAGGACCTCGATTCCTGATCAAGGGCCCGTCGCGGTGGTAGCACACCCGGCGGGCCCGCCACGTCACGCGACCCACACTCCACGCTGAGTGACAGCCTTGTGACTCTCCATGAGCGACAGGGTACGCCCGCCTGTACCTACCTGTCACCACCTGTACCTACCCAGGGAGCATCGTCCCAGGTCACCTAGGGTCGAGCATGTGAGCATCGACCTGCTCGGGCCCGAACCGATCTACCGGCAGATCGCGGCCGTCATCACCGAGCGGATCACAACCGGCGTCTACGTTCCGCGCCGCGCCATCCCGTCCGAGGCCGCCCTGGGCGAGGAGTTCGACGTCTCCCGCAACACCATCCGCGCCGCGATCCGTCTCCTCGGTGAGCAGGGCTGGGTGACCACCGTGATGGGCAGAGGAACTTTCGTCGCGGCGGAGGAGTCCTGGCCTGCCGCCAAGGACTGACCCCGGGCATGACGGAAGCGCCCCCGCCCCCTCCGCGTGGGAGGGAGCGGGGGCGTGCCGAGGCGATCCGCAGCCTGGGGAACTAGCGGATCACCTCGCGCCGGTCGGACTGGGCGGCGTTCGGGACGACGTAGGTGATGCCGAGGGCGCCGAGCACGGCGAGCACGATGGTCACCCACTCGCCGGTGACGATGACGCCGTCGCCGCTCGCGGTGTAGAGCGCTGCGACGCCAGCGGCGGCGCCGGACACGATGGCCTTGGCCACAGAACCGATCTTGAGCATGGCCTCTCCAGGGAGGACAGGGCCGCCGGATAGCGGCCGGGACTCGGGGTGGTGTGCTCCACGCCCTCGAGCGCGGGGCGGGGTCGCCGGTTAGGAAGCCGGCGACGGGGACGGACTCGGCGCCGGCGTGAAGGTGCAGGAGAACGTCCACGTCGCCGACGTCGACTGCGCGGTCACCTTGGTGCACGAGTCGGTGCCCGCGGGCTTCCTGAACACGAGCTTGGTCGGGAGCGCAGGCACGCCGGTGACCGACGGCAGGGTGATGCGCCGCTCGGTGGACTTGCATGCGCCGGCCGAGCTCTTGGCCAGGTTGTTCCGCTCGAGCACCCGCAGGTACCCGGTGCTCTTGGACACGCAGCCGCCGTACGCCTTGGCGGGCTCGGTGGCGGTCGCCGCGGCGCTGGCGCCGACGGTCGGCAGGGCGACCAGGGCGAGCGCAGCCACGGCAAGGACAGGCTTGGTCAGCCTCATTTCTTCTCCTTCGGTTCCGGCTCCCACACCCATGTGAGCAGCCAGGTCTCGGCGTCGACCACGCCGTTGATGGGCATGCCGACGGTGCGCTGGACGGTCTCGGCGGCCCGCTTGGAGTCGGCGCCGAACACCCCGTCCACGTCCAGCGGGGGCACGAACCGGCGGGCGCCTCGCTGCCAGGTGGCCACGTCGTCGCCGCGCATCATCGGCATCTTCAGCCGCAGCTCGCGCACGTACTCGGGGACGGGGTTGTCGTCGCCGTCCACCGGCTTTGGGGCGGGCTTTGAGGGGGTGACACCCGGCCGGGGCGCGCCGCGCTTCACCCACGCGTACAGCGGGCCGCCGGGGCAGTCGGTGGCGTATCCGTCGCGGTGGCCCTTGATCTCGTGGCCGGCGCCGCCGTGGGCGCGCAGGTAGTCGATGGCGTCGAGGATGCCGAGCAGCATCCCGTCGGGCGGCTGCACCAGGCCCGCGTTCCCGACCAGGCCGAGCACGGCGTAGTGGTCGCTGTTCAGCCCGGGGCCGTTGGCGGCCGGCAGGTGACCGGGGCCGCGGCCCACGAACACCTTGCGGTGCGGGCAGGCCACCATCGAGTAGCCGATGTCCAACCAGCCGTTGCCGTCCATGTGCATGCGCTGGATGGCCCGGACGGCGAGGACACACCGGTCGTGGTCGTCCACCACGCCCGGGTCCACCCGGCCGCCGGTGTAGTGGACCTTGACCCCGTGGGTGGAGCGCAGCGTGCTGTAGGAGCCCTTGGGGGCGCGGGCGCCCCACTGGGCGCGGGTCACCAGGTCAATGGCCACGGCGGGCCCCCTTCCGTCGGCGGACGTCGTTGCGCTTGCCCTTGATGAGCAGACGGAGCCTGTCGGCGAGGATCGCGGCGACCGCCGCCAGTGCCAGCCGCGCCCACTCCATCGGGGTGGCCGGGCGGTCCTGCCAAGCGGTGCCGCCGGACAGCAGCAGCGCGGTCCACATGCCGAGAACCAGAGCGATCACGCCCATGAAGGCGAACAGGTGGCGGCCCTCCTCTGAGGTCCACCAGCGGAACCAGCAGCCGTAGAAGACGGCGCAGGTGAACGCGAGGACCGCACACAGCAGCACCAGGGCGCTACCCAGCGGATGGATCACCGGTCCCCCTCACCGCGCGCCGGAACATCTCGGCGAACCCGTTGCGCTCCAAATGCCGGCGAGATTTCGCCACCACCTCGTGCACCTCCGGCCACCGGTCGCACACCTCGGCCAGCCGCTGCTCGGCTTCCTCGCGCGCGCGCCGGGCCTCCTCGATGCGCCGCAGCGCCTCCGGGCTGGGTTCCACCTGCATGTGTCGTCTACGGCGCCACCACATCGCGTTCCTCTCCGCCGTGGTGCGCCAGCGACTCGACGATCGCGTTGGTCGTGCGCGCCGTCTGCAGCAGTTCGCCGATCTGCGCCACCGATTCGCGGCTGGCCGCGGTCGTCGACTCGGCGGCCGCCTTCCATTCGCTGGCCTCGGAGGTCTTCTCTTCGATCCGCTTTTCGAGGACGGCGAGCAGCTTGTCGACGTAGGGCTTTGGCATGAGCCGCCCGGTGAACACCATGCCGAGGACGACCAGGAGCAGGCCGAGGGCCCCGAGTTGTACGACGGGTAGCTGTACCCAGTCCATCGATCACCGCTCTCGTCAGGTGTATGAGGGGTGCCGCCCGCGCGCGTTCCCCGGTGCGTTGAGTCCCTTCACCGACATCGGGGTGCCCAAGGGCGCGGACGGCACGTGTGTGGGGGTAGGGCTCGGGTGCCGCCCGGACGGAGATGAGGGACCGGGCGGCACGACTCGTGAAGGTGCGAGTGCCGCCCGCGCCCGAGCCGTCACGGGCGGCACGATTGGCCGGGTCAGGAGTCCAGCAGGCCCGCGTTGATCAAGGAGATTCTCAATGCGTTGTGCGCGTCCTTGACTCCGGTGAGGCCGACCCAGATGTTGTGGCCCCAGGTGCTGTTGTAGGTGGCCGGCCCGTCACCCGAGACGATGGCCGGGGCCGGGTCGACGGCCGCGGCCTGCGGGATCTCCGGGAGCGTGGAGTAGGAGCCGATCGGGGTGTGCACCCGGATCACCGAGCCATCGAACTGGAGGACGGCGCCACCGCTCGGCGTGCCGGGGTCACCGGTCAGGGGGATGAAGAAGGCGGTGCTGGCCTGGGTGATGGGCACGCCGGTGACGGTGGTGACCTGGGCGGTGAGCCGGTCCAGGTCGCGGCGTAGCTGGGTGACGAGCCGGACAAGGTCGGGGCCTTGGGTGGCGTAGGGGTCGAATTTCACGCGGCCTCCTCAGCGATGATGAGTTCGAGCATGTCCTTGCCGTCGCTGCGGGTGGCCGGGGTGAAGCCGTAGCCGATGAGCCGGCGGGCGCGCTGGGCGTTGCCGAACCAGTCGTCGTTGAGCACGAAGCGGATCATGGCGCCGATGCCGTTGAAGTTGAACGCCGCGCCCTTGCCGAGCACGACGTTGGCCGAGAAGACGCGTGTGACGCCCGCCGTACGCCTGGCGTAGTAGGTGCCGTACCGCTCCAGCTCGGTCATGTCGGTGGATGCGAGGGGGTGCTGGGGCCGCTGGTCGATGAGGGGCCATCCCGCGAGGAGGTGGCCTGTCGCCTCGATGAGGGAGGACCGCATGGGGACGGTCGTCTGGGTGGCGTCCTCGGCCTCCGGTGTGCCGCCGATGGCGCGGAACCGTGTGCCGCCCTGCAGCGCGCTGTAGATCTCTTTCCACTCGGTGACCTCGCCGCCGTGGTAGCCCTCGGTGAAGACGTACTCCTCGTCCAGCACCATGTGCGGAGACCCGAAGTCGATGCGCCGCTGGATCGTCCCGCCGACCAGGGTGGGGTTGGAGACGTAGGCGAACCCGTCATGGGTCTGCGCGTAGTCGCGCAAGACCTTGCCGTAGAAATCGTCCACGTTCGCCACCAGCGGCCGAACAACGCCGGAGGTTCCGCCGGCGAGCTGGAACCCCGGGTTGGAGCGGGGGTCGGCGGCCATGTGCAGGATGAACGCGCGCGCGACGTCGAGTTGGTCGCCGTCCAGCTCGACGTCTTCGGTGAGCGCGACGGACTGCATGTAGGCGTCCAGCGTGGAGCCCTGCAGCGTTACGCCCAGGCCCAGCTTGCTTGACTTGGCGGGGATCGCGGTGTGCAGCCAGTTCGCGCCGACGAGTTCGCCGGACCGCCAGGAGTGCACCACGAGCCGGCCGGGCCCGGTGGACAGGTCGGTCGGGTCGAGAGGGACGATCTCATACAGCTTCCGGGCCTCGCGCCGGTTGGCGATCGGCACGAAGCCGGTCCAGGCGCCGGCCTCGTCCTCGCGCCGGTCCATGTGGACCTGGTCGAGCTTGTCGAGGTCGCCGCGGTACTCGCCGGTCAGGTAGTCGTGCACGGTGTAGCGCATCGTCGTGTTGCCCCGGGTGGGGGTGAACGACGGGAATCCGGGCGGGGTCGGGGGTGTCCCGCCACCGCCGACGCTGGTCTTGGAGCCGACGATGATGGTGACGCCGACGTAGGAGCGCACCTGTCCGTCGATGGCCGGGAACGCCACGATGGGGAGCGGCTCGGACGACACCAGCGCGCGGGTCGCCAGGGTCGAGACCAAGAAGACGCTGGAGTCCTGGATGGCCTGCTCGGTGAACCCTGCCGGGACGCCGATGTGGTCGGCGGGGGTGCCGCCAGTGGGGACGGCGGAGACGAACCGCACGTCGAGGCTGGAGGCCGTGGCCGGGGTGATGGCCGGCGTCAGGGCCGTGTCGGTGACGAATGTCAGCTGGCGGACGTCGACCTGGACGGCTGAGGGGTCGCCGCCCTTCACGGTGAGCACGGCCAGGGTGACGTCCGCGAATTCCTCCGGCGCGGGGACGTCGTACTCGTCCGGCTCAGAGGAGGTGGCGGTCTTGCGCCACACCCGGACGCCGCCGTTGTCGAGGCCGACCTGGTCGACGATCGGCGTCCCCCAGCCGCCCGACGGCGGGCCGAGCTCGCCCAGGGGGTCGACCCACGTGCTGGCGAACAGGAACATCACGTCGCCCGCGGCGACGGCCGGGCGAGGGATACTGCCCGAGCCCTCATGTACGACGGCCGTGACATCGCGCACATCAGCGGGCACGCCGGCTACCTCCCGTCAGGGTCAGATCCACGCGTGGCGCCATAGCGCAGTTGCGGCCGGGGCGGTGCCGGTCTCGGTGGTGTAGGTGATGTACGAGGAGCCGCGGCCGAGCACCCAGTCCGGGACGCCGACGTTGGAGTCGGTGGTCAGCGCGCGGATCTTGGAGTCGTCGCCGATGGCCGCGGTGCCGTTGAACGGGTCGATGATGAGGTTCTGGCCCGCCGGTACCTCCAGGTCGAACCCGATGACCCGCACGTCCTCGGTGCCGTCGGCGAGCGTCCGTTCGATCACCAGTTCCGGCCCGTTGGCCGGTCCGGGGCAGCGGATCAGCGGATGGGTGGTCGTGTTGCCGGTGTTGAAGACGCCCACCGTCCCGCCGTCGGGGATCGTCGCGGAGTTGAGTTCCCGCGAGTAGAGCCGCGGGTTGGCGGCCGTCCATTGAACGATGGCTTTCACCAGTCCAAACCGCCATGCCTGCTCGACGGGCGCGGCGCGGTTGGTCACCGCGGCCTGGATGACGCGGATGTCATCGCCGAGTTGGATGGCCAGCGGCAGTTCCTCGTCGGCCTCCGCCAGGGGCAGCGCGTCGAGGAAGTCCTGGGCGGCCTGGTGGATCTGGCCGGCGGGTGCCCGGATATTCAGCTGGTATTCGATGATCCGGGGCTTGGCGAGCTTGCGGCCGGACATGGCGCCGTGGCTGGAGGGGTTGTCGACGTTGCCGTTGTCGATGGGCGGCAGGTCGACGCCGGCGCCGATCAGGTCCAGCCACTGGTAGCGGGTGAAGCCGCCCATCTTGAAGCCGTTGTAGGACAGCTGGGCGTGGCCGTCGAGGTCGTCGCCGGGGTTCACCGGGACGATCACCGTGGGGGCCGGCACAGCCCAGGCGGCGGCGATCGGCGCGGGGGACACCGTGACGTTCTTGAACGCCTCGACAGCGGGCGCGGGCATCGTCCAGGCGGCCGAGACGACGGGCGGATCCACGGGGGTGACCGGGTCGCCGGTGTAGACGCTCGGAGCGGGGATCGTCCACGGCGCGCCGACGGGCGCCGGGCCGGTGCCGGTGCCCAGCGACACGGCCGGCGCCGGCACCGTCCACGGCGCGTTGACGGGGCCGGGGGTGGCTTCGGCGGGGATGGCGACGGGGATGCGGGCCTTGCGCCGGCCGAGACGCCAGGCGATCGGCGGCCCGTCCTCGGTGGTGGCGCCGGTGCCGCCGGACAGGGTGCGCCCGCCGCCGCCATAGTCGGTGGTCTCGGCGCGCACGAACGGGTACCAGGCGCGCAGCTCGTCGGGCGCGGAGGTGGCGCGGGCGGGCATGTACTGGAAGGCTTCCGCCTCCAGCTCCGACTGCGACAACGTCGCGCCCCAGATCTTGAGCGCGGCGATACAGCCGTTGAGCTGCCGGTTGTCGTACACCGGCTTGCCGATGCGCAGGTTCGTCGCGGTGACGCTGCTCGACCCGTTCGTCCAGGTGGACACCGTGAAGCTGGTGTCACCGGCGGCGCGGGTGAGCATCGTGCCGTTCGCGCCGTTCACCGAGATGCCGACGTAGTACCAGGTGCCGACGGTGATGGCCCGGGCGCCCTGCACCGTGCCGGCGTTGGAGTCGCGGAACTGCAAGGTGGTGCCGTCGGTGTCGGTGCGCAGGTAGGTGTTGCCGAAGCCCGAGCTGTTGCCGTCGTCCAGCGACCAGATGCCGGCGATGTCGTTGGTGTCGGTCGAGATCTTGACCCAGCAGGTGACCGAGTACTGGGTGATGGCGCCCCAGGTCAGGGTCTTGGTGTACTCCTGCCCGGTGCTGGAGAACCTGACCGCCACGACTCACCGCCTATCAGGTGTCGGAGTAGGAGAGCCGGACCGAGGACAGCGCGGCGTCGTTGGCGAGGTTGTCGTTGGCGTGTGAGCCGAGCCGGGACACCCGGAGCCACACCTCGTCGGCGGCGGCGACGCTGTCGAGGGATGTGCTGGAGATCGTCACCGTCGCCTTGTGTAGGCGCTTGCTGGTGGTGCCGAGGTGGGCGTCATCGACGGCGACGGCCGTGGCGAACGCCTTGGTCTCGACGTCCTGGCTGTCCGACTCGGGGGTGATCGCGGCCAGCGCGACCTCCCAGCGGACGGTGCCCGTGGTCGCGTTGACGGCGTACCAGATGATGTCCACGGTCCAGTTACCCGAGCCGTAGCCGAGCGCCTCCAGCTTGAAGTACGCCTTCTCGTCGGCGCTCGCGTCGTAGAGCAACCTGGTGACGGGGAAGTTCGTGCCTTGGATGCGATCGAACGCCGGGAACGCCGACGCGGCGAACTGCGCCTCCTCGGGGAGGAGGTCCTGCCTTACGGTGGCCACGCGTCCCTCCCTATGGGGTGTAGTCGAGGCGCGCGACGCCGGACGGGTCGTTGGTCACCAGGAACGTGCCGTCTTGGGTTTCGAGCGGGGCCCCGAACCACACCGCGAGGAAGATGCGGTTGGACTTGTTCGGCCAGTAGTTGATGTATCCCTCGGCGATGATCGTGCTGTTGGGGATGGAGATGTTGTCGTAGTCGTAGACCATGACCCCGCTGGAGGCGACGAGGGTCGTGCCGGTGACCGTCGGCCCGCCGGCGGTGTACCCGGCGCCGGAGGACTGGCCGCTGTTCCACGGCGCGGCGTTGTAGGCCGTGTCGGTGTTGAAGTTGGGGGTGATCGAGCTGCCCCAGAAGGCGGCCTTGCCGTCCTCGGCGGTCAGGTCGATCGCCAGGGCGGTCGGGTCCCACTGGTCGACCTGGGTGGCCCCCATGAGGCCGCTGGCGGTCCAACCCATCAGGAACCTCCTCGGCTCGCGCGGGCGCGTGCGCGGATGGTGGGCGGGGTGACGGCGACCGATCCCTCGGGCACCGGGTCGGCCGACGGCTGCCCGGACACGGTGGTACCGGACAGCGCCTCCATGGCGGCGATGAGCGGGCCATGGTCGCGCTGGAGCTGGGCGAGCCGCTCGCCGTCGCCGTCTCGTTCGGCCTTGGCGATGGCATCGATGGCGCGCAGCCACCTGCGGGTCTCGGCGTAGGACGCCATAGCTTGCTTCTTGGCCGCCCGAGAGTCCTCGGTGGGTTCCTCGGTGTGCGCGTCCTTGGCGGCCTGAAGCTGGTCGAACTCGTCATCGCACGCCGCTTCGAGCTCCCGCTCCGCGCGTGCCCTGCCTCGTAGCCTCACCGGCCACCTCCAGAGATCAGCGACCCGCGAACGACGGCGGGGCGCACGGTGACGTCCTTGTGGTCGCCCTTGTGCCAGTGCTCGCGGGTGAGGACCAGGGCGCCGGAGTCGGTACGCCACCGGACCAGGCGGACCATGCGCAGGCCGCGCCGGAACTCCTTGCGCTGCGGGCGGGACCGCCCGGGGTCGAACTGCAGCGACCGCAGCCGCTTCAGATCGGCCATGGTGTACGGCTGGATGCCCATGGCGAAACCGCCTTCCTGTGCTGGTGGGGGGTGGTCAGACGGCGCCGCGCATCGAGTACTGCAGGCCCATCTGTGAGCCCATGCGATCGATGTCGGCGTCCTCGCGGATGACGGGGTCGTGGACGTGGACGACGACCGGTGGCTGCCCGCCTCCGGCGTAGGAGGAGGGCTCGACGGACCCGGGTGGGTTCTTGGGCGGGTTGCGGTCGTAGGTGACGTCGTTGGGGTCGCTGCGCCGCGGCGGTTTGGGCGGGTCGGGCGCCGGCGGCGGTTTGATCGCCTTGACGTCCAGGCCGAACTTCGCGCCGCCGAGCAGGCGGGCGATCTCGCCGTCGGCCGCGTTGACCCCGAACAGGTCGGCGGTCTCGTTGCCGCCGAGCACCTGGGCGATCTTCTTCTTCGCCTTCTTCATCGTGGCGGAGATGACGCCGTCCAACGTGGCGGTCAGGTGTCCCTCGCCGGACTTGATGCCGTTGGCGAAGCCGAGCATGACGTCGCCGCCGATCTCGTGGAACACCTTCGACGGCGAGGCGATGCCGAGCAGGTTCTTGGCCCCTTGGATCGCGTCGCCGATGACCTTCTTCACCGAGTCGATGACCTTGGATGCCATGGCCTTGACCCCGTTGATCAGGCCGTTGATCAGGTCCTTTCCGGCCGAGAGCAGCAGGTTGCCAAGGTTGCCGAGGGCGGACAGGATCTTGCCGGGCAGGCCCTTCACCAGGGTGATCGCGTTGGAGATGCCGGTCGTCACCGCGGTCTTGATCTTGGTCCAGGCGTCGCCGATGAACTTGGTGACGGTGTCCCAGGCGAGTTTCGTGCCGGTCTTGATCACGTTCCACGCGCCGTCGATCACCGACTTCACCGCGTCAACAGCACCCTGGAAGATCGACTTGATGCCGTTCCACAGCCCGGTGAAAAAGGACTTGATCGCGTTCCAGATGGTGGCGTTGGTCTGCTGGATCGCTGCCCACACCCGGGCGATCAGGTTGCGGACCCATTCGACGTGGGCTTGGAAGACGGCCTTCAGCGCCGACCAGAAGTTCGAGAACCATTCGGTGATCGAGTTCCAGACGGCGACCGTCTTTTCCTTGATCCACTCCCAGGCGGCGGCGATGGCGGACTTGATGGTGTCCCAGTTGGCGACGATCAGCGCCACCAGGGCGACCACCGCGGCGATGATGATGCCGATGGGGCCCATGGCGATCAGCCAGGCGGCGGCGACCCGGGCGGCTTGCAGCAGGGACTGCGCGCCCATGAGCACCCAGCCGGCCACCACGCGGACCGCGGTGAGCGCCATGGAGGCGACCATCCGGGCGGCCTGGGCGGCGAACTGTCCCGCTGCCACCGCCGCGGAGGCGACGAACCGGCCGAGCGCGGCTACGGCTTGAGCGGTGCCGGTGACCGCGGCGGCCCCGATCTTGCCGAGCCACGCGCCCGCGGACGCCAGGCCCTGGGCCGCTGGGCCGATCTTGCCGATGCCGTCGACGAGCAGGCGGATGCCGGACACCGCCGGGCCGAGCTTGGCGCCGAGGGTGCCGGCCACCGCGGTGAAGGCGAGCACCTTGGCGACCACCTCTTGGGCGGGCGCCGGCAGGGAGGTCAGGACCGAGGCGATCGCGCCGAGCGGGCCGACCAGGACCGGCAGGACGGAGCCGAGCGAACGCGCGGCCTGGCCGAGCAGGGAGAACACCGTGGCGATCTGCTGCTGGCCCTGCGCCGACTGCGACCAGGCGGCGAACTTCGAGGTCAGGGATTCGATCGTCGCGAGCAGGTCGCCGCTGCCCTGGCCGGCGTTCTTGAAGATGTTGATCAGCCCGGTGCCGATGTCGCCGGCGATCCGGCCGAGGGCGGCCAGGGTGTCGCCGGCCCGCTGGACCACGCCGGCGAGCTTGTCGGCGCCCTCCTTGGAGGTGAGGAACGCGGCGGCGGTCTTGGCGCCGGCCACTGCCCACCCGGCCATGCGCTGCATGAGGGGGATGCCTGCGGTGGCGAGCTTGAGCACGATGGTGACCAGCGGGCCGACCGCGCCCTTCAGGGTGTTGAGCGCCCCGGTCGTCCCGGTGAAGATCTTGGATAGCGCGCCGCTGAACATGGGCGTCGTGGCGGTCTTGATGGCCTCTTTGGCCATGCCGTTCAGCGCGCCTGCCACCCCCACCATGCCGCCCTTGACGACGGGCAGCACGGGAAGCAGGCCGGACAGTTGCTTGCTCAGTCCGGCGAACAGGGTCTCCTGGATGGCCGACTGCGCGGACTTCAGGGGGCCGATGAACTTGCCCGCCTCTGTCGCGAAGGCGCGCGCCGAGGGGGAGAGCGCGTCCAGGGCGGCCTTGGCGGTCTTGGCGTCCCCGGTGGCCAGCGCCCCCAGGGCCGTGCTCATGCCCTCTACGCCGACTTTGGCGGTCAGGGTCGCGACCTTGACGGCGGCCATGGCGGCGGGCATCGCCAGCATCGCGCCGGCCGCCGGAGCCAGCGCGGCGCCGAGTTGCACTGCCCCGCCGGCCAGCGCGACCATGCCGGAGGCTTTGGCGACGCCGTTGAACTTCTGCGCCCGGGCCACCAGGGAGTCCATGCCGCCCAGGGCCTGGTTGACCCCCGACTTGAACTGCTTGGTGTCCATGCCGAGCTTGACCAGCAGGCTCTTGAGGGTGGCCATGTCTCACCCCCTGGCGGTGCTGTATGGAGTTGTCGTCAGTCCTGCGGGGCGGGTTGAGCGTCGGCGCCGCCCAGGACGGCGTTGATCCTCCGGGCCTTGGCGTACAGCTCCTCGGGGGCGACCGGCTCGCTGGCGTCCCAGCGCAGCAGCACGTCCTCCATGCGCAGGGCGCGTTTGTTCTTGCCGCGGTTGGCGTTGAGCAGGTTCGTGGTGATCTGCGCGGCGTGGTAGTCGCCGCGGACCGGGCCGAGCGGGCCGGTCATCTTCTCGTAGACCATCCACTCGGTCAGCTCGCGCGAGGAGATCTCGGCCAGCAGCCGGCCCACGGTCATCCCCAGGTGGGAGGCCAGGCGGAAGGCGAAGCGCCGCTCTGGGCGGCGCCTCATTCCCCCTCGAGTTCCTCCATGTCCTTATCCGTGAGGCCGGACAGGCGCTGAGCTGTCTCGAAGACCTGCTGCAGCGCGGCCGCGCTCTTGAGCGACAGGGCGCGGACGTCCTCCTCGCCGAACACCAGCTGCCCGCGCTCGTCGACCATGGACAGCTGGGCGAGCTTGGCGCGGGCGCCCAGCACGCGGGGGGCGCCGGACTTGTCCAGCAGGCCGGCCTCGAACTTGTCGCGCTCGCGGCCGGTGAGCGACCGGACCCGCACGGTGCCGCCCCACTGCGGGACGGGCACGTCCTCGTAGACGCGGTCGTCGGCGGCCAGGATCTGGTCGCGGGTCAGGTACCCCGTCGCGGGCTTGTCGGTGGTGCTGGTGGCCATCAGGCGGATGCTCCGATCAGGACGATGTCGTAGACGACGGCGCTGCCGGCGCCGGAGTTGGCGATCTGCAGCAGGTCGCCGGTGGAGGGGGTGACGGCGTAGCCGGTGGCGTCGGCCTGGCCGGCGGCGAGTGCCAGCAGAGCGCCGGGACGAAGGACGATCTTGTCGGTGGCGTCACCGAAGGCGGTGGCGAACCCGTTGGACGCGGCGCCGCCGACGACGACGTTGTTGACGTTGGTCTTGGCCGCGACGATGAGGATCGCCTTGATGCGGGCGAAGGTCAGGGAGGTGCCCAGCGCGTCGGTGAGGCCGGCCGCCAGGTCCAGGGAATCGCTGCTGGAGGCGGCGACGGTGCGGCGGTCGGAGAACACCAGGTCGGCCTTGCCGGCGCCGGTGCCGCTGGTGAGCTCCAGGACCTGGCGCACGCTCAGCGGCACCTGGGCCGAGGCCAGGTCGAGCGTGCTGGCCTGCGTGGCGGTGAGAGCCACGATGAGTTTGGTATCCAGGGACACGCGATCCTCCTAGGAGATGACCGGCTGGCCGGTCACCTTCAGCGTGATCTCGGCGGTCAGCAGGTCGTCGTGGGGTCCCTCCGGGGAGAACCCGGTCATGATGGCCTTGAAGTCCCACTGGGCCCCGGTGATGGCCGGCCAGATCAGCCGGTAGTCGCGCGGCTCGTCGTCGTCGAAGTCGCCGACCAGCACGTCATGCAGCCGCGGGTCGTAGCGCAGCTCCAGGCTGACCTCGCCGCCGTCCTTCAGCCCGCCGACGAACTCCCGCCACCCGTTCGGCGAGGAGTGGTGGGTGGCGTCGTAGGCCTCGCGCTCCATCTCCGGGCCGCCGATGTTGGCCACCGCGGCGATGGAAGTGAACACCGGACTGACCTGCATGTCGGACCGCTGCAGCTGGCAGCCGTACCCGTCCACACCGGACATGTCGATCTCCTATCTGGGTTCGGTGAGCCAGACCCGGTACCGGGCCTGGCCTTGCCTGAGGTTGGGGTCGGCGACCCGGCGCACGCCGTTGGCGACCCGGGCGATGCTGACCAGCTCCCAGCCGTCCACCTCGAGCTCGACCCGGTCCAGCAGCCGGTCCAGGTGGCCGAGGATCTGGGCGGACTGGCCGAACCCGCGGTAGGCCGACCAGACGTTCAACGTGACCAGGACCTCCCAGCCCTTGCGGTCGTGGGTGTCCATCGGCTTCTCGGTGATCTCGGCGAACGCCACGTAGGGGTTGTCCTTCGCCTCGGGGACCTCGTCGAACACCCCGGCGATCAGCGCGCCGAGGTCGGCGTCCCCGGCGAGGCGGGCGTACACCGCGCGCTGCACGGCCCAGATCGCGCTCATCCGGGTAGGTGCCTGTCGATCGCGCGGCGGGTGAACTCCTCCAGCCGGTCGTTGCCCTCCTCGGCGGCCGGCTCCAGGAACGGATCAGCGGTGATGGACTCGGTGCCGCGCTCGATGAACGTGCCGTAGTAGGCGTCCTTGTCGAACACGCCCACCTGGGCGGTCATCTTGGTCGCCGAGACCCGCTTGTCGATGTGGGCCTGCAGGAACCCGGTGTCGACCCGCACGTCGGCGACGGCCAGGGCCTGCACGTGGTCGGCCCACTCCTGGGCCACCTCGGCGCCGGCCTCGTCGATGTCGTGGGTCATCCGGTACAGCTGCCGTCGCAGGGGGCCGGCGTCGATGTCGATCTTCACGCGTCCTCCTCGCTTTGCCGCCGCCGGCAGTCGGCGCGCAGGTAGACCGGTTCGGAGGGGGTGTAGACCTCGGTGACCAGCAGCACCCGCTCGCCGTCGATGAGCTGGTCGCCGCGGCGGACGTCCGCTTCGGGCAGCAGGTACACCGGGTAGGTCAGGTCGGCGCCGTACTGGTCGCCGGTCTCCCGCTCCACCGCGGTGGGCTGGGAGAGGCGGGCGCGGACGGTGCCGGCCGCCTGCCAGGTGGTGACCTGGCCGCCGCCTCCGTCGCCGGTGGTGTGCGGCCGCCGTACCTGCAGGGTCCGGTTGAGAAGCCGGTCGGGGATTCTCATGGCAGCCGGTAGTGGTCGAGCAGGGCGGTGTCGGCGCCGCTGAGCACCACCTTGTCGGACTTGCTGTAGGTGACCGCGTAGTCGCCGATCGATTCGGCGGCGTGCCCGGACGGGTTCGGCAGGCGGCGCGCCACCGCGGCGCACACCAGCTCGAGGATGGAGGCGGGTATCGGGTCGTAGCCGCATGTCCAGGTGACGCCGATCGACTGGTAGGTGTCGGGCCAGCATCCGCCGTCCAGGCGTTTGACCAGCCCGATCACCGACCAGCGGTAGGCGGTCGGGGCGAGCTCGACATCGTCGATGGTGACGGCGGTGATGTCGGTGACGTGCAGCGCGGGCAGTTGCAGGACGCGGCCGCCGCTGCCGTCCACGGTGATGGTCTCGGGCCCGGTCTGGGAGATGGGCCACCCGCAGTAGTCGCGCACCGCCTGGGAGGCCGCCTCCAGCAGCATCTCGGCGCGCGCGGTGTTGGTGACCGGTGCGTCCAGGTAGGTGCCGAGCTGGTCGACGGTGGCCAGTGGTGCCACGGGTCAGCCCTTGTCGTCGCCGGCGGCCGCGGCCTTGTTCGCCGGGCGCGCCGCCTTCCTGGTGTCGCCCTGCTCGTCGGCGGCCAGGTCCTTGGCGGTCAGGCCGCGCTCGCGGGCGTCCTCCTCGGACAGCAGGAGCGTGGTTTCGGTGTTGTTGATCCGCACCCGGTACGGCTTGAGATCCATGGTGTCCCCTTCTCGTGCAGGTGGTGGCGTCGGCCCGCCCGGCGAGGGTGTGGGCGGGCCGACGGGTCTACAGGCCGGTGACGGTGACGAACGCGGTCGGCCGGGTCACGGCGAACGCGATCCGCTCCTCGGCGAGGATGGCCACCAGGTTGCGGATGAAGAAGTCGGCGTGGCTGTCGGTCATGGTGACCGTGGTCTGCTCGCGGTCCCACAGCACGGCCTTGGAGAAGTCGCCGAGCAGCGCGGTGCCGGCGGAGATGGCCTCGGACTCCACCACCGGGACGCCCCACAGGGTGCGCGGGCCGATCCCGAAGGGGCCCTGGCCGTAGAAGCGGGTCTGGCCGTCCACGGCGGTGTCGACCTTCTCCACCTCGGCGGGGTTCATCACGATGCCGTTGGGGGCGACCCGGCCGACGGTGCGGGCCTTGGTGAGCGCCTTGCGGACCGCGACGAACAGGGTGTCGCTGCCCTTGGCCTGGGTCTGGATGCCCGAGGTGGACAGGATGCCGGTCAGGTTCTCCCCTGAGCCGGACCCGCTGAGGATCTGGGTCTCCTCGGTCTCGGCCAGGTCGGCCTCCAGCTCGTCGTTGATGAGCCCTTCGAGCTGGGCGACGTCGGCCAGGGCGCGCTTGGTGGCCGGCACCCACTCGGCGATCGTCTTGACGGTGGCGGTCTTGCGCTGGAACGCCCACGCCCCCTCGGGCTTGTAGCCGCCGTTGGCGTCGAGCACCAGCGCGCCGGCGGTGCCGGGGGCGGTCGGCGCGGCCGAGCTGGTCGCCTCGGCCACCGGCGCCGCGGCGTTGGTGTGGGAGGTCTGCACGACGTACTCGACGGTGTCGGAGCCGGTGCGCCGCACCGAGATCAGGTCGCGCAGGCGCAGCTCCCTGCGGCCGAGCGGCTCGACGATGTCAGTGCGGTCGGGGACGACGAACGCGCCGGCGCTGGTGGCCGATCCGCCGACGAACAGCCCCTTGACCTGGATCGGGTCGGACTGGACGCGCTGCCGCTCCGGGATGTGCTTGCGGCCGAACTCGTCGGTGCCGAACGCGCCCATCATGGCGGTGAACTGCGCGGACTTGACGACCTGCTGGGCGAGCGGGACGCGGGCCGAGCCGGGGACCAGGATGCCCTTCTGGGCGTCCAAATCGGCCTTGGCGCCGTCCATGCCGAGCTCATCGGCCAGGGCCTTGGCCTGGTCCAGCACGGCCTCGTCCGCCTTGGCCGCGCGGATCTGGGCGAGCAGGTCGCGGCCCTTGGCCATGTGGCCGTCGAACTCGCCGCGCTCCGCGTCGGTCATGGCGCGGGATTCGGCCTGCGCCTTCTCCGCGATCTCGCGGGCCGCCTTGGCGGCGGTGTTCGCCTCCTCCTGGAGGCGCTGCAGCCGGGTCATGGCTGTCCTCTCTTCTACAGGGAGTGGAGGGCGCGTTCGAGGTCGAACGCGTCCAGCGCCGACAGGTCGTCAGCGGCACCGGGCCGGGCGGGCTCGTCGACCTTGCCCCGGGCGGGGTCCTCGGTCTTGGCCGGCGGGGGCGGTGTGGCCTTGCCTTCGTCGGTGGGGGTGGTGTCGAGTTCCGCGAGCACGTCGCGGATCAGCCCGGCGGCCTCACGCAACCGGGACTCGTTCTTGGTGCTCAGCACGCGGCCGGCCTTGCCCAGGGCGGCCTTGACGTCGAGCAGGTCGGTGTTCTGGTTGGCGCCCACCAGGGTGGGGCCGACCTCGTACAGCTTGAGCTTGCGCAGCTCGTAGTAGGGGTCGGCGTCCTTCTCCTCCACATACGCGCCGTCCTCGACGTCGTAGGCGAAGGAGAACTGGGTGACCCGCCTGCCTTTGAGCAGCCGGTACACCTGGGCGGCCTTGGGGGCGTCCAGGTCCAGGCGCGCCTTGACCCACAGGCCCTCGCCGCGTTCCTCCGCCTCGAGCACCTCGCCGATGTGGTAGTCGGGGTCGTGGGACATGTGCGACCACAGCACCGGGATCGGGTTGCCGGCGGCCTTCCAGTCGGCGAGGGTGCCGGCGAACGCACCAGGGATGATCTTGTCTCCGACGCTGTCGAGGTCGTAGGTGGCGACGATGGCCTCGAACACGCCTTCGTCGGTGCCCTCGTGGGTGCCCGCGGCCTTGATGTGGACTGGGCAGGTCTTGATCCGCATCAGCTCTCCTCGCGGGTCAGGGTCATGTCGCAGGTGCATCCGGCCCGCTCGTCGAGGGCGAGCTTGGGGTCGCCGGGCCAGCGGCCGCCGTTGGAGAACAGCTCACCGACGGCGGCCTTCTGGCCCGACAGCGCCGCGTGGCTGGGCCGCGGCCGCGGGTGGGTGGTCAGCCACGTCTTGTGGGTGTAGCCGGCCCGTTTGGCGGCGTCCTCGGTGGCGAAACCGCTGATCGCGGTGACCTGGGTGCGGGCGATTTGCGGGCCGCGGGAGCCCTTGGCGATGGTGAAGACCGTCTTGATGGCCTCCAGCGGGTCGGTCTCGGCCAGCGCCAGGGCGATCTGCGCCGCGGTGGTGGCGCTGACCCCTTCGGCGACGCCGGCGGCGTTGGCCTCCAGCCAGCCGACCATCGCGGCGACGGTCAGGGTGCCCGGGTCGACCTCCAGCACCTGCTGCAGCTTGGCCAGCACCTGCTCGGCGATGTCGGTGTTGAGCTGGGCCAGGATCGAGGTGAGCTCCTTGGCCCACCGCGGCACGTCGAACAGATCTTCGACGGTGAGCGAGGTGTCGGCGCCGGCCCGCGACAGCACGCTGCGCGACTGCCGCTCGAAGAACTCGGTCAGCAGCTTGGTGGCCTGCTCCACCAGGTCGTCCCCGGCCATCGCCTTGACCGCGGTCAGGTGGAGCGCCTTGACGCGGCGGGCCTTGGGCGCGGCCTCGGGCGGCGCCGAGTCGGTCGGGGATGCCTGCCCGCCGGTCAGCACGTTCAGCGGCACGATCAGCTCGTCCGCGCTGTCGATCTGCGGCAGGTTCATCCGGGCGCGGGCCTCGTTGCGGGTCAGCCACGGCCCGCCGACGGCGGTCTGCAGTTGCCCGGCCTGCTCCTCGAAGGATCCGCGCAGCTTCTCGGCCAGGTTGAACTCCACATACACCTGGCCGGAGTCGTCCAGGTCGGGCAGCAGCTGCAGGTGGATCTCCTCGGAGATCATGGTGAGCCACGGGCCGAGGGTGTCCTGGTAGAGCTGCTTGTGCTGCTCGGTGATGTTGGAGAACGTGGCGTTGTCCAGCAGCCCGACCATCGGCGGCGGGATGTGGTAGGCCGCGGCGACCTCCTCACGGGTCAGCTTGCGCGCCTGCACGTACTGGGCCTGCTCGGCGGTGAAGGCGACCTTCTCGAACGTCATGCCGTCCTCGAGGATCGGCGTCCCACCGGCCTCCGGGCCGTCCCCGGCGTACAGCGACCGCCAGCCCTCCTTGAACCGGCGGCGCGCGCCGTCGGACCAGTTCGCGCCGGCCGGGCGGGTGATGATGCCCGACATGCGTGCCCCCGACCGCCACATCTGCTGGCGGTACCGGCCGGCCTCGTACTCCTCGATGAGCAGCTGGCGCAGCGTCTCGATCGGCGAGGTGCCCACCCGGGCGTCGTCGGGGTTGTAGCCGCGGAAGTGGATGACCTGGTCGGCGGGGAAGTCGCGCTGGCCGTGCTTGCCCTTCAGCCGGAACCGCTCGGCGCCGAACATCAGATCACCCAGCGGGGTCACCTTGCGCGGGTCCAGGCGCAGCAGCGCGCCCGGGCGGCCGTCGTCGGCCTTCAGCTTGAGCTGGTAGGCGACGTCGTAGATGCCGATGTCGTGCACCAGGGTGTCGATCCACCGGTAGCGGGTGGTGCGCGGGCTGGGCCGGGCCAGCAGCACGCTCAGCGGGTGGTCGCTCAGCCGGCGCCGGTCGACGTCGGAGATCCGTTCGAAGGTGTGCAGGCCGAGCTGGGCGATGTTGCGGGCCAGGAAGTCCACCACCGTGCGCACCGCGGGCTGGGTGCGCCAGATGGTCGCATAGTCCTGGGTCAGGGTGTCCGACAGCTGGACGCGGTAGGCCGGGGCGGCGCTGCTGGACTCGCCCAGCCGGCGCAGCTGCCCTTCGGAGACGACGAACGTCACGCGCCACCTCCCGGCAGGACCTGCACCCACGACACCCGGGAGCGTTCGATGACGACTTCGCCGTCCACACCGGTGGGCCCGTCGGCTGCGAGCAGCTGGGCGTCGCGCAGCACCAGCAGCGGGCCGCGGCGGGCCCAGATGATGCCGGTGAAGGCGGTGCCGTCGACCAGGGAGACCACGACGCGGCGACGGGCCATCGTGCGCCAGAACGCGAACACGGGCACCTCCTGGTCTGCGGGGTGTCAGGCGGTGTCGACGTCGTGGTCCTCATAGGCCGAGCGGACGACCTGGCGCAGCATCGCCCGGGCCAGCGCGGTCACCATCGCCGAGACGGCGTCGATGTTGTCGCCGGACTTCTGCTTGTCCGGCTTGTAGTTGCCGGCGGCGTCCATCGCCACCGCCAGGTTGTCGACCATCCACCGCACCAGCGGGTGCCCGCCGTGCCGGAACACCGGCCGCTCGGCGGTGCCGCGCAGCAGCAGCGTCGCCAGCTCCTTCATCGGCGGCGACATGGAGGCGAACCCCTGGCCGATCGGCACCATCGGGGCGCCCTCGCCGGTCATGTCGGTGATCAGCTGGGTGGCGTTCCACCGGTCGTAGCCGACCTCGGCCACCTGGAACGCGGCCAGGTCCAGCCGCATCTGCGTCTTGATCAGCTCGTAGTCGATGACGTCGCCCGAGGACACCTGCAGCAGGCCCTCGCGGGCCCACACGCTCGCCAGACCGGCGGTGCGCTTGTCCAGGTCGGGCATGCGCGCCTCGGGCACCCAGATGCGCCACAGCGCGTCGTAGCCGCCGCCCTCGTCGGGGAACAGCCACGCCAGCGCGGTCAGGTCGTGGGTGCGCGACAGGTCCAGCCCGCCGTAGGCGGCGCGGCCGCGCAGCGCGGTCTCATCCACCAGGCCGGCGTTGCGGTCCCAGACCTCCAGGGTGATGTAGCGGGACTCCTGCTTGGTGCGGATGCCCAGGTGCAGGCGCAGGAACCGGGCCAGGTTCGCCGGCGACTGCCGGGCCTTGGTCGCCTCGGCCCGCATGAACTCCCGCGTCGGGGAGATGCCGTACCCGGGGTTGGCCTTGCGCCAGGTCTCCTCGAGGAACGGCGCCTCGCCGTACTGGTCGTCATCCTCGGTCGCCCACACCACGCCGTAGAACGTGGCGTCGACCAGCGCCCCGCGCGCCAGCTGCTCGCAGTAGTGCCGCTTCTCGGCGTAGATCGTGCCGCGCCGGCCGTCGTCCGCGGTGGTGATGATGATGATCAGCGGTTGGGCGCGGGCGCCAGTGCCGGTCTCCAACGCGTCCACCAGGTCGCGCGACTTGTGGATGTGCAACTCGTCGATCACCGCGGCGTGCACGTTCGCGCCGTGCAGCAGGTCGGCCACCGACGACACCACCGTGAAGTACGACCCTGACCGCTTGTGCACGATCTTGCTGGCGGTGCACTTCACGTGCGGCGCCAGGAACGGCGACTTCTCCGCGATCAGCTTCACCGGTGCGAAGCAGTACCCGGCCTGGTCCTTGCCGGCGGCCGCGGCGATGACCTGACCGCCCTGCTCGCCGTCCGCGCACGTCAGATACGCGGCCTGCCCACCGGCCAGCGTCGTCTTGCCGTTCTTACGCGGGATGTCGACGTACTCGGTGCGGATGATCCGCACCCACACCCCGCGGTCGTTCTGCCGCACCCACCCGTACACCGGAGCCAGGATGTAGGCCACCTGCCAGGGGTCCGGCTTCAGCGGCCGGCCCGCCCACTCGCCCTGGGTGTGCCGCAGCCTGCCGAACGCCGCCAGCACCTTGTCCACCCGCGCCGGGTCGAACCGGGCGCCGGGCAGGTTGCGCGGCTCGGGGGTCTTCCACCTCGGCGGGCAGTCCGGCAGCGGGATCCCCCGCGACAGCAGATACCACGCCACCTCGGGGGACAGCTTCAGCCTGGCGAGCTCGCCAGCGTCGGGCAGCTCGACGTCAGGCGAACGGGTTGTCGTCCTCCCCATCGCCCTCGCCCTTTCCGCCGACCCGCTGCTCCGCCGAGGGGGTCAGCCCGAACTCCGCCGCCCACGCGCGCAGCTCCTTGGAGGCGGCCTCCACGATCGCCACCGCCGGGTGCCGGGTCCGGCCCTGGCTGTTGGTGTGCAGCAGCCCGTCGCGGGCGATCTCCTGCTGCGCCGACACCAGCCGGTCCCACGTCAGGCAGTACGCCGCCAGCGCCGCCCGGTCGATCTCCTTCAGCAGGCCCAGCCGGGTCAGCTCCGGCACGACCCGCTCCCACTCCGCGCGCGCCTCATCCGGCAGCCACGACGGCGCCTGCGGGGGCAGCCGGCGGAACGCCGCGGTGTCCTTGACCTTCCGGCCGCCCGAGTCCCGCCCGGGGCGCGCGCCCTCCACCAGCTTCAGCGCAACGGGCCGAGGCTTGGGTGATGGCATCGGCCTCACCTCCAAGGGGAGTCCCCAGCTTGATCATCTGTGTGCGTCACCCACCCGGACGGTCCGGAACCCCTCCTCCAGGGATCTTGACCCCCCTACCGGGTCGGTCGGTCCGTCGTCGTCGGCCGCCGGTTCCATCCACCGGGGCGGGTTCGCGCGGTCTTCGCGTTGTGACAGGGCCCGCAGCGGGGCACCAGGTGGTGCCAGGCGTCAGGGTCGGGGTCTCCCATGGCGACCAGTTCGGCGCGCTCTACGGGGTCGTGGTCGCCTACTGTGGCCTGTCCTCCGCAGTCGGCGCACACGGGGTGCTGCAGCAGGAAGCCGGCGACGCTGGTCTGCCATGCCGAGCCGTAGCCGCGCTGTGCTGCGCTGGGTCTGTCGTCCTTGGCTCGGGGCGGGATGTGCTGTTCGCATCGGCCGCCACCTGGCACGAGGGTGGGGCATGGGGGCCAGCCCTTCCAGGTGCAGGGGCTGGGCGGGGATGTGGGCATGTCAGCCTCGCCTTACGCCAGCGGAGGGCCGTAGTTCTTCAGCCGCCAGTACCAGGGGTAGGCGGCGCTCGCGAACAAGGTTCCTGTGCCCGCGCCCTTGACCACCATGGCGATGGTGACCTGCCCGCTGCTGATGTCGCCGGACTCAACGTCCAGGCCGCGCCCGCCGGGCCAGGTGTGGAAGGCGGCGGCAGGGTACAGCGCGGGGTCGCCTTCGCCGCCCGGAGTGCTGCTGTCGGTGGACAGGTAGCGCACGACGCTGCCGCCCACGACGACCGCCAGGTCCAGGTAGCTGCCGCTGGTGTGACTGCGCATGCCCCACAGGGAGATGTCGATGTAGTCGCCGGCGGCCGCGGCGATGGAGATGGCCAGGGGGGTGATGTTGTCGGCCTGGTTGAGGATCTGCCAGGCGCCGCTGGTGTTGGGCAGGGTGATGTCGCCGGAGGTGATCCGCTGCTCGACGACACGGATCCTGGGGCCGTCGGCACCATCCGCGCCGGCCGGGCCGGGGTCACCCTGCGGGCCCTGGTCGCCGGTAGCGCCGGTGGGTCCCTGCGGCCCGCGGATGTTGCCCATGAGCGTCCAGGCGCCCGTCTGCTGGGCGTACAGGTCGCCGGTCGTGGTGCGCAGGTAGAGGTCGCCGTCGGTGTGCAGCGTGCTGGGGGCGGCCGTCCCGGAGTACAGCTGCGGGGTGTGGCCGGGCGGGCCGTCGGCCCCGGGCTCCCCGGGGTCGCCTGGCGCGCCGGGGACGCCCTGGATGCCTTGAGCACCCTGGGCGCCGGCCGGGCCGGGGTCGCCTGCCGGGCCTTGCGCGCCCGTGGCGCCCGCCGGTCCCTGAGGGCCGCGGAGCTGGCCGTGCAGCACCCAGGCGCCCGCCTGCTGCTGGTAGAGGTCGCCGGTGTCCCGCAGGTAAAGGTCGCCCTCCACATGCAGGGTGCTCGGGGCCGCGGCGCCGGAGTAGAGCTGCGGGGTGTGGCCGCTGATGGCCTCGCCGGTGATCTGGGTGTAGCCGACCTCCACCACCTCGACGGCGGGCTCGGTCACGACGACGACGGTGTTGTCGACGACCTCGACGATGTCGCTCACGTCGTGACCTCCGGACTGAGCACGAAGGGGCCGTGGAGCAGCCGCCGCACCAGCGGCGGGGTCGCCGAGGGGTAGGTCAGTTCCAGGTCGTAGTAGGCCAGGCGGAACTGCCATCCGGAGGTGGCGGAGGCGGCGACCAGGAGGCGGATGGTGCCGGCCGCGCCGCCGAGGGTGATGGTGCCGTCGGCCTCGCCGGCGCTGGCCAGGGTGGCGTAGAGCGTCCTGCCGCTGCTCGAGCGGATCTGCATGCGCCCGGTCCACCCGGTGATGTCGATGGGTGCCCCGGCGGCGTTCTTGTAGGTGAGGGTCCGGTCCAGGGTTGTGCCCTGGTCGTGGGTGAAGGGGTAGAGGCCGGACACGGCACCTCCTGCTCGGGGCGTGCCCGTCCTCAGCGCGCCGAGGGGGCGAAGGTAGGTGCTGACATGCGAAAGCCCGGCGCGATGGCCGGGCTCGGGCATACGTCGCCTGCTGCGTGGTGACGTACTCATGGTACATAACCACTCAGGTTGCTTGATCGCCGTCATGAGTGTGCTCTGCGACGAACTTCAAGATGTCCTCGTGCGGGTGGAACCACTCACCGCTGATGCGGTGCTCCTTGAAGATCTCGTGTAGTGCGCTCTCGTGGGCGCGGGTGCCGGGGAGGACGAGGAGGAGCTCGTCGTAGGGGACCTCGCTCATTCGGCGCCTGAAGTTGGCCGAGTAACCGATCTTAATGCGGTCGCCGAATCTCAGGATGTACACGACGTCCCGGTGGCCGGCTGCCGCCAAGCGCTTGTCCTCATCAGGGGTGGCGGTTCGCTGTTCAAGGCGGCGGATGGTGGCCTTGTACTCGGCTCGGGCGTTGTAGACGAACTCCAGGCAGGCGAGCAGGTGGGCGCGGCACAACACGGCGGGGGCGCCCATGACGGCGGGTTCTGGGCAGAGGTCGCCTCCGGTGCACATGCCATGTGACGGGGGTTGCAGCGGAAGGTGTTCGAGCCGTTCCACGCTGACGGCCTTGCGGCGGTTGGTCTCTGCGTTGATGACGTCGTCGAGGCGGTAGAGGGTTTCGCGTCCGCGGGTGCCGTGCGGTGGGAGTCGTCCGTCGCTGGCCCATTTGCGGATGACCCAGTCGGGGACACCGAGGTCCTCGGCTGCTTCTCTGGTGCTGACGAGTACCGGCGCGACCGCGGTGTCAGACTGCTGCGTCGAGGTCATGGGCGAGCTTCTTCCACTCGGGCTCGTACCACCGGTGGGTTCCGGGGCGGGGGTGGGTCCGGCAACGGCAAGCGGGGTCGTTGCAGCGGCACGCCGAGTTGACGCAGACGATCACGCCGCGTTCAGGGAATGCCTTGAGGGAATAGCAGCGGCAGTGAAGGCAGTACCCATCGACCCGGCGGACGGGTTCGGTGTCGCCGAGGGCGCTGCGGGCCTGCCGGCGCATCCGGTGGCCCTCGTCGTTGACGTGCTCGGCGAGGTCGTTGTGCTCGTCGATCCGGCCGAGGAGGACCTGGAGGTCGGCGAGCCGCTGGTCGGTGGACGCGCCGGCGCGCACGGTGAGGCCGAGGCGCTCGCAGACGGCCTGCTCGAGCTCGGCGGTCGAGGTGGTGATGTCGGTGATGGTGTCGAGGACGTCGAGGGCCAGGGGGGCGCGGCCGTCGCCGAGGGCCTTCAGTCCGCGGGCGAGGTTGGCGTGCTTGGTCTCCCGCTCGGCGCGGGCCAGGGCGTCCATGCGGGCCCGCTGGTCGTCGGTGAGGTCGCGCTGCGCCCACCGCCGCGGCGTGCCCGGCAGGAGCGCCTCGTCGAGCAGGGGCAGGGCGTCGCGGAGGTCGGCGAGGACTTCGTGGGTGCGGTCGATGTTCACGGGCTCCCCCTGGGATGGTTCGGGTGGTGCGAGGGCCGGGGACGTGGTGTCCCCGGCCGGAGAGGGTCAGGAGTCGGTGACGATGGCGAGGTGGCGCGGCCGGGGGACCTCCGGGTCGTCATCCTCATCGAGCAGCCCGCCGTTGGCGGCGGCCTGGAGGGCGAGGCCGGCGTCCACCGACTCCCAGCCGAGCTCGTGGTCGAGCTTGCGGGCGGTGAGGCCGAAGAACTGGGCGACGATGACGCGCAGGGTGACCTTCAGGTAGGCGGAGTGCAGGCCGGTGGACAGGCTGGCGAGGTGCCGGTCGATGACGGCCTTGACCTGGTCCTCGTTGTCGCGTGCCCGGCACAGTTCGACGCAGAACCGCAGGATGTCGTTCTCGGTGATGGGCGGGGTGGTCACGTCGGCCTCCGGGGCGTCGTGGGATGGTGGCGGTGGCCGCCCCCGATAGGCGCGGGGGCGGCCGTTGTGCTGTTCACGGGGCGCGGTTGCCGCTGCCGAGCTGGGCGCGAAGGTGGTCGATCTCGGCGAGCAGGTGGGGGATGTCCTCGTTGAGGACGGCCTGGAGCGGCTCGGGGTTGGGGCAGAGCACCTCCGCGATCAGGGCGTGCTCAGGGTCGGCGGCGGCCCGGTCAACGAGCCAGTACCGGCCGGTCTCGGCGCACAGCTCGATGCGCCAGTCGCGGCGCTGGAACGAGCTGCGGATCGCCGCGATCTGGTCGGGCTCGGCGTGCAGGGCGGGGCGGGAGTCAGTGGTGGACATCGGTGCTCCATTCACAGGGGGTCGTGGCCGTTGACGGCGCGGAGGCGGTTGGTCAGGCCGGTGAGCTGCTCGGCGCGGCGGAGCGTCTCGGCGGTCATCTCGGCGCGCAGGGCGTGGTTCCGCTCGACCTCGGCGCGGCGTTCGGCGTGCGCGTCGCCGACCATCTTCAGCAGGGCCTTGGCGTGGCTGCGGTAGACGCCGGCCAGGCACAGCGCTGCGAACAGGGCCACGGCTAGCGCGGTGGCGATGGTTTCCATCAGGTCCTCCTCTGGCCGAGGTGTGCGGCTTTCGCCTCGGCGACCAGGTGGATGACCTGCGCGGCGTGGTGGCCGCAGATCGCGATCGCCTTGTCGTCGTCGGACAGGGCCTCGTTCGGGCAGGGGTTGCTGTCCCGCTGGAGGTAGCGGCAGCGGCGGGCGCGTGTGGCGACGGGGATGGCTGGCATGGATGAGCTCCTCGGTGGTGAAGGGGGCATCTGTGGACGTGTACACGGTCGTCGCGGGGGCGTGTACATGTGGACATGTACACGGGGGTCGGAGGGGCCCTTAAACGCGTGAGCACATTTTTTTTCTTATTTATCCAGGTCAGCGACTTGCGGGGTTCCACGGGCGAGTGCGTCTCGCTCTGCGGCCGTGTGTACACGCGTCCACATGTACACACGATCTCTTGGCTGCTCCGGGCGCCTGTCATGCCGGCATCGAGTCCCCGGGGCTCAAGTCGTCGCCTTCGACAACGAGCCAGCCACGAGCCTCGGCCAAGTCGACCGCCATGCCGAGCATCCTGCGGTCCCTGTGGGCAGTCGCTCGGTTCAGAGCGCCTCGAGTCATTCCGTTCGCCTCGCGGACAAGTTTGACCGCGCGCCGGGCCACCCGTTCCACGTCGCGCTCGGTCGCCACCTTGGCGGCGTGGGCGCGCACCTCACGGTCCACGTGAGCCCGGGTGCGCTTCTCCGCCTCCTCGGCCTGGTGCCGCGTCCCGAACTCGATCAGAGCGTCACGGAGCTCGCAGGACGTCTCCCACATGACGAGTGCGAGTTGCCAGTCCTCCACAGTGACGTGAGTCCGGTTGGCCAGGATCGCGAGCAGCGACGCGAGCTTGATCCGCATGAGCGGCTTGTGGGAGTCGAGTGGCGGCAGCTTCACCGCTCCGGTGGCCCGCTCCCAGTCGTCTCGGCGGATCTCACGAAGGATGTCCGAGGCAAAGGTGATCTTCGGGTTGTTGCCGAACCCGTGCCTGATCAGTGCGAGGTCCAGCGGGCCCGGGTCCTTCACGATGTCCTCGGGGATGGTTGGGTCGGTGGAGGAGACCCAGAGGAACCGCTGCGGGGTGCCGGCGGCAGCGTCGTCTAGGAGCGGCAGCGCCGTCTCGGGCTGGAAGCCGACCACGATGCCGAGCGAGTAGGTCCCGCCGTTGATCACACGCGTATTAACCTTCTGGCCGTTGAACTGGCCGATGGTGCCGCCGTTCCATGCGCGCCGGACGGCCTCGCCGATGGTGGCTCCGTTCCGGCCGAACAGCTGCTTGGTGAGGGACTCCCCCTCATCGGCGTAAAACAGGGCGTTTGCGCGGGCCTGTGTCCGAATCCGTTCGGTCTTGGGCTTGCCCTTGTTCGGCCCGCTGGCGTAGATCTCGCCGGTCTCGACGGCCTTCTCTCCCATGAACGCCTCAGCGATTCCCTCGCCTGTTCCAAGAGGCAGTTCGTCGAGGTAGTCCAGGCCCGGGGGCGGCGTGATCAGCTGCCGGGGGATCCACGCAGCCGAGGACTTGCCTGACCCGGAGGGGCCGAGCAGATTCACGAGCAGGTTCAGCGAGGCCGGGGATCCGACCCCTGTGTCGGCTTGGAGCTCGGGCGGGACCAGGGACGCTACGCGCGCCAGGACGCCGCCTAGGACGATGTCCGCAGAGCGTGCACGTGCGTGCGCGGCCTGCCGGATGTGCTGGAGCACGGGACGGGCCGCCCAGAAGTCCTCCGGCAACCGCCCGCGGCGGCGCACCGGTCCGCTCGCCCATCCTTCGGTTTCCTCGGAGTCGGGGTCGGGGGGCGGCGGCGCGTCCTCTGCCCACGCCGCAGGGCCCATCCGTGCTCCGTCGTCATCCAGGCATCGCCGATTCACCTCAGCGAGCACTGCGGCGGGCAGCTGCGCCGCAGGGCCTGCTGGGCGCCCGCCTGCCGCGCGCATGATGTCGGCTGCGGCCTCGCTGGCATTGCCGCCATAGTTGAGCCAGGCGTAGAGCGTGGGCACGGTCAGTTTCTGGCCGCCGGGCTGCGCCCCGACGGGCAGGTCAGCGCGATCGGAGAAGTTCACGGCTACGTGGTCATCGCAGAGCAGGCTGTAGGCGCTGCTCGGCCGGTCGCCCCCGGCCGCCGGCCGTAGCCACTTGTGGCGGCCGTCGCTGTGCACCCCGAGGTAGGTGAACCCGGCCGGCTGCAGCAGGTCGGCGAAGTCGAGCATGTCGGCCAGGACGTCGAATGGTCCATCGCCGCTCGCCGGGCGAGGCGCTCGCGATGTGCGGGGCGGCGCGGCCGGGTTTCCGAGCCGCGCAGCCTTACGTGCCTGTTTCTGTCGGGCGGCTTGATCCATCACCTGACGGGCCTCGTCAGCGAGCTGGTCCGCCGCCTGGATGAGCTCGTCGAGGGTGTAGCGGGGGCCGCCGCCGGGGCCGATGTAGGTCTCGCGGTCGAAGCCCTCCTTGCGGTTGACGGTCCCGGGCAGCCGCATCAGCCGGTCGAGGTTGCCGACCTCGCTGTCCCATGACCAGCCGTGCCGGTGGGCTTGTGCCGCAAGGATGGTCTGCCACGCGCTGGTGAGTCTTTTGATGCGGACACGATCGGCTTCGTCCTGGATGGTGTGGGTGTCGGCGAGCATCCACACCGGGTTGTATCCGCCGCCCGAGCAGGTCCAGCCCGTCGGCTCAGGTAGGCCCGACTCGGCGACGACTTTGACCACCGCGTCGGCGTCCGGCGGTGCGGGCAGGTCGTCGAGTCCAGGCTTGTGGCCGACAGTGCCGAAGTCGCCGTCGGCCCACAGGTGGGACAGAGCGTGGGCGAGGTCTTCGCCGCCGCGGCCGCGCGCCGGTCGCTCTCGAAGGGTGGTGACCTGGGTGTAGATCCCCATAGGTCGCTGGCCGTCGAGTTTCACCGCATAGGCCGCTGCGGCAGCGATCCCCTCCTCGTCGGTGGTGAACCGCCGGCCGGTCCATCCATCGGCGTCGGAGCACACGCTGATGAACCCAGGGCGGCCGGCGTATACGTGCGCGAGCCAGGTGCCGATGGTGCTGGAGTCCGCAGACATGGCGGTGCTCACGCAGCGGCCGCCATCAGCCGGCGAACCGTACTCTGTGCGACGTGCCGGGCCATGAGGTCGCTGGCCGCCCCGCTCGTGCTGATCTCGTTCAGCACCCGCGTGTACCCCATCCGCACCAGCGCGGCCCTCTGTGCGGCACTAGGCGGCTTGTCCCGCCACGCCGCGTCCCGGCGGGACAACACGCCGCCTCGAGCGCGGGCGATCTCCTCACCGACGCCCATCGCGTAGCCGATGTCCAGCCCTCGGGATGCGATCTTGGGCGCTGCTCCGCGGGGGTGCTCGTAGACGTCCCACACCCCGCCCGCTCGCGGGATCAAGAGCATGGTCGTCGTCTTCCCTGCGGGCAAGATGAAGGCGTCCCCAAGGGGCAGCCACCGCAGCGCCGACCGCGCGAACAGGTCGATCTTCCGAGCGGTGAGCGGCCTCGCCGCGGAGGTCCTGGGTGCGGTCAGTACGAGCCGTTCGGCGGCTTCGGCGAGAGTCTCACCGGGCTTGACGCTGCCCGGCGGCAGCCCGGCCAGGTCGGCGATGGTCATCAGCCCGTTGTCGCCCGCAGCGCCGGCGACGTCGATCAGCAGCGCCTTGTCCTTACCCGGGTAGGGGCGCAGCCCTCGGCCCACGGACTGAACGAACAGGACGGGCGACTTGGTGGGCCGCGCCATGAGGACGCAGCTCACCGAGGGCTCGTCGAACCCTTCGGTGAGGACGGCGCAGTTGGTGACGACCTGCGTCTTGCCAGTCCGAAGCCGCTCGAGCACCGCGCCCCGGTCGTCGCGATGCATGGTGCCGTCGATCGGTTCGGCGGAGATGCCCTGGGCGCGCAGGTCGCCGGCGAGCGTCTCGGCAGTGGCCACCGTGGGTGTGAATGCGATGCCCTTGCGGTCGCGGGCGTACCTCTTGTATGCGTGCGCGGCGAGCTCCAGCGCGCCCGAGCGCTCCAACTCGGCGCCGATCTGGGCGCCGACATAGTCGCCGCCCTTAGTGGCGACGCGGTCGAGGTCGAAGTCGCTGTCGATCGCGAGCGCTTCGATGTCGCACAGGTACCCTTCGGTGATCATCTGGAGGATGCCGCGCTGGTAGACGATCTCCTGCCACACGGCCTTCAGTCCGACGCGGTCGCCACGCCCGGCGGTCGCGGTGAAGCCAACCGTGAGCGGGCCGTCGTCGCGGAAGGCGCCAAGGTCATCGAGCACCGTCATGTACGTGGCAGCAGGCGCGTGGTGGGCCTCATCCACGATGACCAGATCGAACCGGCCGATCTTCTCCCGGCGTGATGGCTGGGCGAGGGTCTGAATGCTGGCGATGACCACCTGGGCGTCGGCCTCGTTCTCCCCGGCCTTCACGATCCCGGTCTCCAGGCCGGGCGCCACCTGGCGCACCTTGTCACGGGCCTGGCGGAGCAGCTCGTCCCGATGGGCGATGATCAGCGCCCTCCCACCGACACGCGTGATCAGATGCGCGAAGGTGACGGTCTTACCGGCTCCGGTCGGCAGCACGACGAGCGGCCGCCGGACACCCCGACCCACGGCCTGCGCCACGGCATCCAGCGCCTCCACCTGGTATGGGCGGGGCGCCATCGGCCGGCCGTTCACGGTGCCTCCTCGGGCGCCTCGAGGCCGAGGGCTTCGCGCAGCAGGAAGACGAAGGTGGCGCCGTCCAGGGTGACGAACCAGTCGCCGGGTGATCCCTTGCCGCGCCGCTTGTGCCACACGGCGGCGATCTGGGCACCGTCGTTGTCGGCCTCGGCGTTGGCCTCATCGGCCCACGCGGCCAGCTCGACCCGGGTGCAGTTCTTGACCTCGATCACGGTGCCGACGACACCGGCGATGTCGCCGCGGTCGTTCGTGCCGCCGAGGGCTCGCCGTTCGGCGTGCGGGAAGCCCTGGCTGCGCAGGTAGTTGACGACGGCGGTCTCGGCGGCGGTGCCCCGAGATTTGTTCTTGCTCACGGGACCCCTATCTGAAGATGTGCTTGATAGCCCCTCGCCGAATGGGCGGGGGCGGGCTCAGATGGGGTGACCTACGACGCGGCTTCGCGCCGGGCGTCGGCCATGAGGGTCTCCAGCCACTCGACGAACCACTCGCGAGGGATGCGGCGAGTCTTCGGGGTGGGGAGCACGCTCTTCAGTCGGCCGGACTTGAGCTCGGCGAAGACAGTGGTCTTGGAGAGGCCGCTCTCGCGCTGCACATCGCTGACCTTCATGAGCGCTGGCAGGTGTGCGTAGCGGACAGAGATGGGGCTGATCTGCGCCGATGCGGGGAAGCGCAGCTCACCAGAGGTGGAGGAGGGGGTTTCGACCTGCGCACAGACATGCGTAGAATCAAGGCCGACTTGGCCAGCCATTGCTGACTCCTGTTCGTGGAAGTTCAGGGGGAACCGCAGCAGTGCACGCAGGTCAAGTCATCGGCCCTCAGTGGGAACACGTGCGACCGTCGGAGCTGCAACTCCGCCTGCCGGCACCCCACTGGGGGCTAAGTCCGTTCTGAGCAACATGTGTTCAGATACACCCGCGTGAACTGACGGGGTCATTCTGCCCGGTCCCTCACATGGACGCAAGCCGACCAGAGAGCACCGAGCTTGCGGAGCGTGTCTCCCGCAACAAACCGCAACATGCGTCGTGCGCAATGACGCGGTTAGGCGCGCACAACGACGGACCGGGACATACCGTAACGTCGCTGGTAGGACGGCATGATGAGCACTAATAGGGTGCGTCGGGCGGGTCCCCGCGCCCCCTGCAACACCGGGCAGATGAGTCATCCGCCTTGCCCGGGGGCAACGTTTGTGCAGAGCAGTGACCGGTGCCGCCCGGCACAGACCGGTGTCGGACAGCACGAACCAGTGTTGATTCGACACGATCAACTTCTAAGACCTTCACCATGACAGGAAGCCACAGGAAAGTGCGGAAAAGTGCGGTAATTCCGCTTACCTGAGCCAGTGCACATTGCTCACATCAACTCACGGGATGGATGCCGTTGACCTGCGTGCGCGGCCAGTGGACTTGCTTGCACGCAAGTCGTCGAGCTACTCTCCCATGCGTGACCTTCCTGTCATGTTCATCGAACTGTTACGTCCGGGTAGGTCTCACCAGGTCTCACCAGGTTTCAGCAGGCACTGAACCTGATCTTCGGAAGGAATCGCATGGAACCCGCCACCAGCGCCTTCGCCGACTGGGTTAATGCGACGGCGCGCGGTCTTGGCTACCGAACCGATGCGCAGTTAGCCGGGGCGATCGGCGTTCAGCAGTCGACCATCACACGATGGCGGCAGGGCGCACAGCCGCAGATCAAGCATCTGGTTGAGCTGGCGCGATTGTTCAAAATGCGCATCGATCCACTGCTTGCGATGTCTGGTCATGTCCCTCCTGACTTGCTTGGCGATGCCCGGCCGAGCGGGCCACCTGTCACTGAGAGCGTCCACCGCATACGTGCTGCGCAGATCACTGACGAGAGTAGGAAGCTGCTCTTCAACTACTGGGACGATCGACTCTCAGAGGAGCGGGCACGCCTGTATCTGCTGATCGAATGGATCGCTGATGTCGAACGGGAGGGCCCCGGTACTCGAGAGACCCTGATCGGCTCGATCGCCGATTTGCTGCAGAGTGACCTTGAAGTGCAGGTGATGCAGTTGCTCTTTGAGATCGCAGGAGTTGAGACCAGATCACGCAAGCGACGTCGGAGAGTCGAGAAGCCGACACCGCAGCAAGAGCTCTTATCCGAGCCTGGAGGAGAAGATGGCTAAGCCTCGGGCCCGCGCGAACGGCGAGGGGAGCCTGTATCAGCGCAGCAGTGACGGTATGTGGGTAGGTGCGGTGACCTTGCCGAGCGGAAAGCGCAAACCCGTGTATGGCAAGACACAGAAGGCTGCCCGCGAGAAGATGCGCGAGTTGCAGCGGCAGATCGAAGAAGGTAAGCCGATCACCGCGGGGCGTGGGGTCACGCTCGAACGCTTCCTGGCTCAGTGGTTGGAAGGCACACTCAAGCAGCGGGTCGCCGCCGGCAAGATGGCCGAGTCCACCAGGATTTCCTACGCCGACCACGTGCGGCTCCACATCGTCCCCCACCTCGGCGGCGAGCAGTTGCAGAAGCTCTCCCCCGCGCGCTTGCGTGAGTGGATTCTGCAGCTGCAGAGCAAGCCGTCTGCGCGCCAGAAGAAGGCTAAGCCCGGTGAGGACGCGCCGCCCGTCGTGCTCTTGTCGGACCGGACGGTGAACTACACGCACGCGATCTTGCGCGCCGCTTTGAACAGCGCACGCAAGGACGAGTTGGTGTCCCGGAACGTCGCCGAACTCGTCGAACCACCCTCCGGCAAGAGCAACCGCGGCACCGCCTTGACGGCCGCGGAGGCGGAGGCGCTGTTCGCCGCCGCGGTCAACGACCGGTGGGGCGTTCTGTGGATGACGATTCTGGGGCTCGGCCTACGCCGCGGCGAGGCGCTGTCGCTGCGCTGGGATGACCTTGATTTGGACGCTGGCATGGTGGACGTCGGGCCATCCCTGCAACGTGTCCGTGGTGAACTGGACAAGGACACTGGTCGCCGGCGCGGTTCCCTGGCCGTGGTGAAGTCCAAGACCGAGGGCTCCAACGCGACCTTGGCGATTCCCGCCTTCCTGGTCGAGGTGCTGAGACGGCACCGCAGGGATCAGGCAGCCGAGCGCCTGGCGGCGAAGTTCTGGGCGGACCCTGGGCTCGTGTTCACTACTTCGGTCGGTACGGCGATCGAGCCGCGGAATGCCAACCGCGCGTGGACCGCGTTGTGCGATCGGGTCGGCCTGAGCCGGCCCGACGGCCAGCGGGTGCGGATTCACGATCTCCGTCACACGGCCGCCACGTGGCTGCATGGCCAAGGTGTCGATATGAAGACCATCCAGGGCGCCCTGCGCCACACTCGGCTGGCCACCACGAGCGAGGTGTACACGCACCTCACTGCGGAGGTTCAGCGTCGAGCGGCGCAGTCCATGGACGTGGCCCTGTCCAGACTGGGCGACAGGAAAGCGGAGTGACTGGAGCGTGCCCGAGATCTGCGCCGCAGAGCCGACGCTGAACTTAGACGAACCACAGCGAACGGTTAGGAAGGAAGTAAGTCATGGCGAGCGGTTGCTACAACCGTTGCTACACCACGACCCCATAAACGACTCAGGGAGCCCCTTCGGATCAAGGGACTCCCTGGTCAAACGGTGCGCGGCCGAGAGGACTCGAACCCCTAACCTTCTGATCCGTAGTCAGATGCTCTATCCATTGAGCTACGGCCGCCTGCTTGCCTCGATAAGCATAGCGGGTCTTCGGGGGTGCGCCGAACCGATATCGGGGGCGAGTTCGCGTCCGGTGGGAGTGGCTGCTGGGAGGGCAACCGGGCGGGCGCGGTGGTTGCGGAGAGGGTGAGGGGATGGGCAGGGTGACCGGGCGGGAGTCAGGGGGCGGTGATCACGTGGATTTCGAAGCCGTCGCCGCTGACCACCTGGCCGGAGCGGATCTTGGCGCGTTTGCGCAACTCCACCTCACCGTCGACCATGATCTCGCCATCGACGATGAGCAGCCCCGCCACCCCGCCGGTTTCGGCGATGTCGCAGATCTTCAACAGGTCGCACAGCGGGATGTACTCGGTGTGCAGGCGGAAGGTCTCCTCCCGGAATCTCGCGTTCACGTCATCAGCATAGGCATCACCCGGCAGGCCGGAGACATCGGTGATCGAGAGCGGGCGGGCCGCCAAACCGGACAATACATCTGCAAAGTTTCGCGTTCGTGGGCGTGGCGCGATCCGGGGGCGGCAATGAACCACCTCGATCACATGAGGTGGCTCTGAGGGTCAGGACCTGCGGATTGAAGGCATGAACCATCAGCCAGGGATGTTCGGGACGGGCGGTCTCTCGGCGCAGGTCGCCGTGGCCATCGCGCTGACCTGCCTCGGAGCCGTGGTCGTCGTCGCGGCGCTGCTCATGCGACGGCGCCACAAGGCGGTGGTGGCGCAGGCGCACACGGAACACGTCACCGAGCTGACCCGGAGCCTGCTCCGCACCCAGTACGACTATCCGCGCCCCAGCCTGGCCGACCTGGTGCAATCGAGCCGGAAGAGCGGCCTGACGATACGCCTCCACGTGGCCGGCTCGCCGCAGATGCTCCCCGATCCGGTCGACCTCGCCGGTATGCGGATCATCCAGGAGGCGCTGACGAACGCCGTCAAACACGGGACGCCGAACGCGACCGTGGTGCTGGGGTACGGGCCGGGGCTGCTGACGGTGACCGTGGACAGCCCTATGAACGGGAAGACGCCCGCCTCCCGGGGTCCGCACGAAGGACTGGCGACCATGCGCCGGCGCGCCGAGAAGATCGGCGGCTGGGTGTCGGCCGGGCCGTACCAGGGCGGCTGGCGGGTTCACGCGGAACTTCCGTTCCGATAGGTGCCGGCTGCCACGCTCAGTCGGCGATGAGTCGAGCCCGTGCGTCCAGTCGGCCGTACCGCCGTACCGCAGGTCGAGCACGGTGGCGACGGGCAGGACGACGTCTGTCAGTGGCACGCATGACAGCAGCGCGACGCCGAGTCCGCGACCGCGAAGACGCACGTCAGCCGGATGCTCGGCAAGCTCGGCGGAGCTCGGGCTTCGCGGCCGCGTCCAGGCGGCGATCCTGTACGCGGGCCGTAAGGTGAGCACCCGCGCTGCGAGGTCAGTCGGTGATGTAGAGGGAGAGGGACTCGGCGATGCAGGCCGGGCGGCGTTGGCCTTCGACCTCGATCGTGACGCGGAGGTTGGACAGCGTGCCGGAGGGGGTGCCCTTGACGTCCACCAACTCCGCTCCGGCGCGGATGCGGCTGCCGACGGGCACCGGCGCCGGGAAGCGGACCTTGTTCAACCCGTAGTTGATGCCCATCTTCAACCCGTCGACGCGGAACATCTGCGTCATGAAGGACGGGAGCAGGGCCAGGCTGAGGTACCCGTGGGCGATCGTCCCGCCGAACGGCCCGTCCTTGGCCCGTTCTTCGTCGACGTGGATCCATTGGTGATCGTCTGTCGCGTCCGCGAACAGGTTGACCTGTTCCTGAGTGACCTCGCGCCATTCGGTGTACCCCAAGTGCTCACCGACGGCGGCTTTCAGCTCGGCGACTCCGGCGAAGATCCGCATGCCCGAATCTTATTCGGCCTTCTCGGGCACGGCCAGAGCCGACCAGCCCGAGTAGCGCGTCACCTCGACCAGGATCACCGGCCCCTCCGGCACGCGATCACGATATTGCAGGTACTTCGCGACAAGCGGGGCGAGCAGTGCGGGGAGACGCTCGTCCCCCCTCTCCACGACCGTCGCGAAGCCGTCGGCCCGCACCCACCACAGGGTCGTCCAGTCTTCGTGGTAGTGGTCCACGAGGACGCACACGTTCGGATTGACCTGGATGTTCCGCAAGCGCCGCAGCCGCGCGCCCGACTTGGGCTTGTGGTCGACGGCGGTGACGAGGCGATCGCCGTCGAGGGCGAAGGTGACCGGCACGAGATGCGGACGGCCGTCATCGCCGACGGTCGCCAGCCTCGCCACCCGGGCCTCGGCCATCCTGCCACGGGCCCATCCGGCGCCGGCCCCGTCCGAACCGATCTCGACCGTGCCCACTCGCGTATCCAAGCACGTCCCGCCCACGCGGACGGTGACCGCCACGGGCGGGCCGGCTCAGGCGGACGAGCGCACGCGGCGGCGCCCGCCGGGTCGTAATCCACGAGGTGGGGTGAGGTCAGGTCGTCCGCGACCGGGGCGGGTAGACGTGGTCACCGAGGTGGTCGATGGGCAGGACGCAGCGACGGCCGGAATCGGCGGTCGCGCATCGTTCGGCTTCGTCCCGGCGAGGCAACGGGGGTGAGCCGAGGGGGCGCGTATCCATGGGATCTGCCTGTTCTCCAGGGCGGGGGCACCCGGAAGTCACGGCCAGGCGGCGGATTCCCGGCCGTTACAGATGTTCTCATGTAGCCGTTCGCGGCTTCCATACTGAAGTGTGCCGTCTACGGTCTTTTCGCGATCGCCGGGCGAGCACGACCAGGGACACCGAGTCCATGCGTTCGAGTTCGACGTGCCGCGCGTCGAGGAGGGGCAGATCTCGCGATCACGACGTTCGACGCGCTCTGCAGGGGGCCCCGGCCCCTCCCGGCCGTCCAGCGGCCAGGACGGTCAGAAGGGGCCGAGGCTTCAGAACGCGGCGATGGTGGCCGGCGCGCGCTCGGCTCTGCTCAGGGCGCGCAGGACGGCCGTCGCACCGTGACGGCGCACCGCGAGGCGGGACAGCAGACCGACCACCGTCTCGACGGCGCTCTCCGGAAGTTCCGGAGTCGGGACCCCGACGCTGACCGCCAGGTCGTCCGAGTGGACGGCGAGCTCCATCAGGCGAGTGACCAGCAGGTCGTCGAGCGTCAGCGACCAGGGCCCCCACACCGGCATCCGGACCGTCCGGTCCGCCGTCCTCGGCAGAACCTCGGCGAGCTCCTCGACGGCTGAGGCGGCGCGATCGGCCAGGGCCGCCGGCCCTTCGGCCGCGACCTCCTCGCCGCTGAGCCGGATGCCGACGTTGAACTCGTCGTCAACGCTCGCGCCGACCCACCGCGCCCGCTTGTAGTGCTCCAGGAGCGGGATGGTCTCCTCCGAAGGGACCGGCCCCGCGAGGACCTGCCGGACGACGAGGATCTGGTAGGCCAGGTGACCGGCGAGACCGCTCACGGTGAACTCGGGCAGTGCGCTCGGCTCCTTCCAGGCGCCGGCGACGGCCGGGTCACGCAGCAGTCCCACGGCCGCGCGCGCCGCGGACAGGAAGTCGTCTTTGATGCCGCTCATCCCTGTGCTCCCTTCACGAACCCATACCGCCTCACGATCTTGTCACGTCCGGTATGGGCGGTGAAGCCGAAGCTCCCTTCCGACCGCCGAACGGGAGCGACCGCCGACACGAAGCGACCGCCGACACGGAACAGCCACGGCCGTCGCGCTCAATGGGCGCGGCGCAAGGGTGGGCGGCGGGCCCAGGTGGCCCAGCGCCAGAGCCATTCGAGCGGGCCTTGCCGGTACCGGCGCAGCCACAGCGTGGACCACGACCACTGGACGGCGAGGATGGCGCCCGCGAGCGCGAAAACCGCCGTCCACGACGAGCCGGCCGGCACTCCGAGGACACGGACGGCGAACAGCACCAGCACCGTCGCGGTCAGGTAGTTGGTCAGCGCCATCCGGCCCAGCGGCTCGAACACCGCCCGCAGCGCCGGCCGGAGCGGCGTCCTGAGCAGAAGCAGCAGGACGCACACGTACACCCCCGCCAGCAGCAGTCCGGGTACGGCCAGCGCGAGGGCGGGGCTCAGGCCATGGGAGTCGCCCGCTCGCGGACGCCCCTGCCACCACAGAGCGGGCGCCGCCCCCGCCGCGAGGAGCAGGCCGAGCACGGCCGGACCACGCGCCGACCGCTCGATCCGGTCGACCACCCCGTACCGGGTCAGCGCGGACCCCAGCAGGAACAGCGCGGGGACGAGCATGGTCCCGCCGCCGTAGAGGGTCAGTGCCACCGCGGCGAGCACGGCGGCGAGGACGGCCACCGCCCAGCGCGGCAGCCAGGTCGAGGGCAGCAGCACCAGCAGGCCCACGACGGCGTAGATGGTGAGGACGTCGCCCCGCCACAGCAGCATGTGCGCCAGTCCGAGGCCGGACAGCACCAGCAGCCGGCGCAGCAGGACCACCCGCGGATTGGCGGTCCGGTCATGGGCCGATCGCAACAGCAGCGAGAATCCGACACCGAACAGCAGGGAGAAGATGGGAAAGAAGCGCTGTTCGACCAGCATTCCCATCCACGGGCTCTCCAGGGCGGCGGACGAACGCCGCATCGCGTCGTCGACGTTGGCGATCGGCTGGACGTTCGCCAGCAGGATCCCGCACAGCGCGAACCCGCGCACCACGTCCAACGCGACGATCCGCGTCCGACGCGTCGGAACCGTCGCGGGGGCACGACCGGCGCCGAGCGTCACGGGAGGATGATCGGCACCGGACGTAGCAGACGTTCCACCGTCGATGGGCGCCGCGGACGGACGACCGGCGCGGGGCCACGCGGGCCCCGCGCCAACGTGGGACGCCGAGGGTGGGGGATCTTCAGGGGGCATGGTGTCATCCTGCGGTCCCCCGCGAGCGCGGACATGAGCCGAAAGCCCGGTTCACCATCGCCGCGGCCGTACTTTCGGCCGACCGGACACCGAGGCGACCACCGTGGTCGCCGGTCGGACACCGAGGCGACCACCGTGGTCGCCGGTCGCACACCGAGGCCACCACCGTGGTCGCCGGTCGCGCATCGAGGCGACGACCAGTGGTCGTCTTGCTCACAGGAGGTCGACCAGGCGGCCGGCGACGCCGGACTCCAGCACGATCACCGCGCCGATCGCGACGAAGACGAGCGGCACCAGCCAATGTCCGAACCGCTCCACGAACGCGATGATCTTCTTGTGGGAGCCGAGCCAGTACCCGGCAGCGCACCACACGGCGATCAGCACGGCGAATACGGCGATGGTGACCAGACTCGCCGTCAGGCCGATGGTGCGGAACATCGGCGTGTACACCGAGAGGTTGTCCGCGCCGTTGGCGATCGTGACGCCCGCGACCGAGAAGGCCCCGCCGGCCACCGCCACCGCCGCCCCGCCCTCCTGCCCACCCTCACGCCCGGCACCTCGTCCACCGTTCCGGTCGCGATGGCGGGCGCGGAGGGCGGCGATCAGGCCGCGGATGCCGAGGGCGAGCGGCACCAGGCCCAGCAGACCGACCCAGCGGTCGGGGATGACGGTGAGGCCGAGGGCGGCGATGGCGGAGACGGCGACCAGCGTGGCGATGCCCGCGTACTGCCCGGCGACGATCTGCCGTGCGCGGGGCTCGCGGCCGGCGCGGGCGGACAGGAACAGCACGGTCAGGATGATGATGTCATCGACGTTCGTGCCCGCGAAAACGGCGCAGGCGGCGCCGAGGGTCGCGACGAAGCCATCCATGAGCGGCCAGCCTATGGCGAACAGGTTCGCGCACTCGACCTCGGTTGCGGCCCGGGCCGCAACGCCGACCACCTCGCTTCCGCCGGCCATGGAGGATCAGCCGGATCTCCCATGACCGGCAGGACTGCAGAGGTGCCTCTACGTCTCAACGCCCGCAGACCCCGTGGCCGCGGAGACCGGCGCACGACTCCATCAGCGGCAAGCCTGGGTCCGCCATCTCCTACTTCAGCTCCTACGGTGGCCAGGTGGACGATCCAGATCTCGCCTTCATCGCCGGCCTGCCACGCGTGCGCGCCGCCGCCGGCTCCGCGTTCGAGTGCGTCGCGGGTCGCGTCATCCCGCGCGGCGCCCGAACGGCCGCCTTGCCCGTCGGTCACTCTGGCGGTTCTCGCAGGCTTTCGAGTTCTACCTGCTGTGCCGCCAGGATGCGGGCGATGGCCAGCTGGACGACGGTCTCTATGGCCTCGGGGTCGGCCGCGGCCGCCGACTCGTAATGCGTCAGTGCTTTCCGGCAGGCTTCGACGGCACGGAGCTGTGCTCGTGCTTGTTCGGCCTGTGCGCGTTCTCGCAGGGGGATGACCCCTCGTGCCCTGTGTTCTCGCAGGTCGGTCAGGGCGTCCAGTGCGGCTTGTTCGGTGAGGTCGAGTTGGGCCTTGATGAGCTCTACGGAGGAGTTCATGGTGGTGCCTTACGTCCATGACCGGCGCCTGATGCGCCCTGTTGTCGACAGCCTGGTGCTTAATCCCCGTTTAGATAGGACGTAGGGGCGATGCACATGGTTGTCGTGCCATGTCTGGGAAATCCCTGAGAGTTTGTGCACGAGCGACCGGCGGTGGCCCCAGCGCCTCCCGGGACCACCGGCCGGGATCCGTTACCGCTCTGTGACGCCCGTCGCCGTCTCCTTGACCCGGTCCGCCTGCTCGCCCGCCTGCTCCCGGGTCGCCTGGACGGCATCGGTGGCGGTGCTCCGGATCTGCTCGGTAGCCTCCTGCACCACCTCCGCGGCCCCCTGCTTGAGGTTCTGCGCCGACTCCTTCAGCGACTCGGTCACCGGCTGGGCCAGTGTCTGCGCCTGGTCCTTCATCTGCCGGGCGGCCTGCCGCTCGGCGCGGGTCTCGGGGATGACGGTGGCCGCGAGCAGCCCTGCGCCGAACGCGATCAAGCCCACGGCCATCGGGTTGCCCCGCGTCGTACGGGCGGCCTGCTGGGGCACCGACTTCACGGCTTGGGCGGCCTCGTAGGCGCCGTGTTTGACGGACTCGGCGGTCCTACCGGCCGTGTCCGCCGCCTGGTGCGCCCCATGCTGGACCGTCTCGGCCACCTGGTGCGCTCCATGACGGACCGATTCGGCCGCCTGGGAGGCGCCATGCTGCACCGCGCCCGCCCCCTGCTGGAGGGTGCCCACCGCCTGGTGGGTCCCGTGCTGAAGATTGTCCATCGGTGTCCCCATCATTCGCTCTCGAAGGGTGCGGGCCGCCGAACGGACGCGTTCGGTGCGCCGCCGGACGATCCGCGCCGGACTGGTGCGGTCGGCCAGCCGGTCCACGTCGTACGTGAGCTCGGCACGGGTGCGTGCGATCTCCTGTCTTATCTCGTCAGATCTCGTGCCCATCGAGCGTCCTCCTTGAGCGTCTCTACGGTCTCCTGCGGCTTTGGGGACACCTGGCGCATGCGCGTGCGCCCGGTGCTGAACAGCACCGCTCCGGCGATGGCCCACAACACGCCGACGATCAACGCCGCCCAGCCCGCGTCCATGACGTTGGCCAGCGCGAAGACCAGGGCGAGGCTGAGCAGTACGGCGGCCATGGCGCCGGCGAAACCGGCCCCTCCCAGCATTCCGGCCGCCTTGCCCGCCTTGCCCGCCTCCTCCCGCATCTCCGTCTTGGCCAGCTCGAGCTCCTGGCGGAAGAGCTTCGACAGGTCCTCGCCGATCTCCCCGACCAGTTCGCCCAGCGAGCGTTCCGGCGGGTCATGCGGCATGGTCATCTCCGCTCCCCACCCGGACCGGCCGACGGCGTCTGCGTGGCATCGGTGGTACCCGTCCTTTCCGTGTATCGCGTGGGACCGGACGACGTGCCGTAATCGCTCTGAGGCGGGGTCTGGCCGGAGGCGGCGGCGCCGCTCCGGGCGGGCTGCGGCGAGGTGGTGTACTGAGTGGCGGTGTACTCGTCTCCTTCAGTGGTGGAGTACTCGCTTTCCGCGGTGGTGGCGTACGGGCTGCCGGTGTACTGCTGCCGCACAGGGGGCTCGTAGCCGTAGGCGGCCGCTGGGGACCGGTCGAAGTCCCGGTCGCCTCCCTGCCAGGAGTCACGGCCGGTCTGCCCGCGGTCCGCCTCATCCGCCTTCATGCCGGCCTTGGCCAGTCGCCCGACCAGGAAACCGGCCGCCACGGCGCCCGCGAGGAAGACACCCGGACGCCTGCGCGCGAAGCGCTGCACGTCATCGGTGACCCCGGCGACGCCGTGCTCCTCCAGGTAGTCCGCGGCTCGCCTGCCGGTGTCGGCGACGTGGTGGGTCACCGTGCGCACCGGCGACTCCGGCTTGCCGTTCTCGGCCATGGCGCTCAGGTCGTCGGCCCACTGGCGGATCCCCTGGACGGCTTTACGGGTCTGCGAGTCCACCTCCTGGGCGGCGCGGCCGCGAAGCTGGCCGATGGCCTGACCGGCCTGGTTCCGCACCTCACCGGCCACCGCGGCGACCTGCTCCGTGGCCGTGCCGGCGACCTCGCCGACCGCATGTCCGGCCGTGCCGGCCACCTCACCGGCCGCTTCCTTCGCCCGCTGCGGAGCGCTCGGCCTCGCCTGAGGGTCGGATGCCCTCTCGGTGCCGTAACTCGATGGGTATTCGCTCACCGGTTCCTCCGTAGGTGTCCGGTTATGGGAACCCCCGCGCTACCCGACGATCGGCGATCTCACGGAAAAAGACATATTTGTAGTGGTAGATAGTTCTAGCCGACAAGCAAGCAGATATTGGCGGCTGGTTAGGTTTGAGGCGCCCCCGACCTGCAAATCACGTCTTTCGACGCCGGAAATGATTCGCGACGTCTGAAGCGCAGAGCCGTCAGAAGCGCCGCGAGGGTGATCCACAGGCCCCGGACAAAGCCGGAGTCCGTGGTGATCGGGACGGATTCAGGGTTAATGGGTGGCGGTCGTGGAGTGACTGCGGTCACAGTGGGACCGTGCCGGAGAACAACTTCGACGAACGGACAGCGGAAACGTACGAGGCCAAGTGGCCGGAACTGTTCGACCCGGCGGTCGTCGACCCGGCGGTGAGCTTCCTGGCCGATCTGGCGGGGTCAGGCGCCGCTCTCGAACTCGGCATCGGCACGGGCCGCATCGCGTTGCCGCTCAGCCGGCGAGGCATTCGCGTACACGGCATCGAGCTGTCGCCGGCCATGGTGGCGCAGCTGCGGACCAAGCCCGGCGCCACGAGCATCGGTGTGACCATCGGCGACTTCGCGACCACCGGGCCGGGCGGCACTTTCCAGCTCGCCTACCTGGTGCGCAACACGATCACGAATCTGACCACGCAAGATGAGCAGGTTGAGTGCTTCCGCAACGTGGCGGCGCATCTCGGACCCGGAGGCTGCTTCGTCATCGAGGTCTACGTGCCGGAGCTTCGGCGTCTCCCGCCGGGCCAGAACATCCACCCCTTCATCGTGACTCCCGCGCATCTCGGCTTCGAGGAGTACGACGTCACGTCGCAGATCGCGTTGTCCCACCACTACTGGGTGGTGGACGGCCGGCTCGAAACCCGCTCGTCACCGCATCGCTACGTATGGCCGTCCGAACTGGACCTCATGGCGCGACTCGCCGGGATGACGTTGCGAGAGCGCTGGGCCGACTGGAAGCGCGAGCCCTTCACCAGCGACAGCACGAACCACATCTCGGTCTGGCAGAAGACGCCACAGCGGTCACCAGAAAGTGACGATTGAAACGGCCATCAACGCCCCGCGAACAGTGACCGGACGACGCTGTCACTCGTCATCGTGGCGATCGAAATCGCGAACGGAACCCTCGTCGGACAGACTGAGCCCATGGAGTACCTCGGCCAGTGTCCGCACTGCCGCTCGACCGGTTCATCGACGACATCTACTGCCTGACCGGAGTGCCACGCCACCGCCTGATGAACGTCCCCTCGTTGCCGCCGGCACACCTGTTCATCAACCTGGGCGAATGCGGACACGACGGAAACCCGGTGTGAGGATGTCCACGATATCGTCTGCCCGAAGTCCTGCACCGGCGCGGACCGGCACCCGGCATCCCTGAACATCACCATCGGAGCGCTCCTTCCGGCCATCATCACCGGCTTGTGGTCTGGGCGCTCATGACCGGCGAACTCCCGCCACGATGGCGACCGCCGCCACCTCCAACCCGACGCCGACGAGCCCGAAGACCAGCGGACGTTGCAGGTCGGCCAGCTCTGAGCCCGCCTCGTACAACGGGTTGCCACTGGAGCCGTCGCATTGCGTGGAGCCGTTCTCCTGCTCCTCTTCCTGCGCTTTTTCGCACTGCCAGGAGAAACGTGTATCGAACCCGTTGGGCTCGAAACTCGCCATCTGCACCATGGCCAGCACGAGGAACGCGAAGCCGGCCAGTATCACAGCAATCTGGAGGTAGCGCACCTGTTTCGACACGAACGGGGACTATAACGGATGACGCCCTACGATGAGGGTCCGAGTTCGCAGGATTCATCGAGTTGGGGGTCGACGAGGGCGCGGGTAGCGGCCCTGAGTCGCAATGCGGGCGACTTTCCCGGAACAAGGGGCTCATCGCAGAAGAGGGTGTAGTCGGGGTCCGTCGGTTTTCGAGGTCGCCCGCACGGATTTTCACGCTGGGCTGCACTCCTATCCGAGCGCGACGAGACGTGTGCCGGGGAACGAGCTATGCGCCGTCGTTGCCATCGCGCAGGGAATGGATCATGCTCCGCAGGATCCGGAACGCGTCTGACTGCTCGGTCTCGGTCATGCCGGCCAGCATTCTGACCTCGACGGACCGGACCGCTACGGTCGCCTTCTCGAGGCTCCGTCGGCCGCGAGGCGTGAGCCGCGTGGGAAGAACCTTCCCGACGGGTGCCTCCGCAGGCCTGGTCACGTAGCCGTCTCGTTCCAGGGCCTGGAGCAGCACATTCATCGTCTGCCGGGTCACGAACGCGCCCCGCGCGAGCTCGGAGTTCGACAAGCCCGGTCGTTGAGCCAGCAGCTCGAGGCAGGAGTAGTGCGTCACGCTCATCCCGAGCGGCCGCAGCACCTCCTCCATGGCTGCACGCAGGGCGCTCGACGCCTCTTTCAGCAGGTAGCCCAGCGACGTCTCCAGGTCGACGCCGACACCGTGTTGACTCATGTCAGTATTCTGACATAGATTGGCCCATGTCAGAAAACTGACACGAAGAGAAGGAGTATCATCATGCCCGCCACCGGCCCCGACTTCATCTCGCTCCAAGCGCGCGACCTCGACGCTTCACAGGCGTTTTACGAGCAGTACCTCGGCCTCGTCCGCTCGCAGACCGGACCACCGCACGCCGTCGTGTTCGAGACGAAGCCGATCGCGTTCGCACTCCGCGACATCGTTCCCGGCACCGATCTCGCATCCGCCGCTCAGCCCGGCATCGGTGCCGCGATCTGGCTCCACGCCACAGACGTCCAGGCCATTCACGATGCTCTGGTCGCCGACGGTCACACCATCGTCTCCGCACCGATCGACGGCCCCTTCGGTCGGACATTCACCTTCGCCGACCCCGACGACTACCAGGTCACTCTCCACGACCGCGCCTGATAAGCCGAACGCCACCGGACGATCACCGGCCCCAAAGACCGAAACCTCACCAACTACATCGCTAGGCCCCTGCTCGAGACCGGCGGCTTCAGGCCGCGACTACACCCTCGTCTGTGAAGAGCCGAACAAGGCCGCGATCACCATTCGGCCTCAGGACAAAAAGTGCCGCGCGCCACGCAGTACGGTCCGGAGGCGTCGCTGGGTCATGTCGCATTCCAGGCGCACGTCCGCCGGTGCGGACAAGCCGGTGTCCGCTCGCCGGCCTGCGGGCAACCGGTCCGCGTCGAGTCCGTCTCGTCGGGCGATGAGCAGCCCCAGCTCGTACCGGGTCACCGCGTCGGTTCCGGCGACATGGTGGACGCCGTGGTAGTCGGACGCGGCGAGTTCGAGGAGCGCCGCGGCGAGATCTACCACATGCACGGGACATCGGACGACGTCCGTGAACAGCATTCCTTTCACCTGGCCGGTGGCCAGTGAACGCACCAGCGCCTCGTGCGGAGAACCACCGTCACCGATGATCAGGGACGTCCGGGCCAGCACCGCGGTCGGCGCGATCGCGCTCACGGCCGTCTCGGCAGCGGCCTTAGCCGCACCATACGGGGTGATCGGGTCAGGAACGCACGTTTCGTCATAGCGAATCGCGGCCCCGGAGAACACCGCGTCGCTGGATACGTGGACCAGGCGCCCGCCTGTCGCAGAGGCGGCGAGGGCCACGTTCGCGGATCCGGTCGCCGTGGTCGCCCAGTCCGTCCGCCGGTACGCGGCGTTGATGACGACCTCCGGGCGAACCGCCCGGACCAGCGCGTCGACGTCCTCTCGTCGGCGCACGTCAAGCGGCAGCCACTCGACACCCGCGGTCTCTGCGGACCGGCTCGAATAGGTCGCGGTCACCTCGTGTCCGGCGCTCGAACTCCGCCGGACGAGTTCGCCGCCGAGGAATCCGCTGCCACCGACGATGAGGACTCTCATGGCCGGTCACCCTAGCCCGGGCTCTCTTCGGCCAGACTGAGCCCATGGAGTACGTCGGCCGGGTGCCCGCACCGCCGCTCGACCGGTTCATCGACGACATCTACTGCCTGACCGGAGTGCCACGCCACCGCCTGATGAACGTCCCGCCGATGCCGTCGGCACACCTGTTCATCAACCTGGGCGAACCCGCCCGCCTGTGGGACTCCGACCCTTCGGTGCCGCCGGCGCTGTTCGCCGATGGGTGGTTCATGGGTGTGTGGACCAGGCGTTTTCTGTTCGAATACCCGACACGGATGCGACTCGTCGGGGTGCACTTCAAGCCGTGGGGGATCTCGCCGTTCGTCGACATGCCGGCGGACGAGCTGCGGAACCGATGGGTGCCGGTCGACGCCGTCTGGCAGCGGTCCGTGGACCGGATACGCAATCAGGTCGGTGACCTCGCATCCGCCACCGAGACGTTGCGTGCTCTGGAGGACGAACTGCGATCACGGCTCGCCGAAGGACCATCGCGCGGTCTCGACCTGGTCCAGCACACAGGTGGACGTCTGGAGTCCTCCTACGGCGTGGTCCCGGTCAGTGTGCTGGCGGATGCCGCCGGAGTGAGCGGCAATCACCTGGCCACGCAGTTCAAGTCCCATGTCGGGGTCACCCCGAAGCGGGTGGCGCGGATCTACCGCTTCGCGCGGCTGATCGTGTCCGTGGACGCGCTGCGTCCGGTCGACTGGTCGCAGCTCGCCCAGACGGCGGGCTACTTCGACCAGGCCCACTTCATCAGGGAGTTCAAGGACTTCACCGGCCACACTCCGACGGAATACCTGGCTCTGCGGCGTCGATTCCCCGCCGAGCCGGGATTTCCGCCGGACAGCGGTCCGATGCCCGCTGAGTGATTTTTTACAAGCTCGCTCGTGCCCGGAGACGACACGATCGGAGGCGAACGCGCAAGGCGACCCAAGGAGAACCAGTGGGCACAGTGATCATGCACAACGTGGCGTCGGTCGACGGCTTCATCGCCGACGAGAATGACGAGGTCGGGCCGCTCCACGACTGGTACTTCAACGGGGACACCCCGATCACCGGAGGCGGCGACCAGCACTACGACCATTCCGGATCCGGAAGCCGCATCAAGGTCCCACGCGCATCGGCGGAGTACGTCCGGTCGGTGTGGGACGCGATGGGCACGATCGTGATGGGCCGTACCCTTTTCGACCTGGTGAACGGCTGGGAGGGCCGGCCGCCCGCCGGCGAGCACGTGGTCGTGGTGTCCCACCGTCCCAAGCCCGAGGGCTGGCACCCCGAGGCGTCGTACCACTTCGTCGCTGACGTGACGGCCGCGATCGACAAGGCCCAGGAACTCGCCGGGGACCGCATCGTCGCCGTGAACGCCGGCGACGTGGGCGGCCAGATCCTCGCCGCCGGCCTCGTGGACGAGGTGGCGATGGACGTGGTGCCGGTGGTGTTCGGGTCGGGCAAACGCTTCTTCGGCGGCATCGACAAGCAGCACCTGCTGGAGGATCCCCACGTGGTGATCCAGAGCGACCGGGTCCTCCACCTGAGGTACAAGGTACGCCGCTAGATCCCCGACGCCGTCGATATCGGCGAGCTCAACACCACTCTCCTGTGGACGGCTGTGGGCTCCCTGGACTGCAACTCCGCGTCAGAAGCGTGCAGCCTGGATATCGTTCCCAAGAAGCTATGATCATCAGATGTTCGACGGAGACTTATTAGGTACAGGAATCTTCCTTTTCGCCGCCGCATGGGTTCTCTGCATCTTCGTCCTTGTGGCCGTGAGAATGGTCAAGAGTGTCCGGCAGCGCCGGATACTGAAGTACACGGATCCGGTGAGGGCCATGGACCTGATCGGACGCGTGCGTCAGCTCAAAGTCCGAGGCCGTGAAGCGGACGCCGTGCTTCTCGTCCACGAGGAACTGGCGATGCCCGCCGACAAGGCCCGCTCCTGGGTGAAGTCGATCTGAAAGCGATGCGCGACGTGAGCAATAAGGCCGGCGGGCCGTGGAGCATGGTTCGCGGCTGGCTCGACGTCCGAGGCTTGTCCCTACTCCTGGGCGGGTTCGCCGGCCGTCTGAGGCACCCGGTCGGGCCCGCCGTCGCGGATGGCCGCGTAGACCGCCTCAACCCTTGCTGAGCCGTGACTAGGGTGCCGTGGTGGGCACATCCCGATCCTCTTGGCGTAACACCACCCATGACTGGGCGACCGACGTCGATCTCGGTCACCTCGCCGGTATCCGAGGGAACCCGGCCGAGTTCGCCCCCGGCGGCGTCCGGCATTTGATCCTCGAGGTCCTCGCCTACGCGGCCGACGAGGCGGCGAGCACGGGCGCCGGACGCTGCACCATCACCCTCCACCCCGACGGCTCGATCTCCGTCGCCGACGAAGGACGAGGCACCGACACCCGCTTCGATGAGCAGGGACGGCCGGTGAAGAAGCCCGTCATGGCGTCCAAGGACCTGCGTTTTTTCGACGACCCCGGCGCGGAGACGCTTCCCGACGGGCATCCGCGCCGTGGCATGTCCGTCGTCGCCGCGCTCAGCGAGTGGCTCGTCCACACCAACCGCCGCCTGAGTGGATCCTGGATCCAGCGGTACGAGCAGGGCGTCCCTGTCACCGGCCTGGAGACCGTCGCCGGCGATGGTGCCACAGGGACGACCGTGCACTTTCTGCCCGACCTGCACCTGCCCCCACTCGCCGACGACCTGCGCCGCTTGGCGGACGGCTGGCCTGGCCTGGTCGTGACCGTCGACGACCGCTGTGGTGGCTGACTGATCGAGGGCTGTGCCATCTGGCAGAACCGCGGCCCTGACTGTTCGAGCAGCAGAAAGGCCCTCGCCCGATAATCGGGAGAGGGCCTCTGAAGTGCGGAGGCTCGGGGATTTGAACCCCGGATGGGCTGTAGACCCAAACCGCATTAGCAGTGCGGCGCCATAGACCTGACTAGGCGAAGCCTCCTGGTGCCCGACCGGCCTGTTGAGGGCCTGACTGGCTCAGCACAGAGTACCGGCCTTGATGCTAAGCGGCAAAGTGGATTCGGCGTGGCAACCGAACATGTCGCGCGAGAGCGGTTCGCCGGCCTTCATGCCCGGGCCGCGGGATGTCCGGATGCCGGGGCGGAAGACGGCCGTACGCCCGGGTTGCGGGGTGTCCGTGTGCCGGGTGTTGACGACGGCCGTGTGCCGGGTGTTGAGGACGGGCGTGTGCCGGCCTGGCGGTGTTGCATGGGGGGTGGAGGACCGATGGCCAGGGCCGGGGAGTGGGCCGGCCCTGGGGGTCCATGGGGAGAAGAAGGTTTCCCACACACTCTGTCCACAGGCTGTGGACACAGGGTGTCGCGACACCGGCGGTCAGGCGCGGCGCTGGGCCTCGCCCTCGATCTCGATCTTGATCTTCTTGCCGACCAGGACGCCGCCGGTCTCCAGGGCGACGTTCCAGGTGAGCCCGAACTCCTCGCGCTCGATCTCGGTCTCGATCTCGAAGCCGAACAGCTCCTGGCCCCAGGGGTTGGTGCCGGCGCCGCCGTACTCGACCTTCAGCGTGACCTCCTTGGTGACGTCACGGATGGTGAGGTCGCCGACGACGACGAGCTCGTCGCCGGAGTGGCTGACGACGCGGGTGCTGCGGAAGGTCAGCTCGGGGAACTTGTCCACCGCGAGGAAGTCGTCGCTGCGCAGGTGGTTGTCGCGGTCGTCGCTGCCGGTGTCGATGCTGGCGGTCTTGATGGTGAGCTCGGCCGAGGACTCCATCGGGTTCTCGGCGATGGTGACGGTGCCGGCGAAGTCGCCGAAGCGACCGCGGACCTTGCTGACCATCATGTGCTTGGTGACGAATCCCACGCGGGTGTGGGCGACGTCCAGGTCGAAGACGCCGGGGGTCGGGATGGCGATGCCTTCCCAGGTGCGAGTGCTCATGTTCCATCTCCCGTGGACTAGTGGATCGCTGGGCTTGATGCTTGCTCCAACAGATGTCTACCTGAGGAATATTCCACCCGTCAACTAACGTCGTCTAGAGTATGAGCGTGACACCAGCTGACGACCCCAGGCTCACGGCGATGGGCCTGATGGCCGAGGTCTACTTGGGCCTTACCGCGAAGATGAACGCCGCATTCACCGCCTCAGGATTGTCCGAGATCGACTTTGAGACATTGATCCGCCTGTACCGGTCCCCCGGCCGCAGGCTCCGCATGAGCGACCTCGCGGCCCAGACGTCGCTGTCCACCAGTGGGGTGACCCGCGTCGTGGACCGCCTGGAGCGCGAGGGCCTGGTCGAGCGGGTGGCCTGCGCCACCGACCGCCGGGCCTCCTACGCGACGCTGACCGACGCCGGCGCCGCCCGCCTCGAGGCCGTGCTCCCCCAGCACATCGAGGACATCGAGACGTGGTTCACCGGCCTGCTGCCCCCTGAGCGACTGGAGGATTTCCTGGCCAGCCTGCGCATCATCCGCGACGTCGTGCGGCCCTGTGCCACCGCCGGCGCGACGGACCTTTCGGATCTCAGCTCTCAACAATCGTGAGCTCCCCGCGGGCGTGCATCTCGCGCAGGCTGCGCTTGGCGAACTTGCCGACGCTCGTCTTGGGCACCGCATCGATGAAGGCCCAGCGTTCGGGCACCTGCCAGCGCGCCACCTTCTCCGACAGGAACTCCCGGAGCTCCGCCACTCCGGTCGTTCCGTCGAGCACGACACATGCCAGCGGACGCTCGCCCCAGCGTTCGTCCGGCACCCCGATGACCGCCGCCTCCACCACGGCGGGATGCCCCATCAGGGCGTTCTCCAACTCGACCGACGAGATCCACTCCCCGCCGGACTTGATGACGTCCTTGGCGCGGTCGGTCAGCGTGACGTAGCCGCGCGCGTCCAGGCGGCCCACGTCGCCCGTGCGCAGCCAGCCGTCGTGGAACCGCGAGGGGTCCTCCTCCAGGTGGTAGGACGCGGTGACCCACGGCCCGCGCACCTCCAGCTCACCCACCGCGACCCCGTCGGAGGCCAGCACGGCGTCGCCCGCGCCGACGATGCGGGCCTCGACGCCGGCCAGCAGCCGCCCCTGCGTGGCCCGAAGGTCCCAGGAGTCCCCGTGGGCGACCGTCGCCAGCGGCGAGGTCTCGGTCATGCCCCACGCCTGCACGACCTGGACCCCGAACTCGTCGGAGAGCGCGCGCATCAGCGACTCCGGCACCGCCGATCCGCCGCACGGCACCAGGCGCAGGGACGACAGGTCCGCCCCGTGCCGGCGGGCGTGGCGCAGCAGGTCGCCCCAGATCGTCGGGACGGCGCCCGAGACCGTCGGCCGTTCCTCGGCGATGATCCTCGCCAGGTGCTCCGCCTGCAGGAAGCGGTCGGGCATGACGAGCGAGGCTCCGGCCATCAGCGCGGCGTACGGCAGTCCCCAGGCGTTGGCGTGGAACATCGGCACGATCGGCAACACCCGGTCGCGGCTGGACAGGCCCATGGCGTTGGCCGTGCACACGCTCATGGAGTGCAGGTAGGCCGAGCGGTGGCTGTAGGCGACCCCCTTGGGGTTGCCCGTCGTGCCGCTGGTGTAGCACATGGCCGCGGCGGCGCGCTCGTCCAGGTCGGGCCAGTCGAACGCGTCGGGGGCCTGGTCGAGGAGCGTGCGGTAGTCGTGCACCTGCTTGCCCGCGGAGGCGAGCGGCGCGGTGTCGGCGGCCCCGATGACGATCACGTGCCGCACCGTCTTCATCTCGGGCAGGATCGGGGCGAGCAGCGGGACGAGCGAGGCGTCCACGATGACGACGTCGTCCTCGGCGTGCCCGGCGATGTAGGCGATCTGCTCGGGGAACAGGCGGATGTTCAGGGTGTGCAGGACCGCCCCCATGCTGGGCACGGCGAGATAGGCGGTCAGGTGCTCGGCGCTGTTCCAGCCGAAGGTCGCGACCCGCTGGTCGCCGTCCACGCCGAGGGCGCGCAGCGCGCCCGCCAGCCGCGCCGCCTCCCGGGCCAGTTCCCCGTAGGACATGCGGCGGTAGCCGTCGCCCGTGTACGTCACGACCTCGTGGTCGGCGAACAGTCCGGTGCCGTGCCGCATGATGGAGCTGATCGTGAGCGGATGGTCGGGCATGGTGCTGCGCATCTGACGGACCTCCGCTGGCGAGCCCCGGCCTGGGCGCCGGTTCGTGATTGTCGTCCGGCTCCGAGTCTCGTCCGCTCCCGCGTCTCAGACAAGCGCTCGTTCACGCCGGCCGCGCCACAGAGCCACTCGTTCGCCTCCTCCCGCCGAGGGGGCGGCTCGTTCACCTCCACCCGCCGCAGAGGGCGGCTCGTTCAGACGGGCTCGCGCCCCATGGACACGTGCGGCCGGGGGTCGGGCCGGCAGGGCTCGATGACGACGAGGTCGCCGCGCAGTTTCGCCATCGCGCGGGACACCGTGCTCTTCACCGTGCCGATGCTGATGCCGAGAACTCTGGCGATCTCCGGCTCGGTCATGTCCTCGTAGTAGCGCAGCACGATCGCCGTGCGCTGCCGGACCGGGAGCCGGTTGATCGCCTCTTCCAGCAGTTCGTGGATCTCTCCGGGCGTCGGCCCGTCCCTGGACGGCGTCTCCGGCAGCTCCTCCGAGGGGTACTCCTCCAGCCTCCTGCGCCGCCACCAGGAGATGTTGATGTTCACCATCGCCCGGCGGACGTACCCGTCCAGCGCGGCCCGGTCGTTGATCCGATCCCACGCCAGGTAGGTCTTGGTCAGGGCCGCCTGGAGGAGGTCCTCGGCGTCCGCGGGCTGGCCGGTGAGCTGGTAGGCCATGCGCAACAGTGCCGGACCGCGGGCAGCCACGTACTCGCGGAACTCCTCGTCTTTACCGCTCATGCGATCACCGGTGCCGTGACGAAGGCCATGATGAAACGATCTCGACGTCAGAATCGCAGCCGGACGCCCTGATACGGCTGATCCGTCATCCAGGTTTCGTCCCGGCGACGGCAAAGATCACCACAGGGTCATGGCATGCTGGGGCGTCGACGAATTCCTCCTGGAGTGGGAAATTTGCTACGCAGGTCGCCGCGGAGGAAAAATCCTCGTCCCGAAACGCGCGGCGGCGGCGACGATCTGTGTGACCCTAGGGGACGACGAGGAGACTCGCGGCGGCGACCGGGGAGGGGCCGATGGGAGTTGAGCGTCGCCATGCGCTGGCGTCGGCCGCACTCGGCAGGAGCACCGCCCCCGTGAGGGCCGAGGCCGAGGAGCCCGCCCCGCTCACCGGCGTCGCGGGTCAGATCATCGACATCAGCCCCCACCTGGTGATTCTGGAGAACCCGGACGGCGTGGAGGAGCGGCTGGTCATCGCGCCTTGGGCGACCGCCTGGCACGGCAGCCCCGTGAACCCCGTGGACCTGCCCGCCGGCACCCGCGTGATGATCCGCGCCCGCCAGTCCGGCCGGGTGGCCGAGCGCCTGTGGGGCGACATCACCCGCGTCACCGGCATCGTCCTCACCCTGGGCAAGGACGGCAGGGACCTGACGATCGAGCTCGACGGCGGCCCGCACCGGGGCCGGCGGGTGATCGTCGTCCCCTACGGCGCGTCGGGACGCATCCGGGTGCGCCATCCCCAGCTCGAACCGGGGTACCTGTTCGACGCGATCGGCACGCGGCGCGACGGGGTGACCCACGCGCGGCTGCCGGCGACCTCGCAGCCCACCTACCGCGCCGCCTCCGTGCCGGCGCCCCCGCACGCCTACCGGGCGGTCCAGTCGAAGATCTCCGGGGCGGCCGCCTGGTCGGACGCCTTCGACGACGGCGAGGCCGGGGTGGCGTACCCGATGCTGGAACGTGCCGATTCCGAGTGCGAGGACGCGGGCGTGTCCTGCAGCGGCCTTCCCTACCTCGCGCTCGGCTCCATGCTGTACGTCGGGAACGTGTGCGAGAGCCGCTCGTCGGTGCTGCCGATCGTCTCCTGCGGATGCATGGCCGGGCGGTTCTGCGACCGGTGCGTGGAGTGCGGCACCTCGCCGCGGGGCCGCATCGCCGAGCTGTCGCCGCTCTCGTACGTGGAGCTCGGGGGGGAGCTCACCAACGGATGCTTCAACGCCCGGGTCGGATTGGGGTGACCGTGGACACCGTGACAATCGCCGCCGCCGCGCTCGCGCTGCTCGCGCTGCTCCTGGTGCTCGGCGGCGGGGCGAAGCTCGCGACCGCCGGGAGCGACGCCGATCCGGGCGGGCTGTCCCGCCTCGGTCCCGGCGTGCTGGTGCCCGAGCGGTGGCGCGGGCAGTTCATGATCTTCTGTGCCGCCGTTGAGATCCTGCTGGCCGCGGGGCTGATCTTCACCCGCCATCCTCTGCCCCGCTGGGGGACGGTCTTCTTCTTCTCGGTGTCCACCTATGTCCTGTGGGAGCTGCGCCGGCGGCGCCCGGACGTAGGCTGCGGCTGTTTCGGCGAGGCGAGCAGCTCCCCGGTGGGGCTGCGCTCGATCGGCCGCGCCGCCGTCCTTGCCGCGATGGCGGTGCTGGTCACGCTGGTCCCGGTGTCGGGCGCGGACCTGCTGATGCGGGCCTCCTGGAACCTGACGTCGGCGCTCGGAGCCGGCCTGGCGCTGCTGGTCGCCCTGTCGCCCGAGTGGGGCGAGGCGATCGCCCGCATCAGGCACCGCGCGCCGTGCGAACAGCGTGCCGTCCCGGCGGCGCGGGCCGTCGCGCGCCTGCGGGCGAGCGCCGAGTGGCGCTCGTACGCGCCGCTGCTGGTGACCGACGAGCCGTCGGACTCCTGGCGCGAGCTGTGCTGGCGCTTCTTCGTCTACCCCGGGCGCACGGCCGTCGGGGCGCGGGCCGAGGTCGTCTTCGCGGTGTACCTCAGCGGGCGCCGGCCGCCGGTGCGGGTCGCCGTCGTGGGCGCGGAGAACCCGGCCGGGGCGGACCTTCTCCGAGAATCTAGCGGTGTATCGGTCGGAGGCTAGAAAGCCCTAGACGACCGGAGACGGACCGGCTAACGGGCGGACGGGGCCCGCGAACCGACCCGGACGTGCCGGAGAACGGCCGGCGGAACGCCGCCCGTTCACCAGGGGGCGGTGAGGGTGACCATGAAGGCGGCGTGGTCGGTGTGCGACATGCCGTACTTGTCGGTGCGGACGAAGGCGAACGAGGTGGACGCGATGACGTGCTGGACATCGCCGTCGCCCTTGCGGAAGTAGCCGGCCGGCACGCAGTTCTGGGCGTTCTCCGGGTCGGACTTGTCGTACTCGAGGTTCAGGTCGCCGCCCACGACGGTGGGCAGGGCGCCGTATTGGGCGTGCGACTGCGGGATGTACTCGTTCATCAACTGCTTGCACTGCTGCAGCGCGACCGGCTCGTCGGCGGCCGACAAGTGGGTGGTGCACGCCCAGAACCCGCCGAAGCGGCCGCACCCCCACGCACGTCGTTCGCTGCCGGAGTCCTGGGTGGAGTACCACCCGCCGGCGCTCGCGGTCTTGCCGTAGCGGGGGACGCTGAAGACGGCCACCCCGTACGCGCCACGCCCGCCGGTGCACTGGATGGCGGCGGCGACGCGCTCGTCCTGCACCTGCCGGAACTCGTAGTCGCCGTTGCCCATGGCGGAACGGAGCGGAGCGACGTCGCCCTCGCAGATCTCGTTGGCGGTGAGGACGTCCGGCCTCACCCGCCCGATGAGCGACTGGGCCTCGGGCACGGCGGCGCCGCCCTCGTAGCAGCCCGCGTACCCGCTGTTGCAGAGGTTGACCTGCAGAACCTTGAACGTCGTGGCGGCCCGCGCCGCGGTGGAGCCGGCCGGCCCCACCAGCGAGCCGAGGAGGACGACGACGACGGCCGCGCGGAGGCCGCCTCTCACGCCGATCAAGCGCTTCATACGGCCCATCACCCCGTGCGGTCGCGTAGCCGACTCCGGATCATCACCGCGTTCCATGGTCACGGTAAAACAGCCCTGAATGCTTGTCGATGCCCCGATGTGAGACGCACGGCGGCGCGTGGTGACCGGCCACGCCGACCGGCCACCACGCGGCCGCACACCGCGAATTCGACTCTCTACGGCTCTCTAGCTTCCCCTCTAGAAAGCCGTAGAGAGGTCAATGGGGGCGCAGGAACGCTGCGCCCTGTCTCGGGGTGCGGGCGCGGCCTACAGCGGCTGCGCCCGGAGAAACCTGCCGAAGTGCGGCACGGTGAAGGCGATGAGGCCGCGCTCGGCGCTGAAGATGAGCCCTTTCTTGATGAGGCTGTCACGGGCCGGCGAGAGGCTCGACGGCTTGCGCCCGAGCAGCTCGGCGACGTCGGCCGTCGGCACGGGCTCGTCGCCGACCGAGGCCATCGCGTGCATGTAGTCGCGTTCGGCGGGGGTGGCGCGCTCGTAGCGGCTGCCGAAGAAGCCCACCGCGAGCTCCTCCTCGGCCTCGGGGGCGGCCACCCTGATGTCGTCGGCGGTGATGGGGCTGCGCGGGGCGAGATCCCAGGCGACCTTGCCGTAGGCCTGGACGAAGTACGGGTAGCCGTCGGCGGCCTCGTAGAGGGCGTCGAGCGCCTCGGGGGTGAACTCGACCTCCTCACGCGCGGCGGGGGCGATGAGTGCCAGGTCGGCGGCATCGCGGTCGAGCCGGTCGATGCGCGCGTAGCGGAACAGGCGCTCGGAGTAGCTCTTGCTGGCGCTGAGGACGCCCGGCAGGTGGGGCAGGCCGGCGCCGACGACGATCAGCGGCCCGCCGCTCTGCGACAGCTCGTGACAGGCGGCGCACAGGGCGGAGATGTCGACCGGCTGGACGTCCTGCATCTCGTCGATGAACAGGGCGACCCCGACGCCGAGGTCGGTGGCGACGGAGGCGGCGTCGACGAACAGCTCGGTGAGGTCGATCTCGAGATCGCCCGAGTCGGCCCGGCCGCGGCCGGCCGGGACGTCGATGGCGGGCGACCAGTGCGAGGTGCCCTTCGCCGCGCCGGGATCGCGCATGGCGAACGCCTTGAGCACGCCGAGGAACTCCTCGATGCGCTCGGGGGCGCGGTGGCGGGGGGCCAGCTCGCGGATCGCCATGTGCAGCGCGGCGGCGACCGGACGGCGGATGGACTGCTCGGGGCGGGCCTCGATCTTGCCGGTGCCCCAGAGCCGCTGCATGGCCATGGACTTGAAGGTGTTGAGCAGCACGGTCTTGCCGACGCCGCGCAGCCCGGTGAGGACCATGCTGCGCTCGGGACGGCCACGGGCCACCCGCTCGAGCACGACCTCGAACTGTTGCAGCTCACGATCACGCCCGGCGAGCTCCGGAGGGCGCTGCCCCGCACCGGGGGCGTAGGGATTGCGCACGGGGTCCACGCTCTCGGACTTTATGACCGGATATAGAGGCCGTCCTAGATTTCCGTAGAAAGCGCTACGGCGTGTCGCCGATCGACGGGAGGCGGAGGGCCGCCCGGACGCCTGCCGGACGGGGGGCGAGAGCAACGCCACCTCACACCACCCTTCGCCTGAACCCTGCCGGACCGAACCCGTGTTCGATCCGATGCCGAAGACTGTAGCGCCTCCTCGAACATGTGCGCGAGCACTTCCGGGTAAAACGCGCGGCACACCTCCGACAGAGCCTCGCCCGGCGGGCCCGGACCCCGGACATCACAATTGCGTCACGAGCGGCGTCAGGATGGCCTTACTCTGGCGTATGCGCCACACAGCGAAGCACCGCCACCTGGGCCTCGCGGTCCTGGCGTGCGCGTCCGCCACCCTGACCGCGTGCGGCGGCTCCGGTTCCGGCGTCGTCGCCGAGCCCGCGCCTCCGTCCGTGGCCACGCCGCCGTCGGCCTCCCCGGAGAGCCCTACGGCCGGCCCGGCGGCCAGCCCCGCGCCGCCGTCCGCCACGCCGTCCCCCTCGCCTTCGCCCACCGGACCGCCGCCCTTCGCGGCGAAGGTCACGGCCGTCACGGCGACCCAGCTCCGCCATTCCTGGCGGCCCGGCTGCCCGGTCTCCCCGAGCGGCCTGCGGAAGGTGACGATGACGTACTGGGGCTTCGACGACAAGGCCCACACCGGCGAGCTGATCGTGAACCGCTCGGTCACCGACGACGTGGTGGCGATCTTCGGGCAGCTCTACCGGTGGCGCTACCCGATCGCCCGCATGGAGCCCGTCGACGTCTACAAGGGCAGCGACTTCGACTCCATCGAGGCCGACAACACCTCGGCCTTCAACTGCCGCAGGACGACCGGGGCGAGCAGCTGGTCCAAGCACTCGTACGGCAACGCCATCGACCTCGACCCCCGGGAGAACCCGTGGGTCGAGCCCGACGGCTCGGTCGCGCACGACAACGCGCGGCGGTTCGCCGACCGGCCGCTGCGCAGGCCGGGTGTGATCAATCCGGACGACCGCGTGGTGCGGCTGTTCGAGAAGCACGGCTGGGAGTGGGGCGGCTACTTCAACGGCGCCAAGGACTATCAGCACTTCAGCAAGGGCGGCGGCTGATCCCCGCCGAGGCCGCGGACCGCCACGCGGACCCTCACTCGGGCCGTCACTCGGGCCGTCACGAGGTCGATCTTCCCGCGAAGAACGGCAACGGCGGAGGAATCGTGACATTCGCGGCCCTCGCCGGGTTTTGCCGGATATGATCGCTGGCCGTGACCACTCCGGTGCCCGACCCCGGACGGACGGAGTCACGCCGGGGACCGCTGCGGCCGTGGATCGCCCTCACCGCCGTTGTGTTCGCGCTGGCCACGGTGCTCGCGCTGTCCTGGCCGGCGGGCGGCCTCCAGGAGGCCAAGCCGGAGGTCCCGCACCGCCGGCTTGGTGAGACCAGCGCGGGCCACCGTTTCGCGGTGAAGCCGTACAAGGTGGCGTACGTGACCAAGGACCCCGCGCCGGGCTTGGGCGACCCCAAGGACGGCCGCTTCCTGGCGATCGAGCTCGAGGTCGAGAACGTCAGCGACCAGACCGCGACCGTCGACGACCTGTCCGCCGTCACCTACCTGAAGATCTCCCCGGGCAGCGTGGTGCTCGACCGGTTCAAGGACAAGACGGCCGGCTTCGTCATCCGCGACGGCGGCTTCGACCGCACCCAGCTCCAGCCCGGCCTGGCCGAGCGCGTGAAGATCGTCTACACCGTCCCGGCGGGGACGCCCGACCCGACGAGCCTCACCGCAGCCTTCCGGGACGAGGACTACGGGCCGTGGTTCACCTCCGAGCTGTCCGACTGGCTTCCCGGCGGGACGCTGGCGATCTACGACCTCGAGGTGTCCAGGTGAGGCGCGCGATCGTCGGAGTGCTCACCGCGGCGCTGCTGCTCGCGGGCATCGTGGCGGTGCGCCGCGCCACTCCGGACGCCGACGCGAAGTACGCGCCGATCGCGTCGGTGGGCGAGATGGGCGAGCAAGTGAACACCGCCGCCTTCCAGCTCCGCGTGGACCGCGTCCAGCTCGGCCGGTCGGTGCGCCTGGAGGACGCCTACGGACTGCTCGGGCAGCCGAAGAGCACCGCGGGCGTCTGGGTGGTCGTCTGGGCCACCGTCGCTGCCACCACCGAGGAGGTGACGGTGCAGGGCGCACGGCTGCGCACGGCCGACGGCGCGGAGTACCTGGCCAGTTCGGTGTCGGGCACGCTCGACAAGACCGCCCTCGCCCCAGGCATGCCCTCCTACGGGCCCATCCTGTTCGAGGTGCCCCCCGGCAGGCTGGCCGGCGCGGCCCTGGAGGTCACCGTCCACAGCGTCAAGAGCCTGGACCACCTCGGTCCCGCGGCCGCCGTCGACCTGCGGCTGTCGGGCCCGTACACCAAAGCGCTCATCGAGCAGGCGCCGGCGTCCCTGACGGTCGGGCCGGTGCGCGATCTGTGAGGGGGGACGAGCCGTGAACTGGAAACGCGACCTCTGGTACGGCCTCGGCCTGCTGGCTCTGGTCCCCGCCGCGCTCGCCGCGCAGGTGCTGCCCTGGCGGGAGCGGTACGAGACCCTCGCCGGCAAGGGCGGGCGGGAGGCCGTCGCCGCGCACGGGCAGGCGGCCCGGTTCAACGGCATCGAGTGGCGTCTGAAGAGCATCACCGAGGGCCGGCCGCAGGACCCCGCGGCCCGGCCGCTGCCGCCCCGCACGAAGGTCGCGATCGTCGTCGTCGGCCTCAGACCGCTGACCGAGCAGGCGAGCAGGTGGTTCGGCGCGATGGGCGGCACCTGCAAGATCAGGGTCACCGACGCGGCGGGGCGCACGTGGGGGCCGTCGATCCGCAGCGACCTGGCGCCCAAGTCGGGGCTGTCACCCTCGTGCTTCAACATGGACGCCGACTTCAAGCTCGCCCCCCTGCCCGTCGGCCAGGAACTGGCCGTCGAGACGGTGTACGTCGTGCCCGCCGACGCGTTCAGGACCCTGCGGGTCGAGGTGCGGGTGGCCCCGGAGCCGGGAACGGTACGGCTGCTCCCGTAGGCGCGGGCGGCGCGTCAGGCCCGGCCGTGGGGACGGCCGAACGGACCGCCGAGCGGGCAGCCGAGCGGCGCAGCGCCAAGTCGAAGGCGACGGCGAGCAGGCAGATGCGCAGCACCTCGTGGAGCAGGTCGACCGGGAAGACGGCCGCGCCCTCCCACATCTGCCACCACAGGATCTCGTGCGCCCCGATGAGCCTGGTCACGCCGATGAAGCCGACCGCCGCGAGCGCTTCGAGCGCCACGTAGATCAGGCAGAACGTCAGGTAGAACAGCACCCCGCCGCTGAGGACGAACCGGAAACCGTTCACCAGCGGGACGTACTTGTCGCGGACCCCTCGGGAGAAGAACTCCGCGACAGCCTGGACCGGGGTCGGCAGCCGCTGCCAGAGCCGCGAGACGTGCGGCTCGACCCGGGTGCCCTCGATGACCTTGGCCTCCTGGGTGATCGAGGAGCTGTAGACGACGGCCGCCATGGCGAGCCAGACCAGCGGCTGGACCAGGCCGTCCTTGACCTCGGGCAGGTAGGGGGCCGCGTACTCGCCGAGCTGCCGGAGCGTCTGCAGCAGGGGGACGCGCTCGAACAGGCCCGTGAAGTCCGCCCAGACGACCCGGCCGGTCAGCCAGTCGACGCCGTCGCCGGTCCAGTTGCCCAGCGAGATGATCCCGAAGTACATCCACATGCATTCGAACGTGCTGTTGGCCACGCCGAAGACGCGCCTTCCCGTGGCGCTGTAGAGGCGCTCGAACGCCACCTTGACCGCGAAGATCACGGCGGTGATGACCATGATCAGGACGTTGACGTTGAACAGGTCGTTCAGCAGGCCGATGTAGCTGAGGTCGATCGTCGGGTGGAGCTCGTTCAGTAGCCGCTGGAAGGCGCGCAGGTCGTCGGTGAACAGGCCCCACGCGCTGTAGAAGATCAGGAAGGGCAGCAGGGTGTGGGCGATCGCGTCGACCATGTCGCGTTCGCGCTCGTCGGCCGTGCGGGCCTGCACCGGGCGCGAGCCGAGCGCGCGACCGGCGATGTTCAGCATCGCGATGTAGGCCGTCAGCGTCACCAGCACGCCGAGGCTGAGCACGCCGAAGGCCAGGTAGGCCCGCCATCCCGTGGGCTCGGCGACGCGCACGGCGGCCAGCAGCACGCCTTGGTGGACGAGGGCGCCCAGGGTGTAGTAGAAGGCCAGGGGCAGGAAGAGGCGCCCCGCGAGACGGAAGGTGTCGTAGGGCAGTCGGACCGGAGAGAGTGAACCGTCCATCGCCGTTGGATGCTAGCGGTCCGAAGGCCGACGAACGGTGCGATTCGGGCATGGGACCGTAAGGCAGGATGGAGACATGGCGGCGAAGGACGGCGACGGCTGGGCGCTGTGCGAGCGCGGCCACCGGCACTGGGGGCTGCACGGCGCATCAGGGCTGCTGGCCGTCCACTTCGACGCCGGGGGCACGCCGCACGTCCTGATGCAGAAACGCTCGTGGTGGAGCCATCACGGCGGCACGTGGGGGCTGCCCGGAGGCGCGCTCGACAGCCATGAGGACGCCGTCACCGGCGCCCTGCGCGAAGCCCTGGAGGAGGCCGCGCTGAGCGGCGAGAGCCTGCGCGTCCTCGGCGTCCACATCGACGACCACGGCGGCTGGGCGTTCCAGACGGTGATCGCCGAGGCGGACGCGCTGCTGCCCGCCGTCCCGGCCAACGACGAGAGCACCGACATGCGGTGGCTGCCCGCCGACGAGGTGGGCGGCGAGACGCTGCACCCTGGGTTCGCCGAGACCTGGCCGGCGATCAGGCCGTCGCTGCCGCCCTCGGTGGTGGTGCTGGACGCCGCCAACATCGTCGGCGCGCGCGCCGAGCACGGGTGGTGGCGCGACCGGGCGGGCGCCGCGCGGCGCCTGCTGGCGGACGTCGAGCGGCTCGTGGAGCACGGCCTGCGGCCTCCCGAGGGGTTCCCGGCTCCGGCGATGTGGTTCCCGCGCGTGATCATGGTGCTGGAGGGCGCGGCCAAGGGCGTGCGGTCCGGCGGCACGGCCAACACGGCGGACGTGGCGGACATGGCGGACACGGCGGACGTGGCGGACACGGCGGACGTGGCCGGCGTGGTGGGCGTGGTGGAGGCGCCGGCCAGTGGGGACGACGCGATCGTGGACACGGTGCGGGAGAACCGCGAGGTCAGGCCGTGGCAGCGGGTTCTGGTCGTCACCGCCGACCGCGAGCTGCGCCGGCGCGTCGCCGAGCTGGGCGCCGCGGCCGTGGGTCCGGGATGGCTGCTCGGCCAACTCCGGCGGGTGTAGCGTCGGACCGTCGAACCGCCACCCCTCACGCCTTATCCGCGCATATCCCCCGATATCCAGAAAAATCTCCAAACCTTGATGAGCGACCGAACCGCACTCGACTGGACCGCCGAGCCCGACAGTCCGGTCCCTCCTCCGACGTGGGGACGGCGCGCACCTGAGGCACATGTGCTGCCCTGGGTGTTCGCGGCGCTGGCGGGTTTCCTGCTGATCGGCAACCTGCTGCTGTCGCCGCACCTCACCGCGCCGGCCGTCACCACCTGGTCGACGATCTTCGTGACGATCTGCGTGCAGGCCATCCCGTTCCTGGTGCTGGGGGTCACGCTGTCCGCGGCCGTCACCACCTTCCTGTCGCCGTCCTTCTTCGAGCGCGCGCTGCCGCGCCGGCCGTACGCCGCCGTGCCCGTCGCCGGCGCCGCCGGGCTCGTGCTGCCCGTCCGCGAGTGCGCCTCTGTGCCGGTCACCGCCCGCCTGATGGCCCACGGCGTCACCCCGCCGGCCGCGCTCGCCTTCCTGCTGGCCTCTCCGGCGACCAACCCGGTCGTCCTGGTGGCGACGGCCGTGGCCTTCCCCGGCGAGCCGCTCATGGTCCTGGCCCGCTTCGGCGCCTCCCTCGTCGTCGCCGTGCTCGCCGGCTGGGCCTGGCGGCTGCTCGGCCACTCCGGCCCGCCACGCGTCACCACCGCACCGCCCGTCCCCGAGGGCGCCACCCGGCGCGCGGCGTTCCTGGCGGCGGTGCGCCACGACTTCCTGCACGCCGGCGGCTTCCTGGTCATCGGCGGGCTCGCCGCGGCGACCCTGAACGTGGTGGTCCCCCGCTCGTGGACCACCTCCCTCGGCGAGGTCCCCTGGTCGTCGGTGCTGGTGCTCGCGCTGCTGGCGGTCGTGCTGTCGGTCTGCTCCGAGGCCGACGCCTTCGTCGCCGCCTCGCTCACGACCTTCTCCCCGACCGCCAAACTGGTCTTCCTGGTCGTGGGGCCGATGGTCGACCTGAAACTCATTGCGCTGCAGGCGGGGACGTTCGGGCGGGCGTTCGCCGCGCGCTTCGTCCCGCTGACGCTCACGCTCGCCATCGTGGTCGGCGTGCTGGTGGGATGGGTGCTGCTGTGAACCGCATGGCCCAGAACCTGGTGCTCGCCCTGGTGGGCGGCGCGCTGCTTCGCGTGTCGGCCCTGTCCACCACCTACCTGAACTACGTCAGGCCGGGATTCCGCGCGCCGCTCGTCGCGGCCGGCGTGATCCTGTTCGCGCTCGGCGTCTTCGGCCTGGTCCAAGAGTGGCGCAGGCCCTATCCGCCCTCGGGGAAGCCGGCCACGCGCCGCCGGTCGCACGGACCACCGGTGGCCTGGCTGCTGTGCCTTCCGATCGTGGCCGTCTTCCTGATCAACCCGCCCGCGCTCGGCTCGTTCGCCGCCGCACGCGACCAGACGCCCCGGCCGCGCCCGGCGTCAGGGGGGTACGGCGCCCTGACCGGGGACGCGCCCACGGCCATGCCGGTCGGGGAGTTCATCGGCCGCGCCTGGAGCGACGGAGGCCGCACGCTCGCCGGGCGCCGGGTCAAGCTCACCGGGTTCGCCGTCCCGTCCGAGCACAAGGGCCAGTGGTACCTCGCCCGCATGCGACTGCGGTGCTGCGCGGCCGATGCCTTCCCGCTGAAGGTCACCGTGCTGGGCGTGCCCGCGCCCCGTCCGGACACCTGGGTGGAGGTGACGGGCGCCTGGGTGCCCGTCCCCTACGACCGCCTCCCCAAGGGCGCGGCCGCCCCCGAGTTGACGGCCACCGCGCTGGCCAAGGTCGCCCGGCCGGCCGAGCCGTACGAATAGGCGCGGGGCCCGCCACTCGCGCGCGAACGCCCGGCGGGCAACGCTATCGTTGGTGTCGCACTGGAGGGTTCGCATAGTGGACGAGTGCAGCCGCCTTGAAAGCGGCCAGGTCGGCGACGGCCTCGTGGGTTCGAATCCCACACCCTCCGCCACCGGCCTCCCGTGATCCCCTCAGATGCGGGCGGCCCACCTGCGGCCGCCGCCTCGGTCGCGGCCCGACCCGGACGCGGCCCGCTCAGATAGGCCCGCTCAGATATGGCCGCCCTGCGCGCCGCCGAAGCCGTCGCCCACCGAGGCCGCCAGCAGCAGGTATGCCTCCCGCGTGGCGGGCTGCAGCCGGTCGAGGTCGATCTCGGCGCCCTCCTCCAGGTGCGGGTCGTACGGCACCCTGATGACGGCACGGCAGCGCGCCGCGAAGTGCGCCTCCAGCCGGTCGAGATCGACGGTGGACTTCGACCTCGGCCGAACGCTGCACAACACGACCGTCGCGGCCTTGACCAGGTCGGCGTAGTGGTGCGCCTCCAGCCAGTCGAGGGTCGCCGACGCGGCCCGCGCGCCGTCCACCGACGGCGAGCTGACCAGAACGAGCTGGTCGGCCAGGCCCAGGACGCCCGACATGGCCGAGTGGAGCAGGCCGGTGCCGCAGTCGGTCAGGCAGATGGAGTAGAAGTTCTCCAGCACCTGCGCGACCGCCTGGTAGTCGGCGGCGCTGAACGCCTCCGACACCGACGGGTCGCGGTCGGAGGCGAGGATCTCCAGCCGCGAGGGCGCCTGCGAGGTGAAGGCGCGGATGTCGACATATCGCTTGATCTGCTGCCGCTCGTTGAGCAGGTCGCGCACGGTCGCCGAGGTCTCCAGCTCGACCTTGTCCGACAGCGTGCCGCGGTCGGGGTTGGCGTCGACGGCGATCACCCGGTCTCCGCGCACGGAGGCCAGCGTGGCGCCCAGCCCCACGGTCGTCGTGGTCTTGCCGACGCCGCCCTTGAGGCTGAGCACGGCCACGCGGTGGTGACCCGTGGCGACGGGGGTGCGCGCCCGCGAGACCAGCTCGCGGCGGCGGCGCACCTCGGGCGACTCGCCCGGCTTGATCAGGCCCGCGGACGCCTTGAACACGATCTTGCGCCAGCCGCGTGCGGGAGCGTTCCTGCGCCCGCGCAGCAGGGACACCGGGTCGAGGCTGTCGGCCGTCGGCCGCACGCCCGTGACGCCCTTCGCGCCCGCCGCCTTGGCGCCCGGCTGCTGCCGCGCCGGGGCGCCGAACGCCGGCTGGGCGGGCTGCGGCGTCGCGGCGGTCTGCCTGCGGCGCGGCCGGTACGGCTCGCGCTCCTCTGGAGCCTGGTCGGGCACCAGCGACTCGCCGGGCGGCGCGGAAGGGGCGTGCGTGGCGGCCGACGACCCCTGGGCCGACCGGCTTGGGGAGGCGGCGGGGAAGGCGGGGGCCGGGGCGGCGGCCGGCGGCTCGGCGGCGGGGGGCGGCACGGCCTGCCGGCCCTCCTGCGGCGCGGGCAGGCCGAGGTTCTCGGTCGGCTGCTCGTACATCGGACGCTCGACGCGGGGGACCACCACGTCGTCGGTGTCCGCGCCCGCGGCGAAGGCGTTGAAGCGCTCCTGCTCGGGGTCGGGCTCGGACGGCTCGGCGGCGGGCACCGCGGCCTCCAGCCAGCCGCGCACCGGCTGCTCCGGGGCCGTGTCGGGCTCGGACTCCTCACGCGGCTTGGACGGCTCGGCCTTGGCGCCGCCGAACGGGTCCTTGGAGAGCCAGTCGGCGCTCGGCGCGGCGCCGGGCTTGTCGGTGAGCGGCAAGAAGGTGAAGCTGTCGGTGTCGTCGCTCACGGCCTCGGCGCCCGCGGCGGCCGAGACCCCGGCGCCGGAACCCTCAGGGGCCTCCGAGCCCGCCGAGGATCCCGGGCGCTCGCCCAAAGCGGCCCCGCCGGACCCGGCCTGACGCTCGCCGAACGCCGCGAACGCCCCCGTACCCGACGACGGACGCTCGCCGAACGCGCCGGCGCCGGACGAGGAGAGCCCGCCGAAAGCGCCCGCACCCGACGACGGCGCGGGACGCTCTCCGAAGGCGCCCGTGCCCGACGAGGCCGGACGCTCACCGAACGAACCCGTATCGGAGGAGCCTGGACGCTCACCGAACGAACCCGTGTCCGAGGAGCCTGGACGCTCACCGAACGAGCCCGCGCCCGGGGATGCGGGGCGCTCGCCGAAGGCGCCGGCCCCCGTCCCCGCGGGGCGCTCGAACGTTCCCGTGCCCGAGGACGGCGGGCGCTCGCCGAAGGCGCCGGCGCTGGAGGAGTCCGGCGGCGGTTCGGCCTTGGTGTCGGCGCGTGACAGCGGCTCGCCGGGCGCCGTGATCGGCGCGGCGAACGCGGGCTTGCCGGGCGCCGCGGACGGCGGAGGGTCCAGCGGGCCGGTCCAGGCGCCGGCGCCCAGACCCTGGGTCGAAGGCGGGCGCACCTCGCGCGTCTCGCCCTCGGCGCGCCCGGCGAGGCCGTCGTCGTGCTGCCCCGCGCCGTTCGCGGGGTCGCCCGCGGCACGGAACAGCGGGGACGCGGGCGCCGGAGGCTCCGCGGGCACCATGCCCCACGGGTCCTTCGGGTACGGCGAGGCGGCGGTGTCGTCCGGGGTGACGCTCACCGCGAGGGGGGTGTCCTCGTTCTCCTTGATCGCGTCGAGCCAGGCGAGCTGCTCTTCAAGGGAATGAGGATCCTCACGATCGTGTCTTGCCACCGTGTTCCCCCTCGGGACTGGGCTAAAGGGGCAGCAAATAGAAGGAAGATTACCGCCCGCTATCACGACCAACGTGGTCAACCGCCGACTTGGCTACCCGGATAGTTTGGTCGCATGCACGCGATCGCTGTTACCCGGCCCGGCGGACCAGAGGTGCTGGAGTGGCGGGAGGTCCCAGATCCCCGCCCCGCACCAGGGGAAGTGCTGATCGAGGTGGCCGCCGCGGGCCTCAACCGCGCCGACCTGCTGCAGCGCCAAGGGCACTACCCGCCGCCGCCCGGCGCGTCGGAATTCCCCGGCATGGAGTGCTCCGGAGTCGTCGCCGAGGTGGGCGAGGACGTCGAGGGGTTCCGGGTCGGCGACGAGGTGTGCGCGCTGCTCGCCGGCGGCGGGTACGCCGAGAAGGTCGCCGTCCCCTGGGAGCAGGTGCTCCCGGTGCCCGAGGGGGTCTCGCTGGTGGAGGCGGCGGCGCTCCCCGAGGTCGCCTGCACCGTGTGGTCCAACGTCTTCATGGTGGGCAGGCTGCGGCGCGGTGAGACGCTGCTGGTCCACGGCGGCGCCAGCGGCATCGGCACCTTCGCCCTCCAGCTCGCCAAGGCCTTCGGCTCCCGCGTCGTCGTCACGGCCGGCTCGGCCGACAAGATCGCGCGGTGCCTGGAGCTCGGGGCCGACGAGGCGGTCAACTATCGCGAGGAGGACTTCGCCGAGAAGGTCACGGCGGACGTCATCCTCGACATCATCGGCGCGAAGTACCTCGCCAGGAACATCTCGGCGCTCGCGACCGGCGGCCGGCTGGTGGTGATCGGGCTCCAGGGCGGCGCCAAGGGCGAGCTCGACCTCGGCAGACTGCTGGCCAAGCGCGCCTCGATCCACGCGACCGCCCTGCGCACCCGTAGCGTCGCCGAGAAGGGCGTCATCGTCCGCGGCGTCCGCGATAACGTGTGGCCCCTGGTGGGCGCCGGTTCGGTCCGGCCGATCGTCCACGCGGTCATCCCCATGGCCGACGCGGCCCATGCCCACCGCGTGCTCGAATCAGGGGAGCACATCGGAAAAGTCCTGTTGGTCAGGTGAGCTAGGTTGAATGACATGAATGCTGAGGAGAGCACCCCGCACATCGTGGTCGTGGGCCCCAACGGTCTGTCGGTCGAGGGTGACGGCGGCGAGCAGCACGAAGAGCGCTCGGTCGCCGAGCTGGTGGAGCAGCCCGCCAAGGTGATGCGCATCGGCAGCATGATCCGTCAGCTGCTGGAGGAGGTCCGCGCGGCGCCCCTGGACGAGGCGAGCCGCAAGCGCCTGAAGGACATCCACCAGAGCTCCATCAAGGAGCTGGAGGACGGCCTGGCGCCCGAGCTGGTGGACGAGCTCGAGCGGCTCACGCTGCCCTTCACCGGCGACGACAGCGCGCCGAGCGACGCCGAGCTCCGCGTGGCGCACGCCCAGCTCGTCGGCTGGCTGGAGGGTCTCTTCCACGGGATCCAGACCACCTTGTTCGCCCAGCAGATGGCCGCGCGCGCCCAGTTGGAGCAGATGCGCCGAGCCCTGCCCGGCGGCATGTCCGGCGCCGTGGCCCCGGAGGACCAGCCCCACCGCAGTTCCGGTCCCTACCTGTAAGACCTTGTAAGACCTGTCAGCACGTGTGAGATCCCTCAGGCGATGCCGCGCGGCCGCCCCCGGCGTCCGGGGCCGCGGGACGCGTCAGCCGAAAAGCTTCTCCAGGACGATGGCGACGCCGTCCTCGTCGTTGGCCGCCGTCACGTGGGTGACGGCGGCCAGCACGTCCGGGTGGGCGTTCGCCACGGCGTAGGACGTGCCGGCCCAGCCCAGCATCGGCAGGTCGTTCGGCATGTCCCCGAACGCGATCACCTCGGCCGCGCCGACGAGGTGCCGCTCGGCGAGGGTGGCCAGCGCGCTCGCCTTGGTCACTCCCTGGGCGCTCATCTCGATCAACGCCCGGCCGCTCGAATGGGTGGCCGTGAGCAGGTCGCCCACGATCTCGTCCACGAGGGCGTGCAGGATGTCGGGGTCCATGGAGCGGTGGAAGGCCAGCAGCTTCGCGCCCGGCCGGGAGATCAGCCCCGAGACCCCCATGCGGAGCCCTGAGACCTCTGTGCTGTCCCAGCCGCCGAGCCGGAAGCTCGTCTCATGGGCGAAGCCCCCTTCGTACTCCACGGAGAAGCTCAGGCCCGGGACGCGGTCCTTCAGCCGGCCGACGGCCTCGGACAGCACGTCGGGCTCGATGAGATGGGACTCGACGATGCGCTCGGCGTGCAGGTCGTACACCAGCGCCCCGTTGGCGCAGATGGCCAGCCCGCGGTTGCGCACCGCCCCGGCGACGTTGCCCATCCACCGGGGCGGCCTGCCGGTGACGAACACGAGCGTCGCACCGGCCTCCTCCACGAGCGCGAAGGCGGCCGCGGTGCGGGGCGAGACGGTGCCGTCCGAGCGCAGGGCGGTGCCGTCCAGGTCGGTGGCGACGAGTCTGGGGCTGACCATAACAAGCTCTAGTTTGCCCTGTGTTGCCCCGAGCTCGGGTGTCAGCCCTGGGAGTAAAAGATTCTCGCCAGGAGGGGGGAACAAAGGCCCTCTGATGGTGTTAGATGTGGTGGCGTTGTATTAGCTGAACCCGATGTGCAGAACCAGCTTGACTGTCTGAGCGGCCCCGGGAAGCTGTGCGACACAACCCGGGGTTCGCGAGGTGTGAACCCCAAGATCAATTGCAGGGAGAGCTTTAATGGCTCAGGGAACCGTCAAGTGGTTCAACGCCGAGAAGGGCTACGGATTCATCGCCCCGGACGGTGACGCTCCGGATGTCTTCGTGCACTTCTCCGAAATCGTCGGCAACGGCTACCGCAGCCTCGAGGACGGCCAGCGCGTCGAGTTCGAGGTCACGCAGGGACAGAAGGGCCCGCAGGCGTCGCAGGTCCGCGCCGTCTGACCACTGACACACAGAAGGCGGGGTTCGCGTCAGGCGAACCCCGCCTTCTTGTTTGTCCAGACCCGAACGTCCTGACAAACCGGACATACGTCTCAGACAGTATGAGAGTAAGCCGCTTATCCTCATCAGGGGATAAGCGGCTTACTCAGCAAGAAATAGCTACTTGACCGGCTCGAGGACGTCTAGTCCGACATAGGGCCGCAACGCCTTGGGGACCACGACAGAGCCGTCGGCCTGCTGGTGGTTCTCCAGGATGGCCACGATCCACCGTGTGGTCGCCAGGGTGCCGTTGAGGGTGGCGACGTGCCGGGGCTTCTCGTCGGTGTCCCTGTAGCGAACAGCGAGCCGCCTGGCCTGGAACTCGGTGCAGTTGGACGTCGAGGTGAGCTCCAGATAGCGGTTCTGCGTCGGCAGCCACGCCTCGCAGTCGAACTTGCGGGCGGCGCTCGACCCGAGGTCCCCCGCCGCGGTGTCGATCACGCGGTACGGCAGCTCGACCTTGGCCAGCATCTCCTTCTCCCAGGCGAGCAGGCGCTGGTGCTCCTCGGCGGCGTCCTCCGGGCGGCAGTAGGAGAACATCTCGACCTTGTCGAACTGGTGGACCCGGATGATGCCTCGCGTGTCCTTGCCGTACGAGCCCGCCTCGCGGCGGAAGCAGGACGACCAGCCGGCGTAGCGCCGGGGCAGCGACCCGCCGTCGAGGATCTCGTTCCAGTGGTAGGCCGCCATGGGCGCCTCGGAGGTGCCCACCAGGTAGAGGTCGTCGGCCTCCAGGCGGTACACCTCGGCGGCGTGCGAGCCGAGGAAGCCCGTGCCGGCCATCGCCTCGGGCTTGAGCAGCACCGGGGTGATCATGGGCGTGAAGCCGGCCTCGATGGCCTGCTGCATGGCCATGTTGAGCAGGCCGAGCTGCAGCCGCGCGCCGGCCCCCGTCAGGAAGAAGAACCGCGCCCCGGAGACCTTGGCGCCGCGCTCGGCGTCGATCGCGCCCAGCATCTCGCCCAGTTCGAGGTGGTCGCGCGGGGTGAAGTCGAACCGCGGCTTCTCGCCGACCTCCTCCAGCACGACGTAGTCGTCCTCGCCCCCGGACGGGGCCTCCTCGATGATGTTGGGGACGGCCATCAGCAGCTCGTCCAGCTCCTTGGCGAGCTTCTCGGCCTCGGCCTCCGCCCCCTTCACCCCGGCGGCGAGGTCTTTCGCGCGCGAGAGGAACGCTGCCCTCTCGTCGCCGGAGGACGAGGAGACCGACTTGCCCACGCTCTTCTGCTCGGCGCGCAGAGACTCATAGGCGGTCAGCGCGCTTCGGCGGCGCTCGTCGAGGTCGAGCAGCGTGTCGACGACCGAGTCGTCCTCACCGCGGGCACGCTGCGACGCCCGTAGCCGGTCGGGGTCCTCACGAAGGGTACGCAGGTCAATCACGTAACAAAGGCTACCGATGTCCGAGCGGCGCTCGCGCGCCTATCGCCCCGACATGTGATCCGTCACACCCGGCCGCGACGCGCCGCCGGGCGCGCCGTCACATCCCGCCGGTGCGGATCTTGTCGATCCAGCCGGAGGCCTCGGTGAAGTCAGACTCGGAGGTGCCGTGCTTGAGCTGCGGCGACACGCGGTCGGCCCGCGGATAGCTGCCCAGGAACCGGACCTCGGCGCACAGCCGGTGCAGACCTGACAGCGCCTCGCCCACGCGGGCCTCGGCGACGTGCCCCTCGGCGTCGAAGTGGAAGAAATAGCGCCCGATGCCGTCACCGGTCGGCCGCGACTCGATGCGGGTCAGGTTCACCCCGCGCACCGCGAACTCGCTCAGCATCTCCAGCAGCGCGCCCGGGTGGTCGTCCCGCAGGAAAGCGACCAGGGACGTGCGGTCGGCACCGGTGGGCGCGGGCGGCGGACCCGGCCGTGCCACCTGGACGAACCGGGTGACGGTGTCGTCGCGGTCGCCCATGCGCGCGGCGAGCTCGTCCAGGCCGTAGTGCTCGCCGGCGATCGCCGGGCCGATGGCCGCGTCGTACGGAGAGTCCTCCATGGAGACCTCCAGCGCCGCGGCGGCCGTGGACGGCGCGGCCACCACCACGGCGTCGGGCAGCTCACGGGCCAGGAAGTTGCGGCACTGGGTGATCGCCGCCGGGTGGGTGTAGACGCGCTTGATGTGCGTCATCTCGGTGCCCGGCCGCACCAGCAGCGAGAACTCCACCGGCAGCAGCAGCTCGGCGGTGATCAGCAGCGGATCGCCCCAGGCCAGCTCGTCGAGCGTGACCGTGATCGCGCCCTCGACGGAGTTCTCCAGCGGGACGACCGCCCCGTCGGCCTCTCCCGAGCGCGCCGCGTCGAGCGCCGCCGTGACATTGGCACAGGGCAGCCGCTCGGCATCCGGGGCGAGGATGCGCAGGGCGGCTTCGCAGAACGTCCCCTGCGGCCCGAGGTAGGCGATTTTCGGCATACCAGAAGGCTACCTGCCGCAGGTCACCGCCCACCTGGCATATTTACCGGTTTCTTGCCACGCCTTCCCCGAACGATCCGAAATGATCCGGAACGACCCCGCGTCCCGCGCCAGGACCCGGCCCGGAGGCGGGCACCGCTAACGCCGGAGACGCTGTGGGGCGACATCGGGGCCGATGCCGAGGCGCGCGGCGCGGACCGCCTGCTCCTCCTCGGGGGACAGCGGCTGCAGCCCACGGCCACTGCGCACCGGCCGCGCGTACGTGCGGGTCTCGGTGCGGCCGTTTATCGAGGTGAGGACGACGCCGTCGCCCAAGCCGTCGATCATGGCCACCGAGAAGGACAGGCGGCCTGTCATCTCGGCCAACGCGTCGTAGCGGAACACCGCCACATCGCGGATCGCCTTGACGTCGACCACGCCGTCGATCGCGCAGCGGCGGCCCAGCACGTCGAGGCAGTCTTCGACGGCGCCGCGCGCGCTGCGCAGCGCCAGCAGGCCGATCGCCACCCCGGTCATGCCGGCGATGCCGCCGATCAGCGCCATTACAGTTCCGAGCACATCACGAAGAGTAATGGATCAGTCACGGAATCGCACGCGAACCCAGACGCCGCCCATCGTCCGGGCTGGTCTCGTCCGGGCTGGTCTCGTCCGGGCCGGAAACGCCTGCGGCCGGACGGCGGCCGAGCAGCCACACCAGGGCGACGGCGCCGAGCCCGAAGGCGTCCTGGACGACGCGCCCCGCCACCGGGCTGAGCACCGGGATGCCGGCGGCGCGCAGCGACACCCCCCACCAGGGGACGGGCAGCACGTAGTACAGCCAGACTCCGGCCACGACCGCCGCCCCCGTCAGGCCGGACGACACGGAGGCTCGGGCGCCTGCATCGCGCCCATCGGCGGGCCCGCCGGTGAGGGCTCCGCCGGCCAGGGTTCCGCCGATCAGTGCTCCGCCGGCCAGCGAATCGCGGGCCGGCGGACCCTCGGCCAGAGGGCTGCCGGCCAGAGGGGTGCGGTCGCCGAGTGCGCGGCCCGCGAGCGCGGCGAGGACCACGACCAGCCAGGCGAGATGGTGGATCCAGGCCACCGGCGAGACGAGCACCGCCATCAGGCCCGTCAGCGCCACCGCGGTCATCCGGTCGCCCCGCAGCAGGGCCTCCCGGGCGCGGCGGAAGCCGTACCAGGCCACCACGGCCACCAGCGCGAGCCAGATCAGCGAAGTGAGCCACCCCGGCAGGTAGAGCCGCAGCAGCATCCCGCGGATGGACTGGTTGGTGGTGGCGTTGTTCGCCCCGACGCGGTCGCCGTCGAGCAAGGCCGAGAACCAGAAGGACGCGGCATCGTGCGGAATCACCAGGAAGGGCAGCACCGTCAGCAGCGTGGCGGTGAAGACGGCCATGAAGAACGCCCGGCGCTGCTCGGGCACGGCGTCGCGCCCGAACCCCGTGACCAGCAGATAGACCAGGAAGACGCCGGGAGTGAGCTTGATCGCCGTCGCCAGCCCGATCAGCATGCCGCGCGGCCACCACGGCCGGCGCGCGACGCAGTCGGCCAGGCACAGCATGACCAGCAGGATGTCCACCTGCCCGAACCGGATCTGGTCGCGCAGCGGCATCAGGTACAGGCATGCCGCCGTCACCACGCCGAACACGACGGGCCCCGCCCAGGCGGGCCGCAGCCGCGCGAGCGGCTCGCGAAAGCCGAACCAGGCCGTGACGCCCAGGCAGGCCAGCACGCCGGCCGTCCACACCCACTGGGCCGCGGGCCACGACATCACGGCCAGCGGCACGGCCAGCAGCGCCGCGATCGGCGGATAGGTGAACGGCAGGAGCTGCGGCGCCGGCGTGACCGCGTCGTAGACGGGGAGCCCGCGCAGGAGGCTCTCACCGCCCGTGCGGTAGACGTCCAGGTCGACCAGGCGCTGGTCGGCGGGGTTGGTCAGCCAGTAACGCACCAGCGGGACCGCGGCCACCCCGATGATCAGCAGGGCGATCGGCCACGCCCACCACCGCCCGCGCCCCCCACCAGTCGTCACGACCTGGCAGGCTACCCCTTTCCCGCGCCCCCCGCCGCCCACGTCGACCGGCGCCCCCACCACCCGCACCCTTCTCCGGCCGTGACCCACCACCGGCGCCGTGCACCAGCCGTGACCACCCCCCGCACCGCACCCCTCTCCGGCCGTGACCCACCGCAGAAGACCACCGGCATCGCCCTGCCTCCCACCCACTTCGCGGCGCCCGAGCGCCGGCCGTCCACAGGCCGATCGCACGTGGGAGAGGGAGGTCGGGGTTCTGGCTATGGTTTGCAGGGCGGAGGTGGTCGGCGCACGTGGAGGCGAGGTTCCCGGTGGACAAGCGAACGACGGTCCCGGGGGGCCGCGCGTCCGGAACCGGGCGGCGCCCCTGGCGGCTCCCGGCCGTAGCGCTACTCGGCGCCATGGCCCTCGCCGTCCTGCCTACCAGCGCCCACGCGAGAACAACGCCCCCGCACGCCACCGCCACACCTACCGAAACGACAGACACAAAGACCCCCCACGCCGGCACAACGGACATCCACGCCACCACCCACGCGGGAACAACCGGCCCCCAGGCCACCGCCGCCCATGCCAGGGCAGCGGACACCCAGGCCGTCCACGCGGAGACGACGAACACGCGCACAGCCGCCACCCATGCGAGACGGACCGGCACACAGACCACCGCCTCTCATGCTGGGGCGCACACACAAACCACCCGCGTAGGGACGACGAACACACAGACCACCACCGCCCATGCCGCGACGGCGGACACCCAGGCCACCCACTCCGAGACGACGGACACGCGCACAACCGCCACCCATGCGGGGACGGCCGGCCCGCGGGCCGCCGGGCGGTCGCAAATGGCGGACGCGCCGGCTGCCCGGGCCGGGGCGGTGGTGAGTCGTCGGGCGCCGGGCCACACCCGTACCGGCGCGGCGGCCACCGGTCGGGTCGTGCTCGTCGGGGTCCCCGGGTTGCAATGGGCGGACATCAGCCAAAGTGGAACGCCCAACCTGTGGAAGCTCGTCGCGAACGGCGCTTCGGCGTCGATGTCGACCCGCGCCTACCCTCGGCCCGACCACGCCGGCACGTGCCCGGTCGCCGGATGGCTGACGGTGTCGGCGGGCAGGCGGGCCGGCTCGGCGGCGAGCGAGTGTGCGCCGCTCCCGGTTCCCCAAGTGAGCCCGGACGGCTCGGCGAGCGTGCCCGGCTGGCCGGCGCTGGCGTCGTTCAATGCCGCCACGTCCTACCGCGCGACGATCGGGTCCTTGGGCCAGGCCGTGCGCGACGCCGGGGGCACGGTCGCCGCAGTCGGTCCAGGAGCCGCGCTCGCCGCAGCCGACAAGACCGGAAACATCCAGCGATATGCCGATAATGCGGGCTCGCTTGGTGACCTGAGCCGGTACAACCTGGTCGTCGTCGAAGCGGACGACCTGGCGCGCGCCTGGATCACCCGGCCGCCGGCCGCCGCGAACGCCCCCGCCTCCGACCTCGACGGCCCCGCCTCCGACCTCGACGCCGGCGCCCGCGCCCGAGCGGCCGCCGCGGCCGACGGCACGATCGGCCGTCTGCTCCCCCTGGTGCCTTCCGGTGCGACCATCCTGGTCGCGGGCCTGTCCGACGCCTCCACCAGCGCCCACCTCCACGTGGCGATCGCCCAGGGTCCGTCCCCGCAGGCGGAGCCGTACCGCCACGGCCACCTCACCGCCACCTCGACCCGCCAGGACGCACTGGTCGCGGTCACCGACGTCACCACCACCGTGCTGCGCCTGCTCGGCGCCCCGGTCCCCGCCGAGGCCGTGGGGCGCCCCTGGACCTCGGGCGGCCCGGCCCCGGCCGACGTCTCGCGCACCGTCACCGAACTGGCCGACGCCGATCTCGCCAGCCGGGTGCTGGTACAGGTGCGGGCGCCGTTCTTCGCCGTCTTCGTCTCCGTCCAGCTCCTGTTCTACGGGCTGACCGCCCTGGCCATGCGCCGCCGCTGGCCCGGCTCAGGCATACCGGCCACCACCGCGCTCCCTTCCACCGGCGCGGGACCAGGCGCTGGACCAGGCACGGGGCCGCACATCGGACCGGGCGCGGGACTGGACACTGGACCAGGCGCGAGATCGGACACACAGCCAGGCTCGGCACTAGACACTGGACCAGGCACTGGACCAGGCGCGATGCCGAACACCGGGCCAGGCACGGGACTAAGCACTGAACCAGGCGCGGAGCCAGACACCGGACCGGGCGCGGGGCTAGGCACTACACCGGGCGCTGGGCGGGACGCGGAAGTGGGAGGCGCTCCGGACGCGCGTGGGGTTCCCGTAGAGGCGCGTGTCGGCGCCGGTATCGGCGCGCGTCGCGTGCTGCGCGGCTGGGCTTGGTGGGTGCCGGTCGCCACACAGGTCATGGCCGTGCTGAGCGGGGCCGTGGCCGTGTCCACCTTCCTCGCGCAACTCGTGCCCTGGTGGAGCCTGAGCCGTCCGATGGCCGCGCTCATCGTGACGATCATGGTGTTCACCGGCCTGCTGGCCGGCTTGGCGTTCGCCGGGCCCTGGCGGGCTCACCCGCTGGGGCCGCTCACGGTCGTGGCGGCGGTGACCTCGCTCGCACTGCTGGCCGACGTGGTGACCGGCTCGCGGCTCCAGGTCAACGCGGTCACCGGGTACGAGCCGGTGACCGGCGGCCGGTTCTACGGTTTCAGCAACATCGCCTTCGCCGTGTACGCGACCGGCACCCTCCTCGCGCTGGCAGGGGTGGCGCAGGCGCTGGCCGAACGGGGCCGGCGCGTGCTCGGCCTGTCGGTCTGCCTCGGGTACGGGCTCCTGGCGATCTTCGCCGACGGGTGGCCGGGGTGGGGCGCCGACTTCGGCGGCGTCCCGGCGTTCGTGCTGGGGTTCGCGGTGTTCATGCTGCTGTTGTCCGGGCGGCGGGTCACGGTGGCCAGGCTGGCGGCCGTCGCCGTCGCCGGTGCCGTGCTGATCGGCCTCATCGCGGTGGCCGACTGGCTGCGGCCGAGCGACCAGCGCACCCACCTGGGCGCGTTCGTCCAGCAGGTGGCCGACGGCGAGGCGCTGCCGGTCGTCGGCCGCAAGATCGGCGCGATGCTCGGCACGCTGGGCAACTGGCAGCTCACCGTGCTGTCGCTGGCCGCCCTGGCGTTCCTGTTCCTCGTCCTGGCCAGGCCGTCGCGGTGGGGGGCCCCGGCGCTCGGGCTGGCCTACGCGCAGGCGCCGGCGCTGCGGGCGGGGCTGTTCGGCGTGCTCACCACGGCGCTGGCCGGGTTCCTGGTCAACGACTCGGGCATCGCCATTCCGGCCATGGCGCTCACGGTGGCGGTGCCGCTGACCCTCGCCGCGTCGATCCGCGCGCTCCAGAGGTCAGTGCCCACCACGCCAGAGCTACCGTCAGCGCCAGCAAAATCCACGGCACCACCTGGGACCGCAGGACCGTGACGAGCAGGTCGTGCAGGTCCTGTGGCTGATACTCCTGGCGGGCCGGCAGGTAGGCCGCCGAGAGCACGGCCAGCCGCGCCACCAGGAAACCGTCCAAGAAGGTCGCCGGGACGGCCGCCAACAGCGCGAACCCGAGCCCGTCGTACCAGGGCAGGGCATAGGGGGTCGCGAACAGCCAGGCGGCCACAACGACGACCGCGACCCCGGCTTCTTCCCTCCAGACCGCCCGTGTCTCTACTCCCCAGGCGCCTGGCGCCCCCCCGCCGCCTCCGGCATCCCCCACCCGCCGGAGCGACCCACCATCGGCTTCGACACCGGCCACCCGCGAAAGCGACCCGTCCTCGTCCCCCACGCCCGCCACTCGCCGGAGCGACCCACCGCCGTCCCCAGCCTCCACCACCTGCCGGAGCGACCCACCATCGGCTTCGACACCGGCCACCCGCGAAAGCGACCCGTCCTCGTCCCCACCGCCGGCCACCCGCCGGAGCGGCTCATCGCCGTTCCCGGCCTCCACCGCCCGCTGGAGCGGCCCGCCGTCGTCCTCGCGGCTTGCCGTCTGCTGGGGCCGGTCCCGGGCGCCTGGCGTACGCGGGAGCAGGCCCGTGGTCAGGCCGTACGGCTCCCGCAGGGCCCGTGACAGCGTGAGGGCGAGGAAGACCAGGAGCGCCACGGACCCCACCTGGATCCAGACCCGGTACCCCCCCGACCCGAAGGTCGCCTGAAGTCCGCCCAGGACCACGTGCCACGGAGAGGCCAGCGAGATCGACTTGGTGGCGTGCAGGACGGGGTCGAGGGCGTGCGGCCCGGCCAGGGCGTACGCCACCAGGACGGTCGCCGTCGCCGTGCCGGCCACGACCGCGAGCGACCTCGGACGCGACCGCAGCGCCCATGCCGGCCCGAGCGCGACCAGGCCGGCGTTGGCCTTGACCGCGATGCCCAGACCGAGCAGCGGCCCCGACGCCCAGCGGCGCCCGCTCGCGCCGGCGGCCAGAGCCGCCACGACCAGGGCGATGGCGAGGGTGTCGACGTGCATTCCGGCGACCAGTTGGTAGATGACGAGCGGGTTGGCGGCCCAGAGCAGCGCGGCGCGCGCCTGCCGGGCCCGGTCTCCGCGCACCGTGCGGTGCAGCAGCCACGCCGTCACGACGAAGGCGGCGGCGTTGACGGCGGCGAGCGCGAACACCGTCAGCCGCACCGAGCCGCCGCCGGCCAGCGCGGCCAGCGCCTGCACGGCCGTGGCCACCGGCCCGTAGACGCTCGGCTCCTCCTGCCACGGACGCTCGACCGCGGCGGCCAGCGGGTCGCCGGGCATGGTGTCCGCGCCCATGGCGTACGGGTCGTGCCCGAGGACGGCCATCCGGCCGTAGGCCGCGTAGTTGAGGTGGTCGGCCGAGCCGGAAGGCGGCAGGAAGGCCAGCACCACGGCGGCCAGGCAGCCGCCGAGCAACAGCAGACGCGGATCGGGTGCCCACCCGCGCCGCAGGGCGAGCAGCCCGGCCGCCAGACCGGCGGCGCCCAGCAGCACGGCCAGCGCCTCCATGGCGATGACCAGGTGGTCGCCCGGCTTCAGCGACAAGGAGTACGGCGGCTGCCACCCCGGCCCGGGAAGCGGCGGCACGGCGGCCGAAGGCCCGAGCGCGCCGATGACGACGGTGGCCAGGACGCTGAGCGCGACCCCCGCGACAGCGACGGCCGCCAGTACGGTGGGCGCCGCGCGCGTGGCACTGACACCCGCCCACCGTTCACGGCCCACCGGCCCGACCCGAGTCACCGCACGATTCCAGCACATCCGCGGCCCCACCCGAGCCACCCCTCACCGAACCCCCGGACACGCCGGGACATCGGTAACGCGGCGACACCACTCACGCCGAGACAGTGGCCACGGAACCGGCACCGGCACCGGCCACGCCGGGACACTGATCACGCCGGTCGCGGGCGGTGTTGGTCATGCGGGTGTGGTGGAGATCAGCGGCGGGGGCCGCGTACGGCGCTTGTGATGTCGGCGACGACTCGCTCGCGGGCGGCGATGGCCAGCGCTACGTCCCGGAACTGGCGAGCCCGGTGGATCTGGGCGTGCCAGTCGGTGCCGGTCGCCCGGTGGGACATCTCGACCTCGACCTCCATGACGCGAAAACCCTTTCGCACCAGGTCGATCGTCATGCCGGTCTCGACCCCGAACCCGTGCGCGAGCGGGCGGGCCGCCTCGAAGGCCGCCCGGGTGAGGCACCGCTGCCCGTTGAGCGGCTGGCCGGCCTCCCAGCCCGAGGCACGCCTGATGCCCTCGCGGGCAAGGCGCACGACGAAGCCGTGCCCGCCCAGCTTGACCCGGGTGGCGAACCTGGCGATGGTCATGTCGGCGGAGCCGGCCCGCACCGGTTCGACCAGCGGCGCGGCGCGGCCGGCGGTCTCGGCGAGGTCGGCGTCCAGGAACAGCAGGTGACGAGCCCCCTGCTCGTCGAGGAGACGCACCGCCTCGGCGCCGCTCTCCATCGCCGCGGCCTTGCCGCGGTTGCGGCTGTGGCGCACGACGCGCGCCCCCGCCGCCTTGGCCACCCGGCCCGTGGTGTCGGCCGAGCCGTCGTCGACCACCACGACGAGGTCGACGCCCGGGATGGCCAGCGCCGCGGTCACGGTGGCGCCGATGCGGTCGGCCTCGTCCTTGGCCGGGATGATCACCGCGGTGTCGGGCTGTGCGGATGGGTCGCTCATCGCTCCTCGTCCGGTCGGCTGCCATGTGACGGTCGACCGACGCTAGCACCGATCAGCGCCGGCGCGAGGCCCCGTCACGCCCCTTGTGCCGAGCCCATGCGGGACCTCCTGCGGGACCCGCATGCAACTCCCGGCGAGACCCTGATGAGGACCCCCGCCGAGAGCCCTGCCGGAACTCCCGCAAGCACCCCAATAGAACTCCCGCAAGCACCCTGCAGGGACTTCCCCCGAGAACCTTGCCGGGACTCCGCAAGCACCCTGCCGGGACTCCCGCCGGGGACTCTGCCGGGGCTTCCACCGGGACTCTGCCGGGGCTTTCGCCGAGACCTCGTTGAGACCGGGTCGAGACCTGGGTCGAGGCTCGCCAGGGTCCCCGTGCCGAGGCCACGGTGGGAGGCTCGGCCGGGGCCCTGCGCTGAGGGCACGGCGGCGCTGCGCGCGGTCACGTCCCGCCGGCCGGGCCGGGGGCCAGGGCGGCGGGAGGTGGCGGCGCGGTCAGCCGGGGTGTTCGGCGGCGAGCAACTCGGCCGGGATGGTGTCGTGCACGGTGAACACCGAATCCAGCCCCGTCACCTGGAGGATCTTGCGGACGGCGGGACGCGGCGAGGCCACCTCCAGCACGCCGCCGCGTTCTCGCATCCTCTTGAGCGCGGACAGCAGGACGTTCATGCCGGTGGAGTCGCAGAACTCCACGCCGGACATGTCTATGACGACCCTGTCGGGCCCGGTCTCCAGCAGGCGGGCGAACTCCGCCTGGAGACGAGGCGCCGTATATAGGTCGATTTCGCCGGCGACCGTCAAGATGGCGTGTCCGGCATGTGATCGAGTCGAGACCTTGAGCTCCACAGCGGGCACACTAGCGCCGTACCGCCCCCGGGTCACGCTCTACCGCTATAACCGAAGAGTCGTCCGCCCTTTGTTCCCCGTTTCGGCCTCATGGAAACGCTCCGTGCGCGAAGCTTGACGCTATGCGACACCGGCTCGGCCGGAAGGGGGGGAGGCCCGGAACCTCCGCGTCCGGTCGTCACTTCGAGAGGGAGGGACGGGCGTGGAGCGTGACGAGCCCGACATCGCCGATGAACAGTGACATACCCGAAGATCCTGGACGACAATGCATGCGCGAGCGGCTGGAGAGCATTCTCGCCCGCACCGAGAAGGCGCGCGCCTGGGGAGCCGCCGCCCTCCCGCTGCAGTCATTGCTCAACCGGGAAGGTTACGTCCCGATCAAGACGCGGCTCACGGTCGACGACCTCGACCTGCTCATGGCCGCGCGCGAGGAACTGCTGTGCTTCGCCGAGCTGGGCCTGCGCCTGCTCGACCTGCACCAGCCGCGTGACGCCGGCGGCATCACCAGCGACGCCGCGCATCCGATCCTGCGCTGCCGCAGCTGCATGTGGCGCTGGCCGTGCCCGACGTTCCGCGCCATGTCCGAGGCGCTGGAGTCCCTGCCGCCCGCCATGCCGCGGGATGAGGCCCTCCCTGCCGGCGTTCCCCTCGGCGGCTTCTCCGAGGTGGACGCCGCCGGCCCGCTGGAGGCGGTCGCGTCCGGCCGCCCGGTGGCCGCGCACCTGTGAAGGGCCCGGCGCGCCCGTCCGATGGCCGCGCACCTGTGAACGGCCGGTGCGCCCGTCCGATGGCCGCGCACCTGTGAACGGCCCGGTACGCCCGCCCTGTCAGGCGGTCGACTCCGAGATGGGCAGGCTGATCTCGAAGCGGCAGCCCGGGCCGTCGTTGACGACCGCGATGGCGCCTTCGTGGGCCTCCACGATGCCGCGGGCGATGGCGAGCCCGAGGCCGGCGCCTCCGTCCTTGCCCGGGGTTCGCGCGGTCTCGCCGCGGAAGGCCACGTCGAAGACGCGCGGCAGGTCGTCCTCGGGGATCCCGCCGCAGCAGTCGGCCACCGACAGCCGCACGGTGCGCTCGTCGGCCTCCGCCCGCACCACCACGGCGCCGTCCTCAGGGGTGTGCCTGATGGCGTTGACGACCAGGTTGCGCAGGGCGCGCCCGAGCTCGGCGGCGTCGGCGTAGATCGGCAGCACCGGCTCGGCCTCTCCGGTCAGCCGCACGCCCTTGGCCTTGGCCAGGGCCTCCACACCCGCGAGCGCGTCGGCCACCAGGTCGCCGAGACCGACGCGGTGCGGCGAGAGCCGCAGCGTGCCGGCGTGGATCCGCGACAGCTCGAACAGGTCGTCCACCATGTGCGACAACCGGTCGACCTCGTGCCTGATCTGGTTGTGGTAGCGGCGCACGGTCTCGGCGTCCTCCACGACGCCGTCCTCCAGCGCCTCGACCATGGCGCGCATGCCGGCGAGCGGCGTGCGCAGGTCGTGGCTGACCCAGGCCACCAGCTCGCGCCGCGCCCCTTCCAGGGCCCTCTCCCGTTCGCGTCCCTCGCGCAGCCGCTCGTACGCCTGCGCCAGCGCCTCCGCGATGGTGGTGAGCTCGGCCGGGAGCGGACCGGCGGGCGGGACGAAGTCGCTGGAGGGGCTGACGTCCTCCACGGCCGCGACCAGGCTCCTGCTGGCGGCGACGACCTGCCGGGCCACCGCCAGCGCGACGCCGAGGCCGACGAGCCCGGCGACGGCGACGACGGTGAGCACGACGTTCTTGGGGTGGCCGTCGATGATCATCTCGATGGTGATGGCGACCACCCCCGCGAGCGTGGCGGCGACGGTCACGACCGCGACGACGGCCAGCATGACGCCGATCGACCGGCCGCGCAGCAGCCGGAGCACCGCGAGGCCCAGCCCGGCGATCACCAGTCCGAGGCCGCCGGTGACGGCGACGATCTGCAGGATCATCGGAGCCCGCTTCCCCACCGGCACGTCGACGGCGGGCGCGCCCCCATCATGAGTCCTCCTCCGTGGTGGGCGCGTCGTCCACGGGCTCGTACCGGTATCCGACCCCCCACACGGTCACGATGCGGCGGGGCGCGGCCGGGTCGAGCTCGATCTTCTCGCGCAGGCGGCGGACGTGGACGGTGACCGTCGAGGTGTCGCCGAACGACCAGCCCCACACCTGGTCGAGCAGGGCGGCGCGGCTGAACGCCTGGCGCGGGTTGCGCATGAGGTGGGCGAGCAGGTCGAACTCGCGGGCCGTGAGGGTGATCTCGCGTTCTCCGAGACGCACCTCGTGGGCGCCCACGTCGACCAGCAGGTCACCGTCGCGCAGCACGCCAGTCCCGGAGGTGACCAGGGCCCCTCGGGCCCGCCGCAGCACCGACTGGACGCGCAGTGCCAGCTCGCGCGGGCTGAAGGGCTTGGTGACGTAGTCGTCGGCGCCGGTCTCCAGGCCCACGACGCGGTCGATCTCCTCGCCGAGGGCGGTCAGCATGATCACCGGGACCGGCCAGCGTTCGCGCAGCTTCTTGCAGACCTGCAGGCCGTCCATGCCGGGGAGCATGAGGTCCAGGACGAGCAGGTCGGGCGGGTCGGCGAGCGCCCTGCGCAGCGCCTCGGCCCCGTCGCCGACGCTCTCGACGGTGTGCCCGTCACGTTCCAGGTATCTGACGACGACCTCGGCCACGGTCGGGTCGTCGTCCACGACGAGGATGCGCGGCGGGGAAGCGGTACTCATCATCGGCCCCCCAGCTCGCCCAATTTGTCACATTTTATCGCCACAAAGCACCTGGAATAACAGAATCGACTATCCGGTGAAACCGACATAACAGACGACACGCGAAATGGACCGTCCCCACGGACAATGACACCGCACAGTGAGCCCGTCCGGGAGAGCGCCACCACACCCGTCATCACTTCGTAAGAGCCGTGCGGTGCGTTGCCGTCCGGAAGGTCACGATCCGGGGAAAGATCGGTGTCGCCTCGCGGCCGGGGCCGGTGCGACGTACCTTCTGCATATGGCCCGCATTGTGCTCACCATCCTCGGAGTCCTCCTCGCGCTCTACGTAGTGTTCGGGCTCCTCATCCCCCTCATCACCGGCATCCTGAAGATCTTCCTGATCATCGCCGTGATCGGTGTCGTCGCCGTGGCGGCGGTCACGGTGGTGGGCAAGCTGACGAAGTGACATGACCGCCCTCCACGCCACCTTCGCGCTCCTCGCGCAGCTCCTGGCCGGCCAGACCGGCCCGGGGACGCTGGCGACGGCCGGCCTGGTGGGCGTCACGCTGATCCTTTTCGCCTGGGCGCTGGCCCGGCCGGCCGCGCAGCCCGCCGTGGCGGTGGCCGCCGGCAGGCGCCCACGCGCGGCGCACGCGGTCTTCGTCCGGCTCGCTCACCCCGCGGCGCCCGGCCGTCCCCGGCCCAGAGCCCCTTCGTCCAGCCCCGCGCCCGTCTTCTAGCGCGCCGGCCACCACAGCGTGGCCGCGCGAGCGGCGTCCCGCCCGCCACCGGCGGCACCGGACGCCTGACGGGCGCCTCGTCATGTCCGCACACCGACGAATGGGGCTCTTTCATGCTTTCACTGCTCGACACCGTCATCGACTTCGCCTACCGGCTCATCGGCGCCGTCGGCTCGTTCACCGGGCCGGTCGCGGCGATCGTCCTGTGCACCATCGCGGTGCGCCTGCTGCTCCTGCCGCTCAGCGTCCGGCAGGCGACCGCCCACAAGGCGCGCCTGCGCCTGGCGCCGCAGGTGGCCAAGCTGCGCGAGCGCTTCGCCCGCGATCCCGAGCGGCTGGTCCGCGAGACCTCCAAGCTGTACGCCGCCGAGGGGACCTCGATGTTCGCCGGGCTTCTGCCCGGCCTGGCGCAGGCGCCGTTCTTCATGGTCGTCTACCGCGTCTTCGTCTCGGCGACGATCGCCGGCCATGCCAACCTGCTGCTCGCCCAGAGTGCCCTCGGCGTGCCGCTGGGTGAGCACTTCGCCGCCGCGCTGGCGTCCGGCGGCCTGTTCAGCGCGCCCGTCCTGGTCTTCGCCGGGCTGTTCGCGCTGCTGGCGGTGGTCGCCTGGCTGACCTGGAGGCGGATGGACGACACCGTGCCGCGCGCGTTGCGCCTGCTGCCGTTCGGCACGATCGCCGCCGCCGCCGTCCTGCCGCTCGCGGCCGGGCTGTACCTGCTGGTCAGCACCGCGTGGACGGCCGCTGAGCGCGCGGTCCTCTACCCCCGTCCGGTCTGACCCGGCGGTCCCGCGCACCCCCTGCCGGCCCGATACGGCGACCTCGCGCCCTCATGGAGGTTTGTACGCCATTAACGTGGAATGCCGGGAACGATGACCGCACGCCGACCGGGAGGTCCGAACGATGAACGGTGCCGACAGCGAGGTCGGACGGCTGGAGACGGTGCTCCTGCACCGTCCCGGCGCCGAGCTCAAGCGGCTGACCCCCCGCAACAGCGACAAGCTGCTCTTCGACGGCATCCCATGGGTCGGCAGGGCCCAGGAGGAGCACGACGCCTTCGCCCAGGCGCTGCGCGACCACGGCGTCGAGGTGCTCTACCTCACCGAGCTGCTCCAGGACACGCTGGAGTACGACGCCGGGCGTGAGGAGATCATCAGCGCCGTCCTCCAGGAGCGCCAGCTCGGCGACCGGCTCGCCGAGCTGGCGCGCCGCCACCTTTCGGAGCTGCACCCCGAGGACCTGACCCAGACTCTGATCGCGGGCCTGGCCCGCGAGGAGCTGAAGACCGGCCGGGGTCTTGTGTACGAGCTGATGGACCGCCACGACTTCGTTATCGACCCGCTGCCGAACCTGCTGTTCACCAGGGACTCCAGCGTGTGGATCGGCGACCGGGTGGCCGTGACGAGCCTGGCCATGCCCGCCCGCACCCGCGAGAGCCTGCTCACCCGGTTGATCTACACCTACCACCCGAGGTTCTCCGGCACCGGCCACCTGTACGAGCCGTGGCTGGAACACGTGGAGGGCGGGGACGTGCTGCTGATGGCGCCCGGGGTCCTCGCCGTGGGCACCGGCGAGCGCACCACTCCGGCCGGGGTGGAGCGGCTGTGCCGGCGGGTCTTCGCCGCGGGGCTGGCGCACACCGTCCTCGCGGTGCCGATCGCCCAGCAGCGGGCCACCATGCACCTGGACACCATCTGCACGATGGTGGACCTGGACACCGTGGTCATGTACCCGCCGGTCGCCTACTCGCTGCAGGCCTACACCGTGACCTCGGCGGAGGGCGGTGAGCTGCGCGTCTTCGAGCCCCGGCCGTTCCTGGAGGCGGCCGCGCAGGCCATGGGGGTCGAACGGGTGAAGGTGATCGACACCGGGCTGGACCCGGTGACCGCGGAGCGCGAGCAGTGGGACGACGGCAACAACACTCTGGCGCTGGCGCCGCGGGTGGCGGTGGCCTACGAGCGCAACGTCGAGACCAACGCCCGCCTGGAGGCCGCGGGTGTGAAGGTCATCCGAATTGCGGGCAGCGAACTCGGCAGCGGCCGGGGAGGTCCACGCTGCATGTCATGCCCTGTTAGCAGGGAGCGTCTAGCCGCACTCGCGTAGGGCCCCTATTTCGGGCGTCCGAACTTGCGAATTAAGGACAGCGACCGGGGCATGGATGACCGCCCACACCGTGGTCACGTCTTCGTCGTGACGCACCCCCCAGCGCTCGGCGAGGAACTCGACGATGCCGAGCCCCCGGCCGCCCAGCGAGGACAGGGCCGGCCGGCCCGCGCGGGGCTCCGTGGCCGCTCCCCCGTCACTCACCGTGACCTCGAGGTGGTCCTCCGCCCACTCCCAGGTGGCCATGATCTGGCCTGATGGGAGGGGGTGGGCGTGACGCAACGCATTGCTCAGCAACTCGCTCACCACCAGGACGGCGTCCTCTATGGCGGTGGCGAACACCCCGCATGCCTCGAGATCGGCGCTGAGACGCTGGCGTGCGACGGCGACGCTGGTCGGCGCATACGGCAACAGCACGACGCCCTCACTTCCCCGTTCTCCTGCATTTCCCCCTGAGGAAAACACATCCCAGTACGACCGAAATGCCCCGTTCGATGGTTCTGGAAACCGCGCGGCGATCATTGCTTGTGCAGATTCGACAATAGGCGCGGTCATCTGTGACCAGCTCGTTACCGCTTCGGTGTGTCGGATCCGATATAGGCGTCGGCGATGCTCAAAACGAATCGCATTCGGGTGCCGCCGCCGGGACGCGCGTGCGCGGTCACCTCGCCGCCCTGCGCACGGGCGAGGGTGCGCGCGATGTAAAGCCCGAGCCCCACGCCGCCGAAACGCCGGCGGTCGCCGCTGTCGGCCTGAACGAACCGCTCGAAGACCCGCTCGCGGTCCTCCGGCGCGATGCCGACGCCCTCGTCGTCGACGGCCAGGACGACGCGGCCGTCCTCCGGCCAGGCCAGCACCCTGATCAGGCCGCCGTCCGGCGAGTACTTGAAGGCGTTCTCCAGCAACTGGCCGAGCAGGATGTCGGTGGCCAGGGCGTCCCCGTCGACCAGCGGCAGGTCGCCCGGGATGTCCACCTCCACGTGGTGCCGGTCGGACAGCACCGGCATGCCAAGCGTCGCCGCGCGCACGCGCTCGCCCAGGTCGAAGCTCTCCAGCCGGATCTTGAACTTCTCGCCGCCCGCCCGCGCGCCGAGGAGCAGATGGTCCATGAGCCGGCCGAGGTCGCGCGCCCGCTCGGCGATGGTGCGCACGGCCGAGCGCCGCTCGACGTCCGACAGCTTGTCCCACCGCGCGTCCAGGGTGCTGGCGAAGCCCTGGACGACCGTGATCGGGGTGCGCAGCTCGTGGCTGGTGGTGGCCAGGAACAGGTCCTTGGCCTCCTCGAGCTCCTTGGCCAGCGTCACGTCGCGGAAGTCCACGACGACCTCGGCGGTCTCGCCGATCCCGGCGCTGACCACGTCCAGCCAGCGGCCGGAGGGGAGCTGCGTGGTGAGCTTCTCGCCGGGCCCGGGCAGCGGGAACGGCGGGTGGACGCCGATCACCTCCGCCGCCGCCAGGCCGGTCAGCTCCTCCGCGGCGGGGTTCCACTGGGTGACCCGCCCGCCCCCGTCGAGCACGGCGATGCCGTCCGCGCTGGCGTCGACGACGGCGCGCTCGTGCGCCCGCTGCCGCACCGCGTCCTGGTAGGCCATGGCGTTGGCGAGCGCGATGCCGGCGTGCCCGGCGAGCAGCTCCAGCAGCTCCAGCTCGATGTGGCCGGCCTTGTGCTCGGCGAACAGCGCGTACAGGGCCCCGTAGGGCCGGCCGCCGACCGCGGCGACGCCCAGCGCGATGGTGTGCAGGCCCGGCAGCTCCGACCAGATCAGCTCGTCCAGCACCGCCTGGTCGCCGGTCTCCAGCAGCACGGTCTTGCCGGTGCGCAGCAGCTTGCCGACCAGGCTGCTGTGCAGGTCGGCGGTCGCGCCCTTCACCCGCTCCGGCAGGCCGTGGGTGCTCACCAGCCGCAGCCGCTCGTCCTCGATCAGCACGAAGCCGCCCGCGTCGGCCCCGGTCAGCTCGGTGAGGCTCGCGGCGATGCGGTCCAGCACCGGCTCCAGCTCCAGCTCGGCGTTGATGTCGCCCACCACGTCGGTGAGCCGCCGCACGAGCCGCGCGCGGCGGGCGGCCCGCTCGCGGGCGACCGCGTCGTTCTCCGCCGGGTGGTAGACGCTCACGTACCCGAGCAGCGCGCCGGCCTCCGACCGCAGAGCACTGATGTCCACGCCCACGTCCAGCAGCGAGCCGTCGCAGCGCAGGCGCTTGGTGCGCAGGGAGACCGGGCCGCCGGTGCGCACCCGTTCCAGTACCGCGTTGTGCTCGGCCACCAGCTCGTCGGGCACGAGCGGCGCCCGGCGCCCGGTCATCTCGGCCGCGGACCAGCCGAACAGGCGCTCCGCCGCGGGGTTCCAGATCAGTACGGTAAGATCACGATCGAGGGTTACGACGGCATTGGGCGAGCTCGCGATGACAGCGCGGGCAAAGCCGTCATCGAGGTTCTCTCCCCTGTCGTCACTCATGACCCCCATCGTGCCCGTTTTTGCCCCCGCGCCTTGGCACTTTCGATGTGCGAATCATCGCATTCGGCGCAGCGGCCGATGACATGGGCGCCACTCCCTCCGGCGCGGCCGGGAGCAGGGCTCCCTCCGATACGCTGCCGGTAGGCGAGAGGGGTACGGCCATGACGACAGGGGATCTCGAGGCCCTGGTGCGGGTGACCGCTCCCGGCTATGTGGGCGAGACCCCGCCCGAGGTGGCCTTCGGCACCACCGACACGCCGGTCGGGCCGCTCGCGCTCGCCGTCACCGCGCGCGGCGTGGTCGCGTGCAGCTACGAGAACGAGCACGTCATCTTCGCGCGCGTCTCCCGCGAGATCGGGACGTTCATCGGCCCCGACCCGCGGCGCCTGGACCCGGTCCGGCGCGAGCTGGACGCCTACTTCTCCGGCAGGCTGCGCGCGTTCACCGTTCCGGTCGACCTGCGGCTGGCCACGCCCTTCGCCCGCACGGTGCTGCAGATGACGATGGCCGTGCCCTACGGCCGCGTGACGACCTACCCCGAGATCGCCGAGCGCATCGGGCGTCCGCAGGCGCTGCGCGCGATCGGCAACGCCCTGACGGCCAACCCGGTGTGCGTCATCGTCCCCTGCCACCGGGCGCTGGAGGCGCCGGGACGGCCGGGAGGTTACGCCGGCGGCCCCGCCGCCAAGGAGGTCCTGCTCCGCCTGGAGGCCGCGGCGGACTAGGCGCACTCGATCGAGGCCGGCGACCGGCTACGACCGGGCCATCGACTACGGCCGGGCGACCGAGTGCGACCGGGCCACGGGTGCCACCGGCCACGGGCGCTACCGGGCCACCGGCGCGTCGGTGAGGGCGGCGCCGTCGCGGGCGCGCCGCCTCAACAGGCCCACCAGCAGCGTCACCAGCGCCGAGACGACGAACGCGGCCAGCGCCGCGCTCATCCACGGCTGCCGCTCGAACCCGATCAGCTCGCGGAGCGCCGCCCAGCGCTCGTCCCACCACTTCAGCGTGGCCGCTCCGGTGAACACCCAGTACGCCACGAAGCCGAGCAGCCATGGAACGAGCATCGCCCAGCGCGAGGGCGCGTCCTGCGAGGTGTCCCATCGCGCGGCCCCGCCCAGCAGGAAGTAGTCGACCACGAGCACGGCGAACATCGGGACGAACACCGCGCCGATCACCCCGAGGAAGGCCCCGTAGGAGTTCACGTTGGCGAACAGCGCGATGCCGGTCGTCAGCACGCCGACCCCGATCGAGAAGACCCGCCGGTCGACCCGGGGCAGCAGATTCTGCAGGGACATGGCCGTGGAGTAGACGTTGGCGAACGACTGGTCGGCCTCCCGCAGCACCAGGACGCCGAAGAACAGCGCGCCGAGCGGCACCGCGACGAACGCGTTCCAGACCCGGTCAGGGTCGTTGCCGACCGAAGCGAGGGCGACGATGCCGAGCACCAGGCACGCCACCTGGGCGATCGTGTAGCCGGTGACCACTCCGGTGAACGCCGCCCGGCCGGACCGCGAGTGCCGCGCGTAGTCCGCCGCGACCGGGACCCAGGAGACCGAGAGCGCGATCACGTAGTCCACGGCGGGGGCGAACGCGTTCCAGCTCCCGCCGCCCAGGCTCGGCGCCTCGCGCATCAGTGCCACCGCGAGCCACACCATCGCGACGACCACGGCGGCCGTCACGAAGCGGCGCAGAAGGCGGATGGCACCCAGCGGGCGGATGGTCAGGGCGATCGTCAGCGCGCCGGCGGCCAGCACCCAGACCGCGTACGGCACGGAGTCGCCGAAGACGGCCTGTGCTCCCTTGGCGATCACCCACAGCTCGAAGGCCCCCCAGCCGAGCATCTGGACGATGTTCAGCACGGTGGGCAGGTACGACAGCCGGGCCCCGAACAGCCCGCGCAGCAGCACCATCGCGGGCGCGCCCGTGCGGGCGCCGGGGATGGCCGCCAGGCCCACCATGACGGTGCCGACCAGGCTGCCCACCACGGCGGCCAGCACGGCCGCGACCATGCTCAGCGGCGCGCCGCCCAGCGGGTCGAGAAGGTACAGGGCGCCGGAGAAGCCGAGCAGGCTCACCCCGAGGTTGGCCCAGAAGGCGCCCTGGTCGAGGAATCCGAGGGTCTTCGGAGGGGCCTCGTCGAGGGTCAGGGGGACTTCATCGACGGCGGACGTCATCGCACGCTCCCTACGCCGGCATTACCCGGACAGGTTCCGGCGGTCGGCGGCGCGCCCAGCCCTCGCTGGGAACCGCCCTCTCAGCCCGGTGACGCCCGAGCTCCCGCGCTATGTATTTTGCGCGATTATTACATCCGGCCGTCAGGCGACGTAGGGCTGCCCCCCGTTCTCGGCGACCATGGGACGCCCGGCGGCCGCCCACGAGTGCATGCCGCCGCCGACGTTGACGGCCTCGCGGCCCACGTGGTTGAGCCAGGCGGTGGCCTGGGCGGACCGGCCGCCGACACGGCACACGACGTACACCGGGACTCCGGCGGGGATCTCCTCGACCCGCTGCTGCAGCGTGCCGAGCGGTATGTGGACGGCCGTCGGGGCGTGGCCCGCCTGCCACTCGTCGGGCTCGCGCACGTCGAGCAGGTAGGCGTCGTCGGGCACGGCCCCGGCCTGGATCTCTGGGACGGTCATGCCGACCATTGTCCCCGCTTCGCGAGCCTTCCGCCCGCTAACGGAGGGTTGTCGCGCCGTGACGCCGGGAAGTTTTCCCTTCGCGCACCGGCGAAGCACCGCAAAACACCTCAGAGCCCCGGCGCGGCCGGCCACCTGGCACCACCACTCGCGCGGCGGTAACGGCCCCGGGCGAGCGGGCCCACCGGAGGAGCCGAGGGGCCGCCTCACTTGAGCAGCCGGGACATCCTGCGGTCGGCCAGCGGCTTGCCGCCGGTCTGGCAGGTCGGGCAGTACTGCAGGGAGGAGTCGGCGAAGGAGACCTCCCTGATCGTGTCCCCGCACACCTCGCACGGCTCTCCGGTGCGCCCGTGGACCCGCAGGCCGGACTTCTTCTCGGTCTTGAGGTCCTTGGCGGCCAGACCGCGCGACCGCTCGACGGCCTCGCGCAGGGTGGTGACGATCGCCTCGTGCAGGTCGGCGACCGCCGTGTCGCTCAGCGAGTCGGCGATCTTGAACGGGGACATCTTGGCCGCGTGCAGCACCTCGTCGGAGTAGGCGTTGCCGATGCCCGCGATGATCTTCTGGTCGCGCAGCAGCCCCTTGATCTGCGTGCGGCTGCCGCTCACGATGCCCTTGAGCACGTCGGGGGTGAAGTCAGGCGCCAGCGGGTCGGGGCCGAGGCTCGCGATGCCGGGCACCTCGGCCGGGTCGGTGACGACGTAGACGGCCAGCCGCTTCTGGGTGCCGGCCTCGGTCAACTCGAAGCCCGGCGCCCGGCCGTCGTCGTCGTCGGGGGCGAACCGCAGCCGCACGGCCAGCGGCCCCTTGCCTGGACGCACCGGCCTGGCTCCCGACAGGTCCTCCCGCCAGCGCAGCCAGCCGCCGCGGGCCAGGTGGGTGACGAAGTGCAGCCCGTCGCAGTCGAGGTCCAGGAACTTGCCGTGGCGCGCCACGGCGGTCACCGCCAGGCCGCCGAGCGAGGTGACCGGCGGCCGCACGGTCTTCAGGGCCTGGAAGGCCACCACGTCCACACCGGCGACCACGCGGCCGACGGCCCGCTCGCGCAGGAACTCGGCGAGCGACTCCACCTCGGGAAGCTCGGGCATGCCATCACACTAACCGCTGACCGAGGGTCCGCCCGGTGAGCGGCCGACGGGTGCGCGTGGCCGCTCACCGCGGGCCTACTTGGTGAGCACGTCCTTGGGCACCGGCTTGTCCTCGGCCAGGGAGCCGAACAGCCGCAGCGCGCGCTGGGTGTCCCATTTGACGACCGCGGCGCCGTTGATGGTGGGCAGCGAGCCGATGGGGACGGCGGTGGCGACCGGGTCGCCGCTCATGGCCATCCCGAGCGACAACAGGTCGAAGGTGCCCGTGCCGCCGTCGACGGCGACCGAGTCGGTGGCGGCCATCGCCAGCGGCACCGAGCGGAAGGGGTTGACCAGCACGCCGGGGCTCGCGGCCTTCTTGACCACGGCCGAGAAGAACTGCCGCTGGCGCTGGGTGCGGTCGAAGTCGGGGATCGCGCCCGTCGCCCGGGTACGGACGAAGCCCAGCGCGGTGCCGCCCTCCATGTCCTGGCAGCCCTTCTTCAGGTCGATGCCGGCCTTGGGGTCCTTGATGTTCTGCTTGACGCAGATGTTCACCCCGCCGATCGCGTCGACGATGCCGACGAAGCCGCCGAACCCGATCTCCATGTAGTGGTCGAGGCGGATGCCGGTGACCTTCTCCACGGTCTTGGCCAGCAGCTTGGGGCCGCCGAAGGCGTAGGCGGCGTTCAGCTTGTCGCTGCCGTGCCCGTCGATCGGCACGAACGAGTCGCGGGGCAGGCTGACCAGGGTCGGCCGGCCACTGCCGGCCGGCACGTGCAGGAGCATCATCGTGTCGGTGCGCTTGCCGACCGCCCGGCCGGTGGCGAGCTTCTTGCGCTGGGCGGCCGTCAGCCCGGCCCGGCTGTCGGAGCCGACCAGCAGCCAGTCTTCGCCCGGGGTGGCCGCCGGGCGCCCGGCGTAGTCGGTGAGCGAGTCCACGACGTTGAGCCGGGAGTTGATCCAGAAGAACCCGCCGACGGCGAGCACGATCAGCAGCACCAGCACGACCGCGAGGACGCGGAGCACCAGACGGCCGATGCGCCGGGGAGGACGAGGCGGACCAGGCGGCTGGTCGCCGCCCGAGCCGCTTCCCCCGCCGGGCGGCTGCGTGCCGGGCAGCGGACGCACCGGCGCCTGCCCCGCGCGCGGCTTGCCGTACACGCGCGACGACCTGCCCCGGCCCTCGCCCGAGGGCGCGGTGGGCGGGGCCTCGCCTCCCGCGCCGTACTGCTGCAGGACGGTGGCGTCGTCGTCCGGCCCGCCGGCCGGCGCGCCGCCGCGTCCGCGCTCACCCTCGTGAGCCGGCGCGCCCTGCGGGAAGCGGTGCGCGGGCTGACCGGCGGAGTACCCGCCCGCCGCCTGACCCTCTGCCCGGCCATCCGCCCGGCCCGCGGCCGGCGCGCCGTACGCGCCCTCGCCACCCGCCCCGGCAGGGCGCCGGAGAGCCCGCGTCGGCCCCTCCAGGGTCTCGTCGGATCCCCCCGACCCGCCGTTTCCCGGCCAATCGCCCACTTTCCCGTCCCCGTCCTGTGCCAAGAGCCATCTCTGCATCGAAGCTACGCCGTCGCGGAGGCGGCGGTAGCTCTCTCACCAAGGTTTTCTCCGGTAAAAGTACGCAGAGTCACAGTAAGTCACCAATGTTGGGTCGCGGGAAACATTGCCCGTCCCCCGGCCGTTAGCGTGTACGACGACATCTAGCGAAAGGACAGTCGTGTCCGCTCCGGACCCATGGAGTACCTGCCCGTGCCACGGCACGGGCCTCGTCAAATATCGGACGGCTGAGCTGTGACCATCGTTCTTGGTCTGGCCGCCGTCCTTGTTCTCACCCTGGCGACCGGTTTCTTCGTCGCCCAGGAGTTCGCGTTCGTCACCTCCGACCGGGCGGCGCTCCGGCAGCAGGCCGCCGCGGGCGACGCCGCCGCCGAGCGGGCCCTCAAGGTCACCGGCAGGCTCTCGTTCATGTTGTCGGGCGCCCAGCTCGGCATCACCGTGACCACCTTGCTCGTCGGCTTCATCACCGAGCCCGCGCTCACTCCGCTGATCAGCCCCAGCCTGGCCGCCGCCGGAGTGCCGCAGGCCGCGATCCCCGGCGTCGCCGTGACGCTCGGGCTGGTCATCGCCACCGTCGTGCAGATGGTGCTCGGCGAGCTGGTGCCCAAGAACTACGGCATCTCCCGGCCCGAGCCGGCGGCCAAGTGGCTGGCCCGTCCCACCCTGGCCTACATGGCCGTCGCGGGACCGGTCATCCGCTTCTTCGACACCTCCGCCTCCCGCCTGCTCCGCCTGGCCGGCGTCGAGCCGGTGGAGGAGGTGGAGCGCGGCGCGACCCCGGAGGAGCTGTCGCGCATCATCGCCGAGTCCGAGGCGGCCGGTGAGCTGTCCGGGCGCCTGTCCGACCTGCTGGAGCGCGCCCTGGAGTTCGGCGACCGCACCGCCGAGGACGTCATGGTGCCCCGTCCCCGCGTGGTCTCGCTGCGTGCGGGACGGCCCGCCTCCGACCTGCTGGACGCCGTCAAGTCCTCCGGCCACTCCCGTTATCCCGTCCTCGGCGCCGACGGCGGCGACGTCGTCGGCGTGACCGGCCTGCGCGAACTGCTGCGGGCGCCCTCGGACGACGTGCCCATCGAGCGCATCAGCGTCACGCCGCTGCTCGTGCCCACCACGCTCCCGCTGCCCGCGCTGCGGGAGCGCATGCGCGCCTCCGGCCGCGAGCTGGCGTGCGTCATCGACGAGTACGGCGGGCTCGCCGGCGTCGTCACGATGGAGGACCTGGCCGAGGAGCTCGTCGGCGAGCTGGTCGACGAGAACGACCCCGACCCGGCCGGGGCCGTCGCGCTGGAGGACGGCACCTGGGACGTGCGCGGCACCCTGCGCCTGGACGAGGTCGAGCGCGCGACCGGGCTGCGCCTGCCCGAGAGCGACGACTACGAGACCGTGGCCGGGCTGATCATGTCGCGCCTCGGCCGCCTCGCCGAGCCCGGGGACGAGGTGAGCGTCCCCCTGACCGACGAGCAGGACCTCCTGGAGGCCGGCGAACCGGCCGGCAGGGAGGCGGTGGTCACCGTGCTGGACGTCCAGCGCAGGATCCCCGACCGGGTGCGGCTCGTGCCCCGGGCCGCCGACGCGGCGGTCATGAGCGGTGAGGCCCGGTGAACTCCATCACCGCCCTCCTGCTCGGCGTCGTGCTACTCGTCGGCAACGGCCTGTTCGTCGCGGCCGAGTTCGCCGTGGTGTCCGGCAGCCGGCACCGCCTGGAGGAGGCCGCCGCGGGCGGAGGCCGCCTCACCAAGGCGGCCGGCCGCGCCGCCCTCCGCAACGGGCGGGAGCTCTCGCTCATGCTGGCCGGCGCGCAGCTCGGCATCACGCTGTGCTCGCTGGGCCTGGCCATGGTCACCGAACCCGCGATCGAGCACCTGCTCGAGCCGGTGTTCGGGCTCGTCGGGCTTCCCGAGTCCGCGCGCGTGGGCGTGGCGTACGTCATCGCCCTGGGGATCATCACGTTCCTGCACATGGTCGTGGGGGAGATGGCGCCCAAGTCTTGGGCGCTGACCCGCCCTGAGCGGACGGCCATGGGTCTGGCCCTGCCGTTCCGCGGCTTCACCTGGATCGCCCGGCCGGTGCTCGCGGCGCTCAACGGGCTGTCCAACGGCCTGCTGCGCGCCTTCGGCGTCCGGCCGCGCGACGAGCTCGCCACGACCCGGACGCCGCCTCAGCTGGCCATGCTCGTCGGCGAGTCGGCCCGCATGGGGCTGCTGGACCGGGACGAGCACGACCTGCTCACCAGCGCGCTCCGCGTTCAGTCGCAGACCGTGGAGCGGCTGACGGTGCCCATCGCGCGGGCCACGGCCGTGCCCGCCGGCGCCCCGGAGGCGGTCGTGCGGCGGACGGCGGCGGCGTCCGGCCACCTGCGGCTGCTGGTCAACGGCGGCGCCCCGGAGGACGTGCTCGGCGTGCTGCACGTCCGTGACACGCTCCTGAACCCCGGCACGCCGCCGGAGGAGCTCATGAGCCCCGCTCCGCGCCTTCCGGCGTCGGCGACCATCCCGGAGGCCGTGGAGCGCCTGCAGGACGCCCACGCCCATCTGGGCCTCGTCATGGGCCGGGACGGGCGGGTGGCCGGCATGGTGAGCCTGGGCGACCTGGTCGGCGAACTGCTGAACGCTCGTGCAAGCACCCCGAAAGCGGGCTGAAAGCCAGGACGGCTAGACATCCGTGAGCGGATCGACCACATCGGATGTGAAGAACGGGCCATCGGGCGCCCGGCGGGGCTTCTCTCGCCGGGCGCCGCGCACTACCTTGATCGAAGCCCTTTCATCACAGGGGTGTCTTGCGCCTCCTGCGGGGTAACGCCCATCGGGAGCCGCGGGACCTCGAACCTTCGGGGGTTCCAGGGGTCGACTCCTTGGACGACGCAACCCCGGAGGACCGATGACCACCACCGAACCACCCAGGCGCGCAAAAAAGGCCCCTGGGAAGAAGCATCAGCTTCGACCATGCGGGCCTCGGGGGTTCCAGGGGGTGTCCCCCTGGGCTGACACAAAGGCCCCGAGGGAAGAAGCTCTGCTTCGACCATGCGGGCCTCGGGGGTTCCAGGGGGTGTCCCCCTGGGGTAACACAAAGGCCCCGGGGAAGAAGCCTAGGCTTCGACCATGCGGGGCCCGAGTGGGCGAGGAGGGATTTGAACCCTCACATCCTTTCGGACACACGGACCTGAACCGTGCGCGTCTGCCATTCCGCCACTCGCCCTTGTTGAGTGCGGTCCAAAGGCTAGCACGGATCCGTGCATGCCACCGAACCCGGATACGATCCTCCTAGACGATGGAGGAAGGGAGGTACCCGGTGGGAGTCCTTCAGCGCTTCGAGCGAAGGCTCGAAGGCTTGGTCGAGGGGGCCTTTGCGCGGGCGTTCAAATCTGACCTTCAGCCGGTCGAGGTCGCCAGCGCGGTTCAGCGGGAGATGGACGAACGGGCCGCGATCGTGGCGCAGGGCCGCACGCTTGTGCCGAACGACTTCGTGGTGGAGCTGTCCACGACCGACAGCGAGCGGCTGGAGGTGTACGCCGACAGCATCGGCCACGAGCTCGCCAACCTCGCCAGGGAGTACGCCAAGGAGCAGGGGTACTCGTTCGTGGGACCTGTCCGGGTGCGCTTCGAGACCGCCGACGATCTGGCGGTGGGCCTGTTCCGCATCCGCTCGGGGGTGATCAGGGGGGCGACGGTCGAGCAGGACGAGATCCGGCAGCCCGTCAGTGATCTCCCGGCGAGCAAGCCGGGCGCGTTCGCCGGCCGTCCGCGCCTGCTGGTGTCCACCCAGGACGACCCGCAGGGGCAGCGGTCCTTCGACCTCACGACCCCTGTGACGCTCCTCGGGCGGGGCACCGACTGCGATCTGCGGCTGGTGGACCCAGGCGTCTCCAGGCACCACGCCGAGCTCAGGGTCGAGGGGCCGACAGTGGCCCTCGTCGATCTCGGTTCAACCAACGGCACATTCGTCAACGGCCAGCCGGTTCGCCGGATCGAGCTCCAGGACGGCACCCGCGTGACCTTGGGGCGCACGACTCTGGTGTTCCGGCGCGATTAAGGGTAGACAGACGGTCCATGTCCGAGCTCACTCTGCTGCTGATCCGGCTCGCGTTCCTCGCGGTGCTGTGGTTCTTTGTGATTGCCGCGGTGGGAGTGATCCGGACAGACTTGTTCGGATCACGCTCGACCGCTCCCGCGGCCGCGCGCAAACCCGTCAAGCCCGCTCGCCAACCAGCCAAGCCGAAGAAGGGGGAGCCGAAACAACTGGTCGTTACGGGTGGTCCCCTGCAAGGAACCATCATCAACCTCACGGAGACGCCAATCACTATCGGTCGGGCGAATGACGCCACGCTGGTTCTCAGCGACGATTACGCTTCCAGCCGGCACGCCCGGCTGTTCCCCCAGGACGGTCAGTGGATCGTGGAAGACCTCGGCTCGACCAACGGCACCTATCTCGACCGCTCCAAAGTGACCCGCCCGACTCCGGTGCACCTCGGCCAGCCGATCCGCATCGGTAAAACCGTCATCGAATTGCGCAAATGACAATCGCACTCCGCTACGCCGCCCGCTCGGACGTCGGCCTCCTCCGCGAAGGAAACGAGGACTCGGCGTACGCGAGCCCGCGCCTGCTCGCCGTCGCAGACGGCATGGGCGGGCACGCTCACGGTGAGGTGGCCAGTTCGGTCGCCATCACCGCCATGTCGTCCCTCGACCGGGACGCCTCCGGGGGTGACCTGCTCAGCGCCATCGAGGCCGCGGTGCGCGACGCCAATCGCAAGCTGCACGAGATGGTCGGCCGTGATCCCAGCCTCAAGGGCATGGGCACCACACTCACGGCCATGCTGTGGTCGGGCACCCGCGTCGCCCTCGTCCACGTCGGCGACTCCCGCGCCTACCTGCTCCGCAACGGCGAGCTGTACCAGATCACACACGATCACACCCTGGTGCAGTCGCTCGTGGATGACGGGAGGATCACGCAGGAGGAAGCCGCCAGTCATCCTCAGCGCTCGATCTTGCTGCGCGCCCTCGACGGCAGCGGCGAGGTCGATCCAGATCTGTCGCTTCGCGAAGCGCAGATCAACGACCGCTATCTGCTCTGCTCGGACGGCCTGTCCAGCGTCGTCAGCGCCGAGACCCTGCACCACACCCTGACCACCGTCGACGAGCCGGACCAGGTCGTCCGCCAGCTCATCGACCTCGCCAACCGGGGCGGCGGCCCCGACAACATCACCTGCATCGTCGCCGACGTCGTCGAGATCGAGGAAGGCCAGGTCGTGGCGGGTGACGCCGCGGTCGTGGGCGCCGCCGGGTCCAACCGGCTGCGTTCCCAGCCTCCCGACACGCCGGCGGGGCGCGCGTCCACGATCACCGCTCCCCAGCCTGTGATCGTGGACGACGACCTGGATGACGAACCCGCGGGCGGCCCGGCGGCGAACGCCGTGGCCGCCCCGCGGCGTGTCAAGCGGCGGCGCGCGTGGCCGGTGGCCGTGGTCGTGGTGGGGCTTCTCGCGGTGGTCGTGGGAGGTGGTGGCTATTTCGGGTACCGCTGGACACAGGAGCAGTACTACGTCGGCGCCAAAGGCGACGAGCTAGTCTTGTTTCGCGGGGTTGACACCACCATCGGACCGATCCAACTGAATTCCGTCGCACAGAGCACCGGCCTGTCGGTGTCGTCCATCCCCGAGCCGGAGCGCGAGCAGGTGCGGCGGGGCATCCCCGTGGCCGACCTCCGGTCAGGACAGACGAAGATCAACGACCTCAAGGCCAAGTCCGGCGGCGACCAGAAGTCCACGCAGCCGACGGCTTCCCCGACCCCCACGGAGTCCTCGTAAGTGAGTGCCGTAGACGACGCGGCCGTCCCCATGACCGCGAAACGGCGCGGGGCGCAGCTTGTCATGCTCGCCTTCGCCGTCGCGATCGTCATGGTCGCCTACGCCAACGTCGGTCTGGGTGAGGGCGGCAAGGTTCCCGCCGGCATGCTGGGCTACGGGCTCGGCCTCGGCGGCCTGATGCTGGCCGCCTATTTCGTGCTGGCCAAGTTCGCCCCCTGGGCCGACCCCCTGATTCTTCCGCTGGTGACGCTGGTCAACGGCCTCGGCCTGGTGATGATCTACCGCCTCGAGCTGGCCACGAAGCTCGCCTCGGCCAATACCCAGCTCTTCTGGACCGCGCTCGGCGTCGTGATGTTCTCCGCCACGCTCATCGTGCTGCGCGACCACCGGGCGCTGCAGCGCATGACCTACACCGCGGGCTTCGTGGGCCTCGGGCTGCTCATCCTGCCCATGACCCCTTTTCTGGGCAAGCAGATCAACGGCGCGCGCATCTGGGTCCAGGTCGGCGGCTTCTCCATCCAGCCCGGCGAGTTCGCCAAGCTGGCGCTGGTCGTCTTCTTCGCCGGCTACCTGGTGGCCAAGCGCGACGTGCTGGCGCTGGCCGGCCGCCGTCTGCTCTTCATCGACCTGCCCCGCGCCCGCGACCTCGGCCCGGTGCTCATCACCTGGGTCGTCAGCGTCGGGGTCCTGGTCCTGGAGAAGGACCTCGGCACCTCCCTGCTGCTGTTCGGCGCCTTCATCGCGATGCTCTACGTCGCCACCCAGCGCACGTCGTGGGTGCTCATCGGCGTGCTGCTGTTCGCGGGCGGCGCGTTCGTCGCCGGGCAGCTGTTCAGCCACGTCGGCGACCGCTTCCAGGTCTGGCTGAACCCGGGCGACCCTGAGCTGTTCAACCGCGTGGGCGGCAGCGAGCAGCTCATGCAGGGCCTGTTCGGCATGGGGTCCGGCGGCATCCTCGGCACCGGGCTCGGCCAGGGCCACCCGTACCTGATCCCGCTGTCGTTCTCCGACTTCATCTTCGCCGCCACCGGCGAGGAGCTCGGGCTCACCGGCCTGATGGCGCTGCTCATGGTGTACGCGCTGATCGTCGAGCGCGGCCTGCGCACCTCCATCGCGGCCCGCGACCCGTTCAGCAAGCTGCTGGCGGGGGGTCTGTCGTTCATCCTGGCCTGGCAGGTGTTCATCATCGTCGGGGGCGTGACCAACCTGATCCCGCTGACCGGCCTGGTCACGCCGTTCATGTCGCAGGGCGGGTCGGCCCTGCTGGCGAACTGGATTCTTATCGCGCTTCTGGTACGCATGTCTGACGCGGCACGCCGGCCGCCGCCGCAGGCGATCCAGGACGAGGGGCTGACGCAGGTGTTCCAGCGATGAACGGCACGCTCAAGCGGGCGGCGGTCGCCTGCCTGGCCATGTTCGCCCTGTTGATGATCAACGTGAACTACCTCCAGGCGGTCAAGGCCGACCAGCTCCGCGCGGACAACCGCAACAAGCGCAGCTTCTTCGCCCGCTACGAGAGCGAGCGCGGCATGATCACCGCGGGCGGCGAGACGCTGGCCAAGTCGGTCGACACCGGCGCGGGGAAGGACTTCCGCTTCCAGCGCAAGTACGTCGACGGCCCGGTCTTCGCGCCGGTCATCGGGTTCTTCGCGCCCGAGAGCGAGCGCGGCATCGAGAACGCCGAGAATCAGTACCTCAACGGCAGCCACCCCGACCTGTTCGTCCGCCGCACGGTCGACCTGATCACCAGCAAGCCGACGCGCGGCGCGGCGGTCGACCTGACCCTGGTGCCCAAGGCGCAGCGGGTCGCCTACGAGGGCATGCAGAAGAGCGGCAAGCGCGGCGCGGTGGTGGCGCTGGACCCGAAGACCGGCGCGGTGCTCACCATGGTGTCGGTGCCGAGCTACGACCCCGGCCCGATGGCCGTGCCCGACAAGGCCAAGGCCGCCAGGGTCTACAACAAACTCGAGGCCGACGACAACGAGCCCCTGATCAACCGGGCCACCAGCAAGACCTACGCCCCCGGCTCGACGTTCAAGGTGATCACCTCGGCGGCGTACCTCAGCGAGGACGAGTCGCGCGATGTGAACACGACGGTGGACGCGCCGGACATCCTGCCGCTGCCGGGCACCACCATCGGCCTGCGCAACTACCACGGCGAGTCGTGCGGCGGGCGGGCCACGCTCATCGACGCGCTGACGATCTCGTGCAACACGGCGTTCGGCACGATGGCGCTGGAGATGGGCTACGACAAGCTCCAGGAACAGGCCGCGAAGTTCGGCATCGGCCAGGAGATGAACATCCCGCTGAACGTGGTCAAGAGCGACATCGGCTCCGACGAGGGCAAGGCCGCGCTGGCGCAGACGGCGATCGGGCAGCGCAGCAACCAGATGACGCCGCTGCAGATGGCCATGGTGGCCGCCGGCGTGGCCAACGAGGGCAAGGTCATGAAGCCCTACCTGGTCAACAAGATCCTCAGCCCGGACGGCGACGAGATCGACAAGGCGCGCCCGCAGGAGCTCGACGAGGCGATCAGCCCCGACGTCGCCGACAAGCTGCGCCAGATGATGATCAGCGTGGTGCAGAACGGCACCGGCACCGCCGCCCAGCTTCCGAACATCACCGTGGCCGGCAAGACGGGCACGGCCGAGACCGCGAAGGGCGCCGCCTCGCACGCCTGGTTCATCGCCTTCGCCCCCGCCGAGGACCCGAAGGTCGCGGTCGCGGTCTTCGTCGAGTCCGGCAGCGCCGGCAACGACGCCACCGGCGGCGTCGTCGCGGCGCCGATCGCGCACGACGTGATGCAGGCGGTGCTCGGCCAGTGAGCTTCGCCGACCGGGTGCTGAACGACCGCTACCGGCTGACCGGGCGCATCGCCGCCGGCGGCATGGGCGAGGTCTGGCGCGCCACCGACCGGCTGCTCGCCCGCGACGTCGCGGTGAAGCTGCTGCGCCGGCACGTGGCCGCCGACCCGGAGTTCCGCGAGCGCTTCCGCAACGAGGCGCGCATCACCGCCGCGCTGTCCGATCCCGGCATCGCCCAGATCTTCGACTACGGCGAGCAGGACGACCTGGCCTACCTGGTGATGGAGCTGGTGACCGGCGAGCCGCTGTCGGCGATCCTCGGCCGCAACGGCACGATCAGCCCCGAGGCCACCCTCGACGTCATCGGCCAGACCGCGCGCGCCCTGCACACGGCGCACCAGGCGGGCATCATCCACCGCGACGTCAAGCCGGGCAACCTGCTGGTCACCGAGGCCGGACTCATCAAGGTCACCGACTTCGGCATCGCGCGGGCCCTGGAGGGCTCGCGCATCACCATGACGGGCACCGTGCTCGGCACCGCGCAGTACGTCAGTCCCGAGCAGGCATCCGGCAGCACGCTCACCTCCTCGACCGACCTGTACTCCCTCGGCGTGGTGGCCTACGAGTGCCTGACCGGGCAGCCGCCGTTCACGGGCGGCAACCAGGTCGCGATCGCCCTGCGCCACCTGAACGAGCAGGTGCCCCCTCTGCCGGAGACCGTGCCGCGGCCGGTGCGCGACCTGGTCGCGGCCATGCTGGCCAAGGCCCCCGAGCACCGCCCGCCCACCGCCCGCGAGCTGGCCGACCGGGCGATGGTGCTGCGCGACTCGCTGGTGAAGGCCCATGACTCGCACCTGAGCATGCTGACCGATCCATCCGGCTTCGCCGTGCGCAGGGCCGTCGAGGAGTCCGGCCGGCCGTTCGGGCCGGGCGCCGCGCCCGTCCCACCGGCCGGCGCCGCGTTTCCGGCGACCGGCGCGGTCCTTCCGGGAGCCGGCGCGGTCACTCCGGCGGCCGGCGCGGTGACTCCGGTGGCCGACGGCTTCGGCGGTCTGTACGACGACACCACCGCGAACGTCCCGCCCGCCACGCCCACCCGCATCGGCCGTCCTCCGGCGGGCCCCGGCCCCGGGCCGGGGCATCCCCGGCCGCTTCCGCCGCCGGGGCGCCGCCGCCGGCGCCGGGCGATCGGGCTGTTCGCCGCCGCGGGGTGCGCGGCCGCCGTCGGGTTCGGCGCGCTGGCGACCGGCGGGATCCCCGAGCTGGGGACGGACGGCGGGCCGAGCGCGCCGTCCGATCCGGTGACCGGCGGCCCGGTGTCGTCGTCGCCGACGCGCACGTCAGCGGCATCCGTTCGACCCAAACCGGTGAAGTCTGTCAAGCCGTCGGCGTCACGGTCGGCTACGGTAAGCACGTCGGCCACGCCCACCCGGCCGCGCACGCCGACGCCGACCCCGTCCGCTACTCCGACCCCTACTCCGACGCCCACACCGACCCCCACGCCGAGTGAGACGCCAAGCCCCAGTGCATCCGCAAGCACCACAATCCCCCCGAACGGGGAGACGTAATGCGGTGGGGGGTCGATGATGGACACCGGCAGCCGCACCGCGGGCCGGTACCCAAGATGAACGGCAAGGGACTGTGCAGGAAATGACTCAGCCTCGGCTACTCGGTGGTCGCTATGAGCTCGACGGAGTCGTCGGGCGCGGCGGCATGGCCGAGGTGTATCGCGCCCGGGACATCCGGCTGGACCGAGTTGTCGCGATCAAGACACTCCGTTCTGATCTGGCGAGGGACCACACCTTCCAGGCCCGTTTCCGCCGCGAGGCACAGTCCGCGGCGTCTTTGAACCACCCCTCGGTCGTCGCGGTGTACGACACCGGCGAGGACATGACGGACGCCACCCCCGTGCCGTACATCGTCATGGAGTTCGTCGACGGGCGCACCCTGCGCGACCTGCTGCGGGCGGACCGGCGCCTGCTGCCGGAGCGCGCGGCCGAGCTGGTCGACGGCATCCTGCGCGCGCTGGACTACAGCCACCGCGGCGGCATCGTCCACCGTGACATCAAGCCGGCCAACGTCATGATCACGCTCGCCGGCGACGTCAAGGTGATGGACTTCGGCATCGCCCGCGCCATGGCCGACTCCGCCGCGACCATGACGCAGACCGCGCAGGTCATCGGCACGGCCCAGTACCTCTCGCCCGAGCAGGCCCGCGGTGAGCGCGTGGACGCCCGCAGCGACATCTACTCCACCGGTTGCGTGCTGTACGAGCTGCTCACCGGCCAGCCGCCCTTCACCGGCGACTCCCCCGTGGCCATCGCCTACCAGCACGTGCGCGAAGACCCGATCCCGCCGTCGCAGATCGACCCCGACATCCCCAAGTGGGCCGACGCCATCGTCCTGAAGGCCATGGCCAAGGACCCGGCGCACCGCTACCAGAGCGCCGCCGAGATGCGCGCCGACATCCAGCGGGCCCTGAGCGGCATGCCGGTCGACGCCGCGCACACGATGGCGATCAGCAACAACAACTACACCGGCCAGCAGACCCGCACGCTGCAGGCGCCGGGCGGGCCGGCCACCCAGCGCACGAACGCGGTGCCGCCCTACGAGTACGCCCCGACGCAGGCGGGTGGCGGCGGCGGCCGGTACGAGCGCCGGCGGGCCGCCTCCGGCGGCAACACCGCGCTCAAGACCGCCGCGTGGATCCTCATCCCGCTGCTGGTGATCGGCGCCTTCATCGGCATCGGCTACGCCTTCCTGAGCTCCGACGGCGGCGGGCAGCAGACCGCGAGCGAGGTTTCCATCCCGCTGGTGAAGGGGCAGACCGAGGACGCCGCCAAGGCCAAGCTGGAAGACCAGGGCCTGAAGGTCGAGGTCGTCCAGGAGTTCAGCTCCGACGTCGACAAGGGCACCGTCATCGGCACCGAGCCCGCGGCCGGCGAGAAGGCCGCCAAGGGCGCCACCGTCCAGCTGAAGGTCTCCAAGGGCATCAAGCAGGCGGTCGTGCCGGACGTGGTCGGAACCACGGTGGACGAGGCCACTGAGACGCTCAAGAAGAACAACCTCAACGTGCAGGTGGTCAGCGTCGTCTCCGGCAAGGAGCAGCAGAAGGTCTTCCAGAGCAAGCCGGCCGCGGGCGAGAAGGTCGACGAGGGAAGCATCGTCAAGATCTACGTGCCCAAGGCGCAGACCGAGGTGCCGGATGTCACCGGCCAGACCGCCAAGGAGGCCACGGCCACCCTGCGCGGCGCGGGCTTCAAGGTCAGGACCGTCGAGCAGACCAGCGCGGACGTCCCCCAGGGCAACGTCATCAGCATGAGCCCGAAGCCGGGCTCCAAGCTCACCCCTGGCATGACGATCACGCTGGTGGTGTCCTCGGGGCCGCCGGAGGAGACCTTCCCGACCGACCAGCCCACCGACCAGCCGACCGACCCCAACCAGCAGCCGACCGACCCGAACGAGCAGCCGACCGACGACCCGTTCAGCGACCCGCCGCCGGACAACTTCGGCAACTGACACGCCGTCCGCTCAGCGCGGTGTGAGCCCCTTCCCGGCGTCCGGGGAGGGGCTTTCCCGTGGGCGCGAAGGCGACCGACAGGGGCTAAGGGGCTGCCGGAGATGCGTGGCTGCCCGAGGAGGCGGGGAGGGCGGGCCGGCGGCGGGACGCACTCGGGGCCGGACATGAGAAGAGGGTCTCCGCCGCTCGGGGGCGACGGCGGAGACCCTCATTCGGTAGTCGTCTCAGACCCGCCCGGCGTTACACGATTTGGGCGAGCCAATTTCCGAGAAGTTCGTGCCCGTGCCGGGAGAGGACGGACTCGGGGTGGAACTGCACGCCTTCGACCCGCGCGGTGGCGTGCCGCACGCCCATGATGACGCCGGCGCCGGTGGCGGCAGTGACGGTCAGCGTCTCGGGCAGGGTGCCGGGGACGACGGCGAGCGAGTGGTAGCGGGTCATGGTGACCGGCGAGGGCAGCCCGGCGAACACGCCCTCGCCGTCGTGGACGATCTCGCTCGTGCGGCCGTGCATCAGCTCGGGGGCCCGGGCCACGGCGGCCCCGTAGGCGACGGCGATGGCCTGGTGGCCGAGGCAGACGCCGAGCAGGGGGAGGTCGCGCTCGGCGCAGAAGCCCACCAGGGGCACGCTCACCCCGGCGGCCTCCGGTGTTCCCGGGCCGGGGCTGATGAGCACGCCGTCGAAGCCCTCGGCGTCCTGGAGGCGTACATGGTCGCGTGGCCGGACGTCGCAGTCGGCGCCCAGCTCGCGGAGGTACTGCACGATCGTGTGGACGAAACTGTCGTGATTGTCCACCACGAGCACGCGGCTCATCGGCCTACGGTCGCCCGGTCGACGGGCATGTGCGGCTCCAGGGAAGGGAACACGAAATACCAGAGTACGACCCCCGCCGCACCGGCCAGCACGAGCATCGTCGCCAGCTTGACCCCGGTTCCGCCGGGGATGACCCGCCAGAGCCATCCGTACATCGGCCGCCTCGCTTCCTGGGAAAGATCCGGTGGGAGTGTCGGGCAGGGGCGCCGCCGTCAGGTGCGGCGGTCACGCTTGGCGGACAGGACGCCGTAGACGACCAGCCGCTCCCGGGCGGAGTACTCGGGGTGGCAGGTCGTGAGGGTGATGACGGCCTCGGTGGGACGCGCGCCCGGGCGGTTGGGCACCGGCGCTATGACGTCCACCTGGTCCGGCGTGACGACCTGCTTGCCGGAGACGCGGTAGGTGTAGCGGGCCTCGGGGGCGTCGATGACGATGGCGTCGCCCCGGCGCAGCTCGTCGATGCGGTTGAAGGGGGCGGCGTAGGTCGTGCGGTGGCCGGACAGCACGAAGTTGCCGACCTTGCCGGGGCGGGCCGTGCCCGGATAGTGTCCCGGCCCGCGGCGCAGGTCCTCCTGGCCGACCCCCTCCAGGACGGCGTACTCGTAGTCGCGCCCGAGGCGGGGGATGCGGATCATCGCGACGGCGTCGCCGAGGTGGATCTTGCCGAGCTTGGCCACTTCGGCGGTCTGCCGGAGCTGCTGCTTGAGGATGTGCTGGTACCACTCGGTGTAGGAGCCGGTGCCCCAGAGCAGGTAGGCGCAGAAGAGGAGCATGGCCACGCCGGCGGTCACGCTGAGCTCGCCGCAGGTGCGCAGCAGGGTCCTCATATCCACCGCCAGAAGGCATAATCACGACATATCCGGAGTAGCGGAGGAGGCGTGCGGACCACGCCTGCGCAAGCCAGCGTAGGCAGGGCCTCTCGCGGCGTCCTGGCGACGATCGGCGCTTGACTTACTTTTTGCGCGCGAATCGCCGTTCGCCGCTTACGCCGACTAGGCTTACTGCGGTCTTCACAGGCCAGCGATTACGCTGGCTGCCAGTGCCCGCGACACCGCGCGGGCCCCACCAGGAGAGCTGCCGTGCCCAAGTCCAACACCCGCAAGAAGGCGGTCTACACCCCGCCGCAGAAGTCGCAGCAGGTCAAGGTGAGCCCCCGCTGGCTGGCGCCGACGATGGTCGTCGCGTGGATCATCGGCATCCTGTGGATCGCGGTCTTCTACATCGCCCCGACCACGCCCGGCATCGCCGCACTGGGCAACTGGAACCTGGGCGTCGGTTTCGTCCTGATCATCTTCGGCGTGGTGCTGTCCACCCGCTGGCGTTGAGGCGTGTCCACTCGCCGGCGGCCGAACCGGTCACGACCGGACGCGCACGGCGAGTGACGTTTTCCACAGGTTTTATCCACAACCTGGGGAAGCAAGCCCGGGGCTCCCCCGGGAAGCGTCCCCCGCTCAGGCCCCCAGCGGGGGCATGAGCGCCACCAGGGCGACGCAGGCCGCGAGCACCACCAGCACCGTGCCGAGCTGCACGGCCTTGCGGTTTCCCGAGGGCGCGTAGGCGAACAGCGCGGTCACCAGCGTTCCGGTGACCAGGCCGCCGAGGTGGCCCTGCCAGCTGATGCCCGGGATCACGAAGGTCAGCACCACGTTGATCCCGATCAGCCAGATCACGCCCCTGGCGTCGTAGCCCAGGCGCCGGGCGACGACGAACATCGCGCCGAACAGCCCATAGATCGCCCCGGAGGCGCCGACGGCCGCCGAGCCGAACAGGTAGACGGCGACCGAGCCGCCGAGCGCCGCGAGCAGGTAGACGCTCGCGAAGCGCACTGAGCCGAGCATCCTCTCGAGCTGAGGGCCGATGACGAACAGGGCCCACATGTTGAACAGGATGTGCCAGTAGGACGGCGGGGGTGCGTGCAGGAAGGCCCCGGTGATCAGCCGCCACCACTCGCCCATGGCGACGTCGTAGGACGACATCTCGAAGCGGCCGAGCACCTGGGCCGGGGCGACGACCTCGCCCAGGTAGGCCAGCACGTTGATCGCCAGCAGGGCCCACGTCACGATCGGAGTGGTCACCGGCCTGCCGCCGAAGGGCGCCTCGGCGCGGCGGACCGTGCGGCTGCCCTCGCGCACGCACTCGACGCACTGGTGGCCGACCGCCGCCTCGCGCATGCAGTCGGGGCAGATCGGCCGCTCGCACCGCTGGCACCGCACGTAGGTCTCGCGGTCGGGGTGCCGGTAACAGGTGGGGACCGCGTCAGAGGGACCGGGCTCTGAGTGGTCCTGCGGCCGGTCGGACGGACTGGGGTGGTCTGGCTGAGTGGTCATCGCCTGTTCGCGGCCCCTTCACCTGTGCGCGCCTATCCACAGACTGCCACCCTACGCACGCCGGCGAGCGCGCGGTGCCATGGATCGCCGCATCCAGGTGCGGCCGTGGATCGCCGCATCCGGGTGCGGCCGTGGAGGTGTGCCCCTGGCGGCCTCGCGGCAGAGGCCGCCGGGGCGCGGCCGCCTCAGGACTGGACGCGCTCGATCACGACCTCCTGGATGACGACGTCGGTGAGCGGGCGGTCCTGCCGGGTCGGCGTCTTGACGATGGCGTCCACGACGTCCTGCCCTTCGATCACCTCGCCGAAGATGGTGTGCGCGCCGTTGAGGTGCGGGGTGGGGACGACGGTGATGAAGAACTGCGAGCCGTTGGTGCCCTTGCCGAAGCGCTTGCCGGCGTTGGCCATGGCGAGCAGGTAGGGGCGGTCGAAGCGCAGGTCGGGGTGGATCTCGTCGTCGAAGTCGTAGCCGGGGCCGCCGATGCCCTGGCCGAGCGGGTCGCCGCCCTGGATCATGAAGCCCTGGATGACCCGGTGGAAGATCGTGCCGTCGTACAGCCTGTCGTTGGTCTTCTGCCCGGTCTCGGGGTGGGTCCACTCGCGGGTGCCCTCGGCCAGTTCCACGAAGTTGCGCACGGTCTTGGGCGCGTGGTCGGGGAAGAGGCGGAGCTTGACGTCACCCAGAGTGGTGCGGAGTTTTGCGATGAGATTCTCAGCCACGGGGGCTGCCCCCTTCGATATGTCGGATTACCGTCGGATTTGCGTTGTTTCGTCCACTATGGCGCAATGGCCTACCCCGCATCCTCCCATGCCGCGTCAGGATTGAGCCGCTTTCGATCGGGAAGGTGAGCCTGCGGGGCCCCGAGGACAGGGGAGGTTATCGTGTCCCTGACACTGAGAAGACGCCGTGTGAGCATGGTCATACCGATGGCGGCCACGCGGATGGATCGGATGAAGACCCAGGCCATGCGGACGGCCGACCAGGTCCGTCCGATGGCGCACACCGCCCGCGAGGTCGCCGCGCACCGCATCGAGGACGCCCGCGTCTGGGCGGCGCCCATGCTCGACCGTGCGGCTCATTCGGTCGAGGACGAGATCGCGCCGAAGGTCAGCGCGTTCCTCGCCCGCGCCGCCGAGCGCGTCGATCCGGCGCCGTCGATCAAACGGCGGAGCCGCTGGTCGATGCTCGCCCTGGCGGCCGGCGTGGCGGCCTGCGCGGTGGGCATCGTGCTCTACCGCAACAACAGCCGCCAGTGGGCCGACACCATGAAGGACACCGGAGCCGATGCCAGCAGGTGGCCCGGCGAGAGGGTGGACGACATGGGCGGCGCCGAGGAAGGCGGCATGAGGGCCGACGACACCTCGCGCAAGATGTACTGAACCGAGCGGCGAGGCGCCCTCCGGAGCATCCGGGGGGCGCTTCCTGCCGTCCGGCGGCGGTCACGCGCCGCAGCCGACAGCCTTGATCACGAAATTCCGGCATTTATCAGGCAGGGAGCGGGACTGAACCGGCCTCCGCCGGGCAGCAAGGACGCGTGTCCGACACTGGCAGCTCCGAGCGCGCAGACCTCTCCAGCGTGTTCCCCTCGTTCCCCGCGGAAGGCGCCGAGAGCCCCGGCGCGTCCGACGCGGCGGAGATCCCCGGCGCGTCCGACGCCGCACCCACGGACGCGGGCGTGGCCGGCGACCCCCGCCCCGCGGCGCCCTCCGGTTCCTCCGAGGTGTCCCGCACGGCGGGCGACCCGGCCGGCGACGGCGCGGGAGAACCCCGCAAGGTCGACCCCAAGGAGTACGAGCAGCCGTTCGGCCGGCCCGGCCGTCCGTTGCGGAGCAACCCGTTCATGTTCGGCCTGACCGCCGCCCTGGGCGTGCTCACCGCCTGGCTGCTCGTGCAGTCCATCGCCTCCGCCGGGTCCGCCATCGTGCTGATCATCATCTCGCTGTTCCTGGCGATCGGGCTCAACCCGGCCGTGGAGGCGCTCCAGCGCCGCAACCTGTCGCGCCGCCTGGCGATCACGATCGTGTTCGGCGGGGTCATCGCATTCTTCGTGGCCTTCGGGCTGGCGATCGTGCCCCCGCTCACCGACCAGACCACCGGCTTCATCCAGCACCTGCCGGAGTACGTCCAGCAACTGCAGAACCACCCGGTGATCCGCTCGGTCGACCAGCGCTACCAGGTGCTGGAGAAGCTGCAGCAGTACGTGACCAGCGGCAGTCTGGCGAGCCAGATGTTCGGCGGCCTGCTCGGCGTGGCGAGCGTCGTGATCAGCGCGCTGTTCAGCGGGCTCACGGTGCTGGTGCTGACGCTCTACTTCCTCGGCTCGCTGCACTCGATCAAGGAGACCGGGTACCGGCTGGTCCCTCGTTCCCGGCGGACGCGCGTGCGGCTGCTCGGCGACGAGATCCTCAGGCAGATCGGCGGCTACGTCGCCGGCAACCTGATCATCTCCCTGATCGCCGGCGGGGTGACCTTCGTCTTCCTGTCGGTGCTCAAGGTGCCCTACGCGCTGGCCCTGGCCATCTTCGTGGCCGTGACCGACCTCATTCCCATGGTCGGGGCGGTGGCCGGGGCCGTGGTGGCCTCCGGCGTCGGATTCCTGACCTCGGTGCAGGTCGGCATCGCCTGTGTGATCTTCTTCATCGTGTACCAGCAGATCGAGAACTACGTGATCTCGCCGCCGGTGTTCAAGTCGTCGGTCGCGGTGCCGCCGGTCGCCACGATCATCGGCGCGCTGCTCGGCGGGGCGCTGCTCGGCATCGTCGGCGCGCTGCTCGGCATCCCGCTGGCGGCCGCGGTCCTGCTCCTGGTGAGAGAAGTGGTCTTCCCTCGCCAGGAACGGGTGTGACCGCGGGAGCCCGTGCCCCTTACCGGCGGCCGCCCGCCACGGGACGCCGCCCGACGTACGGGTTGCGGGACGAGCGGCCGGGCTCGCGCAGCGCGTCGCGACGCTCGCCGGGCTGGTCGCCGCGGCGCTTGCGCATCAGCCACCATCCGACGCCGAGGACGACGAGCCCGAACGGCGTGCGGGCCAGCCAGCGGGTCACCACGAGTTTCAGCAGTTTCTTCATGCGTTCTCCTCGGTCCGGTCGTTGCGCCTGCCTCTACCCTCCGGACCGGTGAACATGCTGGTGCGGGGCTCGCGCGGTCACAGCCTCCACTTCTGGTTGCTCCAGCGGTTGCAGTCCCACAGGTGGACGCGGGCGCCGTTGCTCCCGACGCCCTTGAGGTCGGCGTCCAGGCACCGCCCGCCGGCCAGGCTGTAGATGGCGTGGCTGCGCCGGTCGTACAGCCACTGCTGGTTGGCGCCGCCGTTGCAGTCCCACAGTTGCACCCGGGTGCCGTTCCTGACGAGGTTGCCGCGGTCGGCGTCCAGGCAGCGGCCGTTGACCAGGTTCCTGATGGTGTGCGTGGCCGGGTCGTAGCTCCAGGTCTGGTTCGCCCAGCCGTTGCAGCTCCACAGCTGGATGCGGGTGCCGTTGCTGCCGATGCGGCCGAGGTCGGCGTCCAGGCAGCGGCCGTCGGCGCGGTTGTGGATGGGGCCGCTCCCGGCGCCGCCGCCGGCGGTCGCCGAGGCGGCGGTGGCGGCGAGGCAGCCCGCCGCGACGAGGAGCGTGCTTACCGCTGCGAGAAGGTGGCGTCGCATCTCAGGCCCCTCAGATGGTCCACTTCTGGTTGGCCCAGCCGTTGCAGTCCCAGAGCTGGACCTTGGTGCCGTTGCCGCCGATGCCGTTCAGGTCGGCGTCCAGGCACCGCCCGTTGTACATGCTGTAGATCGTGTGGCTGATGGCGTCGTAGATCCACTTCTGGTTGCTCCAGCCGTTGCAGTCCCAGAGCTGGACCTTGGTGCCGTTGCCGCCGATGGTGTTGAGGTCGGCGTCCAGGCAGCGGCCGTTGTACTGGCTGCGGATCGTGTGCGTCCGCACGTCGTAGGTCCACTTCTGGTTGTTCCAGCCGTTGCAGTTCCACAGCTGCACCTTGGTGCCGTTGGGCCCGATGGTGTTCAGATCGGCGTCCAGGCACCGCCAGTTGGCGTGGTTGCGGATGGGGCCGGGCGCCGCGGCCGCGCCCACGGCGGGCGAGGCGCCCGTCGCGGCGGCGAGGACCGCCGCGCAACCGGAGGCGACCGCGAACGTCCGAGCCGCTCTGATGAACTTCCCCCGCATGATGTCCGATCCCTTTCACGTGTACGCGTCGCTACTCTCGGTAGTCGAAGCTACACGCCAAGTGATGACACCGGTGCGGTCGACACGTCGGCGCGTCCCGGGGATCACATGTTGATCATGTGGCCCGCCAGCCCGTGGATCGCCTCCTTCACCGCCTCGCCGAGCGTCGGGTGGGCGTGCACGTTGCGCGCCACCTCGTTGACGGTGAGGTCCCACTGCTGGGCCAGGGTCAGCTCCGGCAGCAGCTCGGTGACCTCGGGGCCGATCAGGTGCGCGCCGAGCAGCTCTCCGTACCGGGCGTCACTGAGGATCTTGACGAACCCCACGGCGTCCCCGAGCCCGTGCGCCTTGCCGTTGGCGGTGAAGGGGAACTTCGCCACCTTGACCTCGAAGCCCTTCTCGCGCGCCTGGGCCTCGGTGAACCCGAAGCTGGCGATCTGCGGCTGGCAGTAGGTGGCGCGCGGGATCATGACGTAGTCGAGCTCCATCGTCTCGGCCTCGGCGATGGTCTCTGCGGCGACGATGCCCATGGACTCGGCCGCGTGCGCCAGCATGAGCTTGGCGGTGACGTCCCCGATGGCGAAGATGTGCGGCACGCTCGTGCGGCACAGCCCGTCGATGTCGATGGCGCCGCGCTCGGTGAGGCGCACGCCGGTGTTCTCCAGCCCGTAGCCCTCGACGCGCGGCTGGAAGCCGATGGCCTGCATCACCTTGTCGGCCTCGAGCGTGCGCCGCTCGCCGCCGCTCGACACCGTGACCTTGACCTTTTCGCCGGACTCGTCGATGTCCTCCACCCGGGTGGAGGTGAGCACCTCGATGCCGAGCCGCTTGTACCTGCGCGCCAGCTCGGCCGAGACCTCCTCGTCCTCCAGGGGCACGATGCGGTCGAGGAACTCGACGATCGTCACCTTGACCCCGTAGTTGCGCAGGACGTAGGCGAACTCGACGCCGATGGCGCCGGCGCCCGCGATGACGATGCTCTCAGGGAGGACGTCACTGAGGATCTGCTCCTCGTAGGTGACGACCCGGTCGCTGACGGAGGTGCCCGGGAGCAGCCGCGTCGTCGCGCCCGTCGCGATGATGCAGTGGTCGAACGTCACGGTCTCGGCGCCGCCGTCCGAACGGGCCACCTGCAGCGTGTGGGGGTCGGTGAAGGTCCCCCGGCCGTCGTACTCGGTGATGCCGTTCTTCTTCATCAGGAAGTGGACGCCCTTGACGCGTCCGTCGGCGACCTTGCGGCTGCGCTTGAACGCCTCGCCGTAGTCGAAGGTGACCTTGCCTTCCACGTGGATGCCGAAGGTCTTGGCCTCCTGGGTGAACAGGTGGGCGAGCTCGGCGTTGCGCAGCAGCGCCTTGGAGGGGATGCAGCCCACGTTGAGGCAGACACCGCCCCAATAGCGTTCTTCGACGACGGCCGCGCTAAGGCCGAGCTGGGCGGCCCGGATGGCCGCGACATACCCACCGGGGCCGGCTCCGACCACCACGACGTCATAATGAGCAGTCATGCACCGGACCATATGTGGTACCGGCGCGTGCTGCCGCACCGGGGTCCATGGGCTCAGAGATCCGACCTGACGGACATGACAGCCCTTGTCCCGATATCCAGGTACTTCTCCGCGCAATTACCAGTCGTGGCTTTCCGCGCGAGAAAGCATCCTTCTTCCGTATGCAACGGACACTAAGCGGGAAACGCCCTTATGAGGATTAAGGGCCAGGTTCCCCGAAATAGCGGTTCGAGCGGCGGGCGCACGGGCCGTCGAGGATGCCGAGTTATAGCAAGATCAAGACGAGCAAGTCCGCTGAAGTCGGGAAATATGGAACCGAAGACCACAACAAGAGATTAAGCACATCGCAAAAGTGGCGGTTATTCGTTTGTCCGACGTCGCCCGAGGAAAACAGACAAGTAGCGAGACTCACTGAGTCACCACAGCATTCACCGCGATGCCGCTGAATGCACCCTTCAAGCACCCGAAGTCGTCCAAGGGGGATACGCAATGCCCAACGCCAAGAAGTTCGTGAGCACGCTGACGATCTGCGCAGCGCTCACCGGGGGCATGCTCGGCCTGGGGGCCGCGACCACGATCACCGGCGCGAACGCGGCGACCACCATCACCAAGGGGGGCGGAGGAGATTACCGGGACTGGTCCCGTCACCGTAACCGCAACTGGAACCGCAACTGGGCGCGCAACTGGAACCGGACCTTCGCCCGCAGCTGGGCGCGCAACTGGGCCCGCCACCTGAATCGCAGCCTCAGCCGCAGCGCCAACGTCAACCGCCAGGCCCAGGCGATCAACATCCGCCTGATCTTCCCGAACTCGACCGGCACGCCGGTCAGCGCCACCGCCACCTCCACGCCGACCACGACCACCTCGACGCTGCCCCAGGTTCCCTGACCGGGCGAGCGCCGGCCGCCCCGCGGACCGTGGCCCCGCCGCCAGGCCACGGTCCGGAAGGGCGTGACGTCCAGGTCATTTCCCGGATATCGGTCCGACAACTTACTGCGTCTTGACAACTAATACTTTCGGCTGAGACCGTGTAGTCATGTTGGATGTAGCGGTCATCGAGGATCCGGCGGCGGCCGAGGTCTCGCTCGATCCGGTGCGGGTCCGTCTGCTGGCCGAGCTGGCCGTCCCCGGGTCGGCCACCACGCTGGCGGCCAAGGTCGGCCTGCCGCGGCAGAAGGTGAACTACCACCTCAAGACCCTTGAGCGGTACGGGCTGGTCGAGCTGGTCGAAGAGCGGCGCAAGGGCAACGTGACCGAGCGCATCATGCGCGCCACCGCGGCGTCCTACGTGATCTCGCCCGTGGCGCTGGCCGCCGTCGCCCCCGACCCGGCGCGCTCGCCCGACCAGATGTCGGCGCGGTGGCTGCTGGCGGTGGCCTCCCGGCTGGTGCGCGACGTCGGGCAGCTGATCACCGGGGCGGCCAAGGCGCGCCAGAAGGTCGCGACCTTCGCCATCGACGGCGAGATCCGCTTCGCCTCGGCCGCCGACCGCGCCGCGTTCGCCCGCGAACTGGCCGAGGCGGTCACCACGCTGGTGGGCAAGTACCACGACGAGGGGGCCGCAGGCGGGCGCGACCACCGGGTCATTGTGGCCGTCCACCCGAGCACCAGACCGGGCACCGGCACGGCGGAGTCCTGAGGGTTCTGAGCGCGGCGGGCGGGGCCGAGACTGTCGGCCCCGCCTGGCATGCTGCGGAGCCATGACTCAGATCCCCGCCGAGAACTTCTCGCCGTCCTGGGGCGACGGCTCCCGCGCAGACCCTCCCCTGGTGGGCGACGAGCGCGAGATCCTCACCTCCTATCTCGACTGGCATCGCCACACCTTCGAGCTCAAGTGCTCCGGGCTCCCGGCCGAGCGGCTGTCCGACAGGAGCGTCCCGCCGTCCGCGATGAGTTTGCACGGTCTGATCCGCCATCTCGCCGCGGTCGAGCGCTGGTGGTTCCGCCTGCAGTTCGCCGGCGAGGACGTCCCGATGCTCTACTACTCCGACGACGATCCCGACCAGGATTTCGGCTCCCTCGACGGCGATCCCGCCGAGGCGCTGGAGGTCTGGCGCGCCGAGTGCGCCCACTCCCGCCGCATCGTCGAGGCGGCCTCCCTGGAGGCGACCGGCACACGCCGCTCGACCGGCGAGCCCGTCTCGCTGCGCCGCATCCTCGTCGACACGATCGCCGAGTACGCCCGGCACAACGGCCACGCCGACCTGCTCCGCGAGCGCATCGACGGAGCCACGGGCTTCTAGGCCGCCTCCGCCCCACGCCCACCGGCCGGCCCCAGGAGCACGCGTCCGACCGGCCGGACGGCTTCGTCTCACCGGCCGGGACGGCTTCGTCTCAATCCCACGGGGGGTCTCACCGGCCGGGGACTGGGCGGCGGTAACCGTGGGTCTCGTGCCGCTTGGCGAAGCCGAGCGAGCGGTACAGCTCGCGTGCGAACACGTCGGTCAGCACGTGAGCGCCGTCGTGAGCGCCGTCGTGAGCGCCGTCGTGAGCGCCGTCGTCCATGTACCGGGCCGTCGTCTCGTACGCGTCCCACAGCATCCAGGACTCCGCGGGCGTGCCCCGCAGCCGGGGCGCGGCGAACACGTCGAAAGCGGCGCCGAAGCGCAGGGTGATCGCGAGCCCGGCGATGTCAGCGCCGTCCCGCCACACCCGCACCAGCTCGCCCACCGGGCGACGGCCACGAAGGTTCTCGTAGATACGGTGCGGCAGCTCGCCGACGTGGTCGTATCCGCAACGTCCGGCCTGGGCGACCCAGTCTGCGAAGGTCTCCAGCAGCCGGGGCAGATCGGCGTCCTCGTAGGGCCGCGCGACCAGGCTCTCGGTCATGACGGCCGGTATATCACCTCGGCGCGCGATGACGGCACGCGCCGAAGACATCTTTGTTCTTGACAACTTTAGTTTTCGGTGGCACCGTAGGAAGTGCGACGGGCGGTGACCGCGGAAACGGGACCACCGCCTCCAACCCGAACGCGCACCCACCCGCATCCGACCGGATGACGTCCATGGAAAGAGTGATCACAATGCAGAAGGTCACGTCGGCAGACGGCACCACCATCGCCTACGACCGCTCTGGCACCGGGCCCGCGGTCATCCTGGTCGGCGGCGGCTTCGCCGAGCGGACCAACCCCCTGTTCGTGGCGGTCGCCGAGGAGCTGTCCTCCCGGTTCACCGTGTTCAACTACGACCGCCGCGGCCGCGGCGACAGCGGTGACACCGAGCCCTACGCCGTGCGGCGCGAGATCGAGGACCTCGACGCCCTCATCGAGGAGGCCGGCGGCTCGGCCCTGGTGTTCGGCGGCTCCTCCGGCGGCGCCCTGGCCCTGGAGGCCGCGCACGCCGGATCCAAGATCAGCAAGCTGGTGGTGTTCGAGCCGCCGTACGTCACCGACGGCAGCCGTGCCGCCCTGCCCAGCGAGAAGGAGATCAGCGACCTGGTGCGCGCCGGCCGCCGCGGCGACGCGGTCGAGCTGTTCATGGTCAAGGGCGCCGACGTCCCCGCCGAGATGATCGGGCAGCTGCGCGAGCAGCCGTTCTGGGCCGGCATGGAGGACGTCGCCCACACCCTGGCCTACGAGGCCGCCATCGTCGGCCCCGGACCGGTGCCCGCCGAGCGCTTCGCCTCCGTCACCGTTCCCACGCTGGTGCTGGTCGGGGCCGAGAGCTCCCCGCGCATGCAGGACGCGGCGCGCGCGGTCGACGCGGTCCTGCCCGACTCGCGGCTGGCCACCCTGGACGGCATGGCGCACGGCCAGCTCGACACCAAGGTCCTCAGCGCCGAACTGGCGGACTTCTACTCGGCATGACCGGCCGTGAGCACGGCGAGGGGGCGGCGTCCGCGCCGCCCCCTCGTCGCGAGCCGGGCGGTGGAAGCGCCGGTCGTCCAGGGATCACCACGCATGACCTGCGTGCCCTCGGCGCCGCCAGGGCTTCACGCACGATCTGCGTACCCTCGGATCATCACGCACGATCTGCGTGCCCTCGGCGGCGTGCGGCCCGCCGGCGGTCGCTCGCCACCGCCGTGCACCTCGCCTGACCGGTGTGGACGGGGAACCGGCCATCCGCGACGGCGAAGGCTACGAAGAGTTCATTCGGCTTTCGGCGACCGTTGTCGTTATTTGACAGCATTTGTCGGTGATCATTACAGGGTCCGTTCGCGCATCCCCCCGCAAGGAGGCCACGTGCACACCCTGCAACGCCCGCGACCTTTCTGGCCGGCACGGCTGACCGTCGTACTCGCCGCCCTCGTCTCCCTGACCGGCCTGGTCGGCATCACCCCCGCCGACGCGTCGGTCTACGGCTCCTGCACCATCTCCCGCTGCGCGGACGCGCGCTCGGCCGACTCGATCTGGGCCTCCAAGGGCTACCCCACCACCAGCGGCTGGTACTCCTGGCCGGACGGCCGCTACAACTACACTGGCGGGCGCTTCTACAACCGCGAGGGGCAGCTCCCCAGCGGCGCGACCTACTACGAGTACGACGTGTACTCCCGCGCGAAGGGCGCCGCCCGTGACGCCTACCGCATCGTCGTCAACCGCAGCACCGGCGTGACCTGGTTCTCGCCCAACCACTACACCGACTTCCACCGGCTCTAGGACTACCCATGACACCCGCCGAACGTCCGCTGCCCCGATGGCTGACGGTGTCCACCGGCCCGGCGCCGGCGGTCGTCGACGGGAGCGCGTGCCGCACCCGCGCCGCCCTCTTCGAGGAGGCGGCGCGGGTCCTGCGCTTCCCCGGCTACTTCGGCCGCAACTGGGACGCCTTCGCCGACTCCCTGCGCGACGCCACCGGCTCCGGGCCGGTCGCCCTGACCGTGGAGCACGCCGAGGACCTGCTCGCCGCCGAACCGCCCGCGCAGCTCGCCACCCTGCTCGACGTCCTGGCCGGGGCCGCCGGCGACGGGCTCACCGTGACCCTGCGCACCGACCCGGCCCACGAGGCCGCGCTGCGCGACCGCCTGTCCGCCGCCCTCACCTGAGCCGCGGCGAGGCGCTGGGACGACCCGCTAGAACAGGGTCAGCGGCTCGGCCGGCAGCGGGTCGGGGAGCGGCTCCAGGGTCGGCACCTGGGCGCGCACGTCGTCGTGGAAGCGGCGGGCGAGCATCAGCGCGTCGGCGTTGTCGGGGGTGTGCACGAACACCGTCGGCGAACGGCCCTCGCGCAGCCATTCCGCCACCGTGGCCACCCACGGCCGCCACCCCTCCACCGTGCGGGCCGCGTCGTCCCGGCCCAGGTAGCGGACGATCGGGCGGTCGGTGAGCGCGGCCGTCCGGCGCGGGACCCGCGGTTTCCTCGTCCACGCCTCCCGTTCGGCGTCGCTGCTCGGAGGGCTCTGGAACAGGACCGTGGTGTCGAAGGGCACCCACTCGGCCCCGGCCCCCGACAGCACCCGTTCGAGCAGCCCCGCCGACCGCGCGTCGTCGAAGAACGCGCGGTGGCGCACCTCGACGGCGTAGCGGTACCCGCCGGGAAGCCCGCGCAGGAAGCCCGCGAGTGCGCCGGTGTCGCCGGGGGCGAAGGACCCGGGCAGCTGGATCCACAGCGCGTGGGCACGCGGCCCGAGAGGCTCGATCGCCGCGAGGAAGGCGCGCAGCTCCTCCTCCGCGCCGGACAGCCGGCGCTCGTGCGTGATCGACTTGGGCAGCTTGACCACGAAGCGGAAGTCGGGGCCGGTCTGCCGCGCCCACGACTCCACGGTGCTCCGCGCCGGCGTCGCGTAGAACGTGGTGTTGCCCTCCACCGCGTCGCACCAGGTCGCGTACGCCCGCAGGCGCTCGCCGGGGGCGAGCGGGTGGGGGAGATATCGTCCCTGCCACGGCGTGTGCGTCCACATCGCGCATCCCACATGAAGCCGCATGCTCCGACGCTACCCCTACGGACCGTCCTCGGCCGCCTGCCTCGGAGGGACGGCCCGGGTAGGATGCGGCGTCATGACCGACGCGCACGCCGTGGTGCGGCAGGTGTCCTCCAAGGTCGTCTACAGCAACCGGTGGATGACGGTGCGCGAGGACGCCATCGAGCATCCCGACGGCTCCCCCGGCCTGTACGGGTACGTCGTCCGGCCCGACTTCGTGCTCGTCGTCCCGCAGGAGGACGACGGCTTCCACCTGGTCGAGGAGTATCGCTACCCGATCGGCCGCCGCTCGTGGAGCTTCCCGCAGGGCTCCGCGCAGGCCACCACCCGCGAGGAGGAGGCCCGCAGGGAGCTGGCGGAGGAGACGGGCCTGCGGGCCGCCGACCTGCGGCACATCGGCCGCCTGGACAACGCCCACGGCATGACCGACCAGGGCCTGCACGTGTACCTGGCCACCGGGCTCACCGAGGGGCAGGCCGAGCGGGAGCACAGCGAGCAGGACATGCGCCAGCGCTGGGTCTCCCGCGCGGAGTTCGAGCACATGATCCTCACCGGCGCCGTCACCGACTCCTCCTCCGTGGCCGCCTACACCCTGCTCCTGCTCCACGAGCGCGCCTGACGGGCCGATCAGCGGACGGCGTGCGGGCGGTAGGCCAGGAAGCCGGCCGCCGGGGAGATGCCGTCGCTCAGCCGCCGGTGGTCGGTGCCGTAGCCACGACGCTGCTGGTAGGCCCAGTACGAGGTGTGCCGGGCGTCCGCCCACCGTTCGAAGATGATCACCTGCCGGCCGGCGGCCGGGCCGGCGGCCCTGATGACCAGGTCGCCGGGCCGCAGCGCGGCCACCGCGACGCGCGTGCTGTAGCGGGCCGAGACCAGCCCCCGCGAGTCGGGGCCGGGGCCGCCGAGCCGCAGCGCCATCGCGGCGTAGCCCGAGCCGTCGGTCCGGTAGCCGCCGTACCGCTTGACCTGGCTGTAGGGCACCCGTTTCACGGTCCCGGGGTTCCAGGTCAGGGCCCTGGCGATGACCTGCGCCGGCGTCAGGCCGGGGACCGGCCACAGCTCCCCGACGATCAGCCGCGCGTCCGCCGCCTGCGGCTGGTACCGCTCCGGGTACTTCGAGACCTGGACGCGCTGGCAGACCTCGCCCACCACCGCCGAGCGCCACGAGCCGTCGGGGTACTTGCGCAGCATCTTGTCCAGGAACGCGCCGGTCGCCCACGCAACGTCCAGCCGCTGGGCGGCGGTGCCCCACGTGGCCCGCTGCTGGAACACGCCCAGGCTGTCGTGGTCGACCTCGCGGTCGATGTTCCGCACGCCCGACTCGACGATGGCCGTGGTGACGGCGATCACCGCGGCCTCACGGGGCAGCCCGCGGGCGCGGACGGCCGCGACGACCGCCCGGGCGCAGGTGACGCGGTAGCCGTCCAGGTACCCGCGCATCTTCATCGTCATCCGGGTGTCGAGCCGCGCGGCCAGGTCCGCGTCCCCCGCCGTCACCGCCGCGCCCCCGCAGGGCGCGGTCGAGACGGCGGCCCGCGTGGTCGAAATGGCGGCTCGCGCGGTCAGGACGGCGGCCCGCGTGGTCGAGACGGCGGCGGCCCGCGCGGGTGTGCCGGGAGCGGTCACCGCCATCGCCGCCGCGAGCAGGACCGCCGTCCCGGCGCCCGCCGCGCGGCCCCCCGCGTGCCGGGACGATCCGGCACGCGGGCGCGTCCTGCGCATCAGGTGTGGCCTGGGCACTAGCGGATCCTCGTGGGACGGTAGGCGTGGAACTGGGAGCCCGCGGTGAGCCCGTCCTTGACCACGCGGTGGTCGGTGCCGTAGCCGGCGCGCTGCTGGTAGGCCCAGTAAGAGGTGTGCGCGGCGTCGGCCCACTTGTCGAAGATGACCACCGCGCGCGCGGTGTTGCCGCCCACCGGATCGATCACCAGGTCGCCTTGGAGCAACTGCGCCATCGCGATGGGACGGCTGTAGACGCTGGAGGCCAGGGCGGTGGTGAGCGGTCCGGGCTTGGGCAGTCCCAGCGTCATCGACACGTAGCCGGAGCCGTCGGTCCGGTAGCCGCCGTACTGCTTGGCCTGGCTGTAGGGCACCCGCTTCACGGTCCCCGGGTTCCAGGACATGGCCCGGGCGATCACCTGCGCGCGGGTGACCGTGGGAGGGGGCGGCGGCGGCGCGTCCTCGCGGATGTTCAGCGGGCGGTAGGGCTTGTACTCGCTTCCCGACGACAGGCCGTAGGTGCGCGTGCGGTAGTCGGTCCCGTAATGGCCGCGCTGTTCGTAGGCGTAGTAGGAGCTGTGCGCCGAGTTGGCCCACTTGTCGAAGATCACCACATGGCGGGTGGTGTTGGAGCCGATCGCGTCGATCACCAGGTCGCCTCTGCGCAGCTCCGACATCTGGATGCGGCGGGTGTAGGCGCTCTTGGCGAGCCCCACGGTGATCGGTCCCGGCTTGGCCAGGCCCAGCGCCATGGAGGCGTAGCCGGAGCAGTCGGTCCGGTAGCCGCCGTGCGTCTTGGTCTGGCTGTAGGGCACCCGCTTGGAGGTGTGGGGATTCCACGTCTTGGCGCGGGCGATCACCTGCGAGCGGGTGATCGGCGCGGCGGCCGCGGCGGCCGCGAGTTCGGGCACCGCGGTGGTGCCGGTGCCCACCACCGCGGCCGGGACGCCGGGGGTGGGGGACGCCGCGTGCGCCGCCGCCGCGGGGGCGAGGCCGCCGCAGGTGACCACGGTGATGAGTGCCAGGTGTCCCGCCGTGATCCTTAAGCTTCGGTCCGAGGGCATGTGCTCTCCTTGTCCCTGCCGTTTGATCGTTCGGTTGGCCGGCCGAGCACACACGCTGACAGGAAATTCCTGAAACGCTTCGTGAAATTGGTGAAGTTGGGACAATAGCCGCCTAGGTGTCGACATGACCTGCGATGACTCAGACCGCTGGGACAAGGTTGGGACGAACCACCGTGGCGAATGGAACCGGAAACCCGAGCCGGAGCCGACGGCTGCGCCCGCTCCCCGACGATCTCCCCGAGCCGACCCGCGTGCTGCTGCGGGAGCTGCGAGCGCTCAAGGAACGGGCGGGACTCGACCTGCGGGCGCTGGAACAGGCCACCCACGCGAGCCGGTCGTCCTGGGGGCGATGGCTCTCCGGGGAGACGTGGATCCCGCTGGACGCCGTGGAGGGGCTCGCCCGGCTGTGCCGTGCGGACGGGCGTCGCTTCCGCGAACTGTGGGAGTCGGCCGACCAGGCGCGACGCTCGGCGGAATGGGACCCGCCCGCCGACGCCGCCACCGACACCGCCCGCGCCACCGACACAGCCACCGACACCGCCCGCGCCACCGACACAGCCACCGACACAGCCACCGCCCTGGACCCGGCTCACCCCGGCCCCCTGAGCAACGGGTCGCCGGACCCGGAGACATCCGCCGGCGCGACCACGGCTCTGGAGACCCGGGTCATCGAGGGTCAGGCCGTCCGGGATGCCGGGCAGGCGCCTGGCGCGGTGGCACCGCGCGGGCCGGCGGAACGACTGAGGCGGCGGTTCCTGGTCGGTGCGGCGGCGGGCCTGGTCGTGGGCATGACCGCCGGCGTGGTGCTCGCCATCTCGGCCCTCGGCGGCGACGCGGGCGGCGAGGCGCGGCCCACGGCCACGCCGAGCACCGCGCGCACCACGGGAGCGGCGGGCGGAACAGTGAGTCCGCCGCCCGTCATCGCCCGGACGGCGATGATCGCCCGTGCGGGCGGCTGGCGCCCGGCCACCGCTCGGCGCGTCCCCTACAGCCAGTTCAAGACATACGAGGGGTACCGGACCGACGGCTCCGGCTACGTCTCCATGGCGCTCGGGCTGCCCCGGCCGGGCCCGAACACCATCAGCCTGGCCTCGCGTGCCTACAGCCGTCCCATCAAGATGGCCGAGCTGCGCCGGGGCGACCTGGTGATCGATCCGGTGGGCGGCAACACCGCGCGCGCGGTGGTCATCTTCGACAAGTGGGCCGACGCCGCGCACACCTCCTACTGGGCCTACCAGCAGCGCGCCGGCTACGGCACCGACCACCGCGTGGTCAAGGACGGGCTCACCGCGGGCTCCCAGTTCCACGCCTACCGTCCGGTCAACCTCCGCGACGACGCCGTCGCCCCCGAGACCGCCGCCTCCCGCACCGCGACCGCGACCGCGATCCCTCTGCCGGACTGAGGAACGAGCGTGTCTAGAGTTGCCCCATGACTCCTCGGGATATTCCGGTGCGCACCCTTGCCGATGCGCCGACCACGCTGGCGGAGCTGACCGGCGACGCGGTGACCCTGGTGGTCAACGTCGCGTCGAAATGCGGTCTCACCCCTCAGTACGCCGGCCTGGTCCGGCTCCAGCAGCGCTTCGGCGAGCGTGGTTTCACGGTCGTCGGCGTTCCCTGCAACCAGTTCGCCGGACAGGAGCCGGGGTCGTCCGAGCAGATCCAGGACTTCTGCGTCACGACCTACGGCGTGGACTTCCCCCTGCTGGAGAAGCTCGACGTCAACGGCGATGACCGCCACCCGCTCTACACGTCCCTGGTGGAGACCCCGGACGCCTCGGGCGACGCGGGCGACGTCCAGTGGAACTTCGAGAAGTTCCTGCTCGACCGCGACGGCGCCGTCGTCGCGCGGTTCCGCCCGCGCGTCGAACCCGAGGACCCATCGGTCATCGAGGCCATCGAGAAGACGATCGGACAGAACTGAGTCCAGGTTCCGGCGGCGGGTGAAACGGACTTCCGACGCCGTATGAACGGAAATGGCCACCCCCGCTCACCGCAGGTGGCCATCGGTCCGGATCCGCGGCACCGCCGCCGGTCGTGCGGGCGGAACCGGACCCGCACGGCCTCTTGGCGGCGCATGGCCGCGTGGGGACAATCGGGTCATGGACCTGCGCATCACCACGCTCGCGGAGCGCCCCGAGTTGGAGCCCCGATTATGGGCGATGCCCGACAGCTGGCCGGTCTTCATGAAGGAGGACCCGGTCGCCAACCTGTTCTACCCGGTGGTCGGCGCCGAGTACGCGGAGTTCGCGCTGGTCGCCGAGGACCGCGACCAGCCGGGCGAGCTCGTGGCGCGCGCCTTCTCGGCGCCCTTCCTGCTCGAAGGCGACGAACTGCCCGACGACGGCTGGGACGGCGTGCTGTGGCGCGCGGCCAGGGCGCGGCGCCGCGGGCGGGCGCCCGACGCGATCTCGGCGCTGGAGATCACGATCAGGCCCGACATGCAGGGGAAGGGCCTGTCGGCGGTCATGCTCGGCGCGCTGCGCGACCAGGCGGCACGCCTCGGCTTCGGCGAACTCTTCGCTCCGGTGCGCCCCAGCGGCAAGCACCTCCAGCCGCGCACCCCGATGGCGGACTACGCCGCCCTGCGCAGAGAGGACGGCCTGCCGGCCGACCCCTGGCTGCGGGTCCACGTGCGGGCCGGCGGCGTCATCGAGAAGGTCGCCCGGCGATCCATGGTGGTGCCGGGCACCTTGGAGGAGTGGCGAGGCTGGACGGGCCTTGCTTTCGACGACTCCGGCGAGGTGGCGGTCCCGGGCGCGCTGGTGCCCGTCCACTGCGACGCCGACCACGGCCACGCCGTCTACGTCGAGCCCAACGTCTGGGTGCGCCACCGGCTCCCCTAGCCGCCGTCATCGGTTCCGGGACGTGAGAGAAGCAGGGCCGGGCGACCCCGGGGAGGGAGGTCACCCGGCCCTGCCGTCGCGGCGGGGATCCCTGACGATCTAGCCCTTGTACTCCGTCTTCAGCTTCTGCTTCTCAGTGAGATCGGGGTCGTTCTTGGGGTCGGTCTTGGGGTCGTTGTTCGGGTCGGCCTGGTCCGGCTTGCCCGTGGGCTTGCCTCCGTGCCTGGGGTCGCGCGGCGGGCCCTTCGGGACGTCCGTGGTGCAGGTCAGCGGAGCGTCGTTGGGCACCAGGACCATCGAGACCGCGACCCGGCTGGTGGATTCGGGCTGGTAGTCCTCGGTCCGCATGCCGATGACCAGCTTGGTCGCCGGGGGCATCGCCGAGGGCGTGAAGATCATGACGGGTTCCCCGTTGGGCTGGCGCCCGTCATGCAGGACCTTCCTGAAGTCCTTGTCCAGGTTCTGCGAATGGTCCGACGGCTCACACCACTTGTTGATCGTGATCTGGGCGGGGATGCCGGCCTGGGCCAGGGTCCGCTCCATGGTCGCCGGGTCCAGTGACTGCCGCTTGGTCATCTTCACGGTGACCGTGCCGTCGGGGTTGCTGTCGACGGAGAACGCGGCCAGGTGCACGTGCACCTGGTTGCCGGACGCGAGTGGCGGCGCGTTCACCTGCGGGTTGTCGAGCACGGGCGTCAGCGCGAGGCCGGCCGCCAGCGCGGCGCCGCCGGCGGCCCCCGCGATCCTGCGGCGGCGGCGCGCCCGGCCCGCCGCCACGACCTTCTGCACCGGCGTGCGCATGTGCACCCCGGCCATCGAGTCCCGTACCGCGTCGAGCACGTCGTTGTCGTTCATCGTTCGCCCTCCTGGCTGTTGACTGGTGCGAGATGACCGCGCATGGCCGCGACGGCGCGCGACAGATGTGCGGTCACGGTTCCTGGAGCGATCCCCAGCGCGCCGGCGGTGGTCTCGGTGTCCAGATCGAGGAACACGCGCAGCGCCACCACCTCCCGCTGCCGCCGTGGCAGGCGCCGTAGCGCCACCAGCAGAGCGGGGTCCACGCCGGCCACGTCCGCCCCCGCGGGATCCACGGCTTCGTGATCGGTCAGCGTGACCTCGTGACGGCGGCGCCGCCACCAGGTGACCCGGGTGTTGAGCGCCACGCGGACGATCCAGGCGTTCGGCGCCGGATGCCTGCTCACCTTGCGCCAGGACGTCCACGCGCGGGTGAACGCCTCGGCGACCAGGTCCTCCGCCAGCTGCCGGTCGCCGGTGGCGGCCAGCACCGCACGAAGGCAGGCATCCCGGTTCTCCCCGTAGAACTGCTCGAAATCCAGATGCTCCACGTCCCCTATACGCACCAGCCCGCCCGGACGCTTACCTGCTTCGCGTCCCGCTCCGACCTGTGCCCTGTGCGGGCACGGGCGCGGCTATCGGGCCGTGCCGAGGTCGCGGGCGGTAGCGTCTCCAGCACCACCAGCATGGCCATCGACACCGAATCGGCGCCCGCGACGTCGTCGGCGGTGTCGCCGCTGGTCAGCAGGGGTTCCGGGAGCCCCACATAGGTCTCGCGCCGGCGCCGGGTCGAGCGCAACCGTTCCATCGCCAGATTCGACACGATGCGCGCCAGGTACGCCTTGGGGTCGGCCACCTGCGAGCGACCGGCGGCCGACCATTTGATCCAGGCGTCCTGCACGGCGTCCTCGGCGCCGAGCAGACGGTAGGCCACCGAGAACGGCAGGTTGCGATGCTCGTCGAACACCTGCTGGTCGGCGTGCAGGTGCGTCATCGCACGCCCCGAGTGCGGGTGAAGCGGCCGCCGCGCGGCCAGGAGGCGCCCGAGGCGGGCATCTTCTTAATGCGCCGCCGCCTTTCTGCTCGTGCCGACCACCCCGAGACGCGAGCCGCCCGCCCGCACGTGACACGCCCCCGATGTGACCTGCGACACAGTGACCGAGCACACAGCCGGTCGCGGCACCGGTCTCGGCTTGACGGCCAACAAGTCGGCCGCAACGTGCGTCCAATCTGGTGTGAAGATGCGCACACCACTTGTCCTGACGGCCGCCCTGCTCGCGGCGGTCGCCGGCTCGGGCGTACAGGCCCAGGCCGCCACGAGGGCCACCACCGTCTCGAAGTCCGCCACCGCCGGCGAGTCCGCCGTCGCGCGGTGCCGTACGACCCAGCTCAAGGCGAGCGTCGGACGGGTCGACGCCGGAGCCGGCCAGCGGTACGCGCCGCTCGTGTTCACCAACACCTCGGCCAAGACGTGCTGGGTCTACGGCTTCGTCGGGCTTGTCATGATCGACGGCAAGGGGGACGCCCTGCGGACCAGGACCCGCAGGGAGAGCGTCACCCCGCACCGGGTCACCCTGCGGCCCGGCGGCCAGGGGCGGGCACGGCTGCACTGGACGGTCATGAAGGTGGGCGCCGAGAAGGCCTGCCAGCCGGCCGCCCGCCTCATGATCATCCCGCCCGACGAGGTCGCCCACCTGGAGATCCCCTTCAAGGCGGACGTCTGCGACGACGGCCGCGTCGACGTCACCCCCTTCCGCTGACCGGACCGCCCACGCCACCCGAGGCCCGGCCGGCGCCCCAGGCGGCGTGGCCGGACGTCGGCGTGGTCCGGGCGGGAGGCCGTCCGGCAGGCCGGACAGGTCTTCCCGTCCGAGGGCGTCGTCCCCTCTGGTTCTTCCTGTTTCCTCCCAGTACCACGCCAACGATTCCGCCGCTTTCCCGTCCGGCATTTTCCGCCCCTGTGGCGCCGCTTTGAATTCCCCGGGGAATCGCCGTCCGGACTTCCGCCGGAGACACGGTTCCCCTGGTGGAAGGCGCCCAGACACCCTCGGAGGCGCGATGCCGTATTCCTCTGACGCATTCGAGGTATCGCGTTCACGCGGCCATCCGCCAAAAGCGATATTTGCCGCCGCCTGGGCGATTTCGCCAGATATCGGGATTAGTGTGGGTGATGTTCAGCGCCGCATCGGCGTGTCCCGAGACCCGGAGCCGGCGCCGGTCATCCCGCCATCCGGGCTCGGCTCTCACCTCAGGGAGTGATCTCTGATGCTCAAACGTCTCCTCTTCGCCGCCGCGCTGGCGGCCTCCACGCTCGTCGCCACCGGCGCCGCCCAGGCGTCCAGTCCAAGCGTCTGCGCATCGGCCGGACACCGCGCCCCCTCCTCCTCCGACCTGTGCAAGTGGAGGGACGACGGCTGCTACTACTGCTACAGCTACAGGACCGCTCGGTGGGACCAGCAGTATTGCGGCGGCGGTGACAGCGGCGACGGGGAGTAGCCGCATCGGCGATCGGCCGTCACGGCGACGGCGGCTCTGCGGAGCATCGCCCGACGGGGCCGCCCACGCATCCACGGACGTGAGCTATGGCGACATATGGCTATAACTGTCCGCATTGCCGCGAGGTCGAGGTCACTTTTCCGATCGGCACCGCACCGGCGGAGGTGTCCTGCCCCGGCTGCGGAGCGGCGTCGGCCCGGGCGTTCTCGGCGCCGACGCTGGTGCGCACCCGGGCCGCCGTGTCGGCTCACATGCGGCGGGCCGAGCGCAGGGCCTCCGAGCCCGAAGTCGTCACCTCCCTGCCGGGGCGCCGCCCCAGAGGCGCGGTGGCCCTGCATCCCGCCGCCGGCCGCCTGCCGCGGCCGTGACCGTCCCGGTCGCGCAGCGCCGAAAGGAGCCCAGCCGTGCCAGAGTTGATCTTCCCGCTCGACTCGGACAAGAGGTTCACCGACCAGGCCAAGATCGGCCACAACCGCTGGCACCCCGAGATCCCGCCGGTGGCGTGGGTCAAGCCCGGCGACGGCTTCCGGGTCCACTGCCGGGAGTGGTTCGACGGCGCCATCCACAACGACGACTCCGCGCAGGACATCCGTGACGCCCCGCTGACGACGGTGCACGCGCTCAGCGGCCCGTTCGGGGTCGAGGGAGCGGAGCCGGGCGACCTGCTGGTCGTGGACATCCTCGACCTCGGCCCCATCCCGCAGGAGGACAGCGGCCCACTGGCCGGTCAGGGCTGGGGCTACACCGGCATCTTCGCGACCGAGAACGGCGGCGGTTTCCTCACCGAGCAGTTCCCCGACGCTTACAAGGCGATCTGGGATTTCTCCGGGCAGACCGCTACATCGCGCCACGTCCCCGCGGTGTCGTTCACCGGCATCGTCCATCCTGGGCTCATGGGCACGGCGCCGTCGGCGGCGCTGCTGTCCAGGTGGAACGCCCGCGAGGGGGCACTGAGAGCCACCGACCCGCGAAGAGTGCCGCCGCTGGCCCTGCCTCCCGAGCCCCGGGACGCCGTCCTCGGCTCGGTGCCCCGGTCCGACTTCGACCGGATCGCGGCCGAGGCCGCCCGCACCGCGCCTCCGAGAGAGAACGGCGGCAACCAGGACATCAAGAACCTGACCAAGGGCTCGCGGGTGTTCTATCCGGTGTTCGTGCCCGGAGCGAACCTGTCGGTCGGCGACCTGCACTTCTCCCAGGGCGATGGCGAGATCACCTTCTGCGGCGCCATCGAGATGGGCGGCTTCGTCGACCTGCGGGTCGAGCTGCTCAAGGACGGCATGCGGACGTACGGGGTCGGCGAGAACACCATCTTCATGCCGGGCCGCACCGCCCCGCAGTACAGCGAGTGGCTCGCGTTCTCCGGGGTGTCGGTCACCCTGGACGGCGAGCAGCGCTATCTGGACTCGCACCTGGCCTACCAGCGGGCCTGCCTGCACGCGATCGACTACCTGACGGCCTTCGGCTACCACCCCGAGCAGGCGTACCTGCTGCTCGGCGCCGCACCGATCGAGGGCCGGCTGTCGGGGGTGGTGGACATCCCCAACTCCTGCGCCACCGTCTACCTGCCCACCGCGATCTTCGACTTCGACGTCCGTCCGGGCGCGTCCGGCCCGGTCCGCACCCCCCGGGGCGCGGCGCCGCACGCCCGCTTCGAGTGAACCCGCGGACGGCGCACCGGCTCACCCGGGCCCTGTCCACCGACGAGCGCGACACAGGCGACGGCCCGCCGCGATCACGGCGGGCCGTCGCGTGAGGTGCCCGGAGGTCAGCCGTCGTTCTCCGACGACGGAATGGCCGCGCCCGGCACCTGGTCCGGCGCGTAGAACTTCGTCTCACCCGGGTAGGGCTTGCTGAAGTCGTGCGCCTCGTACCACGAGAAGTGGTCCATCTGCACCGGGCTGACGGAGTCGGCCCGGGCGGCGGGCCCGCTGAACGGCTGCCGCGACTTCCAGGCCGCCCACTTCGCCGCGACCTCCTTCTGGTCCGCCGGCACCTTCGCCGTCGGCGCGGCCGCGGCGCTCGGGTTCTGCGGCGCTGGGGTGTCCGCACCGCAGGACGGCAGGTTCGCCGCCGACAGACCCAAGGTCAGCGACGTGCGGTTCGGCAGGAAGGTGAAGGGCCTGTAGTCGGGCTTCTTGGTGAAGGCCCGGCTCATCGGGGTGGCGGCGGTGTCCTTCTGGTTCATCGGGTGGATCCCGAGTATCTGCTCGATGGTGCGGATCATGTTGATCTGCGTGTAGTAGTGGCTGTCCACCGTGCCGTGCTGGGCCCACGGGCTGATGATCTGGATCGGGGCGCGGTGGCCGTCGACGTGGTCGGTGCCGGCCTGGGAGTCGTCCTCGACCACGAAGATCGCGGAGTCCTTCCAGTACGGGCTGTGCGAGATGGTGTCCACGATCTTGCCGACCGCCAGGTCGTTGTCGGCGACCTGAGCGGCGCCGTTCACCGGACCGCCGGTGTGGTCGCTGGAGAGCCAGAACATGTTCAGGTTCGCCGGGCCGTTGGCCTCGAAGTCACGCTTCCAGATCTGGTACCGGTAGATGTCCGGGACGCTGGTGTCGAACTTCGGGAAGCCGTGCACCGACACGTCGTTGAGCGACGGGATCGGAGAGGAGGAGTTCAGGGTGTAGGTGGTGTCCTGCCCCGTCGCCTCCATGTTCTTGGTGTCGCAGTACAGGTTCTGCCAGGTCGCGCCGGCCGGCTTGGTGAGGAACTGGTGGAACTCGCCGAAGTTCCGCACGGAGTCGCCCGCCGCCTGCGCGCCGCTCCAGATGAAGCCGGTCCGCTGGTGGCCGAGCGCGTCGTCCTCGGTGTCGTAGCTGCGCAGGTACTCACCGGCCGAGGACTCGGTGTACTCCGGGTTGTCGGCCTGCATCAGCCAGTTGTGGCCCTCGGCGGAGTTGGTGCCGATGTCGTAGGTGTTGTCGTACAGCCCGAACTGCTTGGCCAGCGCGTGCTGGTTCGGCGTCACGTTGTCGCCGTACTGGGCCAGCGCCGGGTCGCCGTTGCCCTGCGGGAGGTCGCCGAGGACCTGGTCGTAGGTCCGGTTCTCCTTGACGATCAGGAAGACGTGCTTGATCGTCGAGGGGTCGCCCAGCCGCTTCGGGACCGCCTCGGCCTTCTGCTTGTTGCCGTGCGCGACCTTCAGGTCGTTCTCACCCCAGCCGTTCTGGGCGAAGACCTTGGCCGTGTACTCGGCGATCCGCCTGTCGTCCGGCAGCGTGAACCGCTGCAGGCTGGAGGTGGTGTCGTGGGTGCCGTGCCCGGCGGCGGTGGTGGGGCGGCGAGCGTCGATGCCACGGGTGTTGGAGACCAGCACCTGGTCGCCGATGGTGGTGATCTCCGCGGGGAAGTAGTCCGTCGGGAGCAGGCCGACGTAGCTGACCGGCTCCTGCGGCGAGGTGTACCGGTAGACGGCGACCGCGTTGGCGCGTCCGAGGGTGACCAGCAGGTGGCCGTCGTCGGTGAGCGTCACCGCGTCGGGCTCGTAGCCGACCTGGGACTCCGGCCACGGCTGGGTGGCGATCGTCTGGACGACCTCGTCGCGGGCCGTGTCGATGACCGACACGTCGTTCGTGGCGGTGTTGGTGACGAACAACGCCCCGTTCTTGGCGTACAGGGCGGTCGGGTGCAGACCGGTCTCGATGCTCGCGACGGCGGCGCTCGGGTCGGCGAGGTCGATGACGCTGACCGTGCCGGTGGTGGCGGCGCCGGTCTTCGGATCGGCCGGCACCTGGGTGCCGTAGGAGTTGATCGTCGTCTCGCCGGGGTTGGCCGGACGTCCCCCCTCGTTGCTCACGTAGAGCTTGTTCCCGACCGCGACCAGGTCACGAGGGGCGTTGCCCACGGCCCAGCTCCGCTGGACGGCCCCGGTCGCCGCGTCCAGGGCGACCACCCGGTTCTGGCCGTTGACGGCGACGTACACCGTCTTGCCGTCGGCGGAGAACACCGGCTCACCCACCAGCGCGCGCTTCGAGCCCTGCGCGGCGATGGTGAGGTTGACGGGGTTGGCGAGGCTGCCGTCCGCGTTCACCGTGAACCTGGTGAACCCGTCGGCCCGGCCCAGCCACAGCTGCGAACCGTCGGGCGAGTACGTGGGGCCTTCCTGGCCCACGTCGTTGCCGCTGATGCGCAGGTTCGCCGCCGCGTTGTTGCCGACGAGCTGCTGCACCTTCCAGTTCTTCAGGTCGACGATGACGAGCGCCATCCCGCCGTCGGTGATGTTGGCAGCCAGGTGGGTGCCGTCCGGGCTGACCGTGGACGACATGATCTTGCCGTTGTCGATGACGAGGCGCTCGCCGATCGGGTCGAGGTACTGGGCGCCGGAGACGACCAGACCCTTGCCGGTGGTCTGGCCGACCTGGTCGGTGCCGAACATCTCAGTGGAGGCATAGGCCATGCCACCGCTGACGACGACGAGGGCGGCGGTGCCCACCGCGAGAAAGCGGCCGGTGCGCCGGCCGGAGAGACCGAAACGGGCCTTCTCCACGCGCTGGCGTTGGACGTGCATGAATCATTCCTTCGGGGTGCCGGCAAGCAGGTCGACGTTCCCGTCGAACTGCCACAGGGGGTTGGGCGCGTCTCCGGCCGGAGTACGCACCTGGAAAAAGCCGTTGACCTCCTTGGGTCCGTCTCCATCGGCGACGTACCGCCCGTCCGCGGTGACGTCGAGCTGGTAGATGGCCGACCCCACGGCGGTCGTGCCGGGGAGGTGCCAGGACACGACACACCGCCAGTCGTTGCCCGGCCCCTCGTCCAGCACCCGGGAGCCGCCCTTGTCGCAGGATGCGGTGGCCCCCAACCGCGCCTCGGTGACATCGGGACGATTGAGCTCCCGCGTCTGCAGCCGGTAGAGGTGGGCGAACGCCGTGGCGAGCGAGTCCTGCAGCTTCGCCTTCCCGATCCCCGAGCCGGTGGCCGGGGTCGCGACGGCCACCACGCCGACGGTCAGGGCCACCAGCGCGGCCAGCGGCAGGACCGCCGCCACCAGGACCTGCCGGCCGGAGCCGTCGTAGGTCAGGTCGGTGAAGTCGCGGCGCAGGAACAGGCGGTAGGCCAGCGCGGTGGCGGTGACCGCCCACACCAGGCTCACCGCGAGGCCCATGAGCAGGGGACCCGTCTGCGCCGGGTCGGTGAACAGCCCGCGCCAGGCGATGAAGGCGTTGCTCGGCAGGGCCAGCCGCACGGCCACCGGCAGCGGGAGCAACTGCGCGAGCTGCAGCGCGAAGGCGAGCAGCGCGGGCACCAGCAGCCCCATCGGAGAGCGGCCCAGGGCCACCGAGCCGAGCAGGCCGACCGCGGCGAACGCCAGCGTCGGCGCCAGCGCGCAGGCCCACGCGAGCAGGACCGTGCCGGCCGCGTCCGCCGGCGCCAGGAGATGGCCGTCCAGGCCGGCGAGCTGCCGGCCGCCCACCGCGGCCAGGCCGCCGGCGATGCCCGACGCGGCCAGTCCGGCCACCAGCAGCAGGATCACGGTGAGGCTGGCCAGGGTCTTGGCCACGAAGATCCGCCGCGGGGAACGCACCGCCACCAGGAGATGGCGCCAGGTGCCCAGCCGGTCCTCGGCGGCGAAGACGTCGCCGGCGACCAGCGCCGTCAGCAGCGGCAGCGCCCAGCTGCACGAGAAGTCCAGCACGACCAGCGCCCCGGCCCAGCCGGTCGCGTTCATCCATCGGCCGAAGACCGTGTCGGCGGGCAGCGTGCTCTGCAGGCTCACCGCGGCCACGAAGGCCGCCGGGCCGATCCAGCAGGCCGCGAGCAGCAGGCGGATCCGCCACTGCGAGAGCAGCTTGACCAGCTCGAACCGGTAGGCGCGCCTCACCGGCGCCGGGTGCGCGCCGGCGCGGGGTGGGGTGAGGGTTGTCGTGGTCATCGCGCGTCCTGCCGTCCGGCGCCGGTCAGGGCCAGGAACGCGGCCTCCAGGGGCGCCACCACGGGTCCGAGCTCACGGAGCGCCACGCCGGCTCCCACCAGCCGGACGACCAGTTCGTCCAGAGCCGTCACCGGCCCGCGGACGACGACGTCGGCGGCGTCCGCCCGTTGGCCGAGGTCGCGGCCGGGCACGACGCGGAGCCCGGGCGCCTGTGCCGCCAGCCGGCGAGCGGCCTCCGGGTCGGAGGTGACCAGCCGGTAGTCCAGCTCGCCGCTCTCGGCGGCGAGCCTGCCCACCGGCCCGGTGAAGACGACGCGGCCGGTGGCGAGGATGGTGACCTCCGAGCACAGCACGGCGAGGTCGTCCATCCGGTGGCTGGACAGGACCACGGCGGCCCCGTCCTCGGCCAGTCCGGTGATGACGCGGTGCACGTGCTGCTTGCCCGCGGGGTCCAGGCCGTTGGCGGGCTCGTCGAGAACGAGCAGTCGTGGCTTGGTGAGCAGCGCGGCGGCCAGTCCGAGCCGCTGGCGCATCCCGAGCGAGAAGCCCCGGACACGGTCGTCGGCGACGTCGGTGAGTCCCACCTGCTCCAGCGCGTCGTCCACACCGGCGGCGCCGCCGGACTCCTGCCGGCGCAGGGACGCCAGGGCCGAGAGGTTCTGCCGAGCCGTGAGCGAGGGATAGAGCCCGGGGCCGTCCACGAATCCCGCGACGCCGTCGGGGACGGCGAGCGTCCGGCCGACCGGCGTGCCCAGGATCTCAAGGCCACCGCTGTCGGCGACCGCCAGGCCCAGCAGCAGACCGAGGAGCGTCGTCTTACCGGCGCCGTTCGGGCCGACCAGACCGTGTACCTGCCCGCTCGCCACGTCCAGGTCGATGCCGTCGAGTGCGATCACCTCACCGAAGGACTTGGTGATCCCGCGCGCCCGGACCGCGGGGCTGCTGTGCATGTCGGTCTCCCTTGGCTTGATCCCCAGCCACCTGAACCTAGAGATCGCGGTTGACCTTGGAGCGGCGCACAGTCAAACGTTGCGTAAACCCCACACAACCCGCCGATATCCCCATAAACCACCGAAACCCGCCTCAATCCGGCGATCTGCGTAATCGCCCTGGTCAAGGCCGCCAACGACCTCCCCGCCATGGCGAGGGGAGGTCGCCGGTCCGGAACGGGACAACACCGGCCGCGCGGCGGTGAACGGCCGCATCGTCACACCGGCCCGGCTCTCGACGGGCTTTCCGTCGCAGTGAACGGCGATTCCGGCTGTCCTGTGTGTCGTTGTGCACGCTCGCGGCCGAGTGTGCATTCGTACGCAGATGGACCCCTTGCCCGGCTCCTAACGTGAGCGTCGTCGCCAGCGAGCA
>NZ_JBSGDZ010000020.1:0-202654 GCF_053602655.1 Sphaerisporangium sp. NPDC004334
GGTGTGGGAGAGTAGGACACCGCCGGACAAAATTTGATAGATAGTTATGTGTGTAGTGCAAGGTAGGCCATCCACGGTGTGGATGGCCTACCTGCGTTTACGGCCCTTGGATGTTGCCCGACTGGAGGCGGTCGGAGAGTGCTACTTCGTACTGTCGCTCGATCACCTGTTTCATCTCCTCCGCGCCGCGTTGGACGCGGATCCTGATCTCGGTGGCGAGTGCGTGCGGCAATACGTCTGTGGTCCAGACGACCCGTCCCGCCCGGTCACCCTCGGAGTGAACTTCAAAACAGGCGTGGTGGTGCTCGGTCGGTGGCCGAGCGCCCTCGACGACGGAGTAGGCCAGGCGGCGGGCGTCGTCGTCGATCGCGATGATCAACTCGTGGATCACATGCCCGTCGGGGAAGGTCAGGAACCTGTGGTCGCCCTCGATGCGGGTGTCGGCGACGCGGCCGGGCAGCAGGCGTTGATGGACGGCGCCCACATCGCGCAGCACGTCCCAGATGTACTCGGGGGACGCGTCGATCACGAACTCCTGGCGGATGGATGCCATGGCGCGGGGACCCCTTTCATTCCGGACTCCTCTACAGCGGGCGAATCGTGTTCGAGCGGGAAAGCTCCTGGTCATGAGCCAGCCCGTCTGCGGCAGAACCTGTTCGCCGTTGACGCGGATCGGGCCCAGTGATGATCGCACAAGGCCATGGTGGGTGTGGATCGGCCTGCTGACGTCAGAGCCGCCGGAAAGGTCGTTTCAGTGGTGGAGAGCCCGCGGTGTTCGGGCGAATGGACGGTTGGGGGGTGGGGGCTTGCTAGGCTGGACAGGGCCGGGCCACCCCCACGGGTGGCCTTCGTCGCGTAAGGCGCCAAGGGCGGGCAGCGACAGAATGAACGGGCCTTGAGTCCCGCGGCCGGATGACCCGTCCCCTCCGCGCCATGGTCGGCGCTACGGGTGAACGCCGATCACGGCGGACGCGGTGAGCGAGCAACGAAGGACAGAAGTGAACAGAGATAACGGACGTGAGGACTCGGGCCGTCCCGAAGATGGCGGGAACCGCTCGGGCGAGGGGTCCGGAACATTCCGCGGTGACCGCTCCGACAGCGCGAGGGAGGGGCGACCGGCCGACGGCTACCGCGCGGGAGCGCGCGGAGAGAGGCGCTCCGGCGATGGTCCGCGCTACGGCGAGCGCCGCGAAGGCGGCCCCGGCGGCCCCGGCGGCTCGTACGGGTCTCGCGACCGTGATTCTCGTGGAGGACGCCCCTTCCAGCGCGACGACCGCGGCGGTCGGCCGTTCAACCGAGAGGGCCGGGGCGGGGCCGGCGAAGGCCGGTCCTTCGGCCGTGACGACAGGGCAGGGGGCTCTGGTCGCTCCTACGAGCGCGGTGACCGCCCTGATCGCCCCGACCGTCCGGGCCGTAGCCTCGACCGTGGCGACCGCCAGGACCGTCCAGGCCGCTCCTACGACCGTGGCGACCGTCCGAGTGGTCCGTCGGATCGCGGTGACCGGCCCGGGGGCTCGTTCGATCGCGGTGACCGTCCGGGTGGCTCCACCGATCGTGGAGATCGGCCGGGGCGGCCCTACGAGCGTTCTGAGCGGGGGGGCTACCAAGATCGCGCCACGTTCGGCCGTGGCGACCGCGGCGACCGTCCTGGACGCCCCTATGAGCGTGGTGAGCGCGGCGGCTACCAGAGCCGTCCCTCCGACCGAGGGGACCGGCCGGAGCGTCCCGCCCGTTCCTTCGAGCGCGGGGATCGTCGTGACGACCGCAGTGGCGGATCCGGCGCCGGTGAGCGTTCCTACAGTCGTGGCGATCGGGACGGCGCCCCCCGTAGCGGCCAGGGATTCCAGGGGCCGCGCGGTGACCGCCCGTACGGCGGCCGGTCCGAGTCGCGCTACGGAGATCGGCGCGAGCAAGGCGCCGGCGGCGCCGGCGGCTCCTCCGGCTGGCGCGACCGTGATGACCGTGGAGGCCGTCCTTCCGGCCCCGGGCGGGGCGACCGCGAGAACCGCCCGTTCCAGCGGGACGATCGCACAGGTTCGGGCTCTCGTCCCTTCAACCGTGAGGGACGCGAAGGTCATCAAGGACGGGACGACCGCGGTGGCGCGGGTTCCCGTCCGTACAACCGGGATGACCGCGGTGACCGGCAGGGCCGGCCCTCCTTCAGGGACGATCGTGGTGGCCCTGGGGGCCGTCCGTCCGACCGCGACGACCGTGGCGGCCGCTCGTTCGACCGTGGTGACCGTGGTCCGCGTTCCTTCCAGCGGGATGACCGCGGCGACCGTGGTCCGCGCTCCTTCGACCGCGACGACCGTGGCGGTCGCTCGTTCGACCGTGGCGACCGCGGTGGCCGTCCGTTCGAGCGGGATGACCGTGGCGGGCGACCTCCGGGCGCCGGCGACCGGGGCGGAAGGCCGCCGTTCCAGCGGGACGACCGCCGTGGTCCGGGAGCACGTCCGTTCGGCGGGGAAGGCCGTCCGGGCCGTGACGACCGCGGTGACCGCGGCGACCGTCCGCAGGGCGGTGGCGAGCGCCGGTTCGGCGGCGGCGACCGGCCGTACGGGCGCGACACACGAGGCGAGGGCGGCGATCGTCCCTTCCGCCGCGACGACCGAGCCGGCTCAGGGCCGCGCCCGTTCAGCCGTGAAGGGCGGGACGACCGCGGTCCCCGCGAGGGGCGCACGTCCGCTGACGACCGGGGCCGGGAGTACGGCGACCGCGGTCGGTACGGCTCCAGGGATGACCGGGGCGACGCCGGTCAGGGTGAGCGCGGTGGCTCCCGTGGCCGCTACGGCCGGGACGGCGGCCGCCCGTTCGCGCGCGACACCGAACACGGCCCCCGCGACGGGCAGGGGCGCCGGGAGGAGCATGTCGCCATTCCGGAGCTGGCGCCGGACATCACTCCCGAGGAACTGGAGAAGGACGTCCGCGACGAGCTCCGCTCCCTCCCCAACGACCTCGCCGCCATGATCGCTTCTCATCTGGTGGCTGCGGAGCGCGCGCTGGGGGACGACGACGCCGAGCTCGCGTACGAGCACGCGAAGGTCGCCCGCCGGTTCGCCGCGCGCATCGGAGTGGTGCGGGAGGCGGTGGGCCTGGCCGCCTACCGTGCCGGGCACTACGCCGAGGCGCTCAGTGATCTGCGCGCCGCGCGCAGGATGACCGGCTCGGACGAGTTCCTGCCGATCATGGCTGACTGTGAGCGCGGGCTGGGGCGTCCGGAACGGGCGCTGGACTTGGTCCGTTCGCCTGAGGCCGAGCGCCTCGACCGTGCGGGGCGCATCGAGCTGGCGATCGTGGAGTCGGGCGCCCGTCGCGACCTCGGTCAGCACGACGCGGCCGTCATCACTCTGCAGCGGGTGCCGGAACTGCGCAACCAGGAGCCGCATCCCTGGTCCGCCCGCCTGGCCTTCGCCTACGCCGACGCCCTGGCGGAAGCCGGGCACGAGAGTGCGGCGACCGACTGGTTCGAGCGGGCCATGATGTTCGACGAGGACGGAGAGACCGACGCGGCCGAGCGGTACGCGGTCCTCACCGGAGCCGTCATCGAGGACATCGAGGAGGACGACGAGGACGGCGAGTTCGACGTGGACGGCGATGCGCTCGTCGAGGATCGCGAGGACGGCGACCCGGCCGAGCCGGGCGCCGAGCGCGATGACGAGACCGCCACCGAGTCGGATGACCGGGATGACCCGGATGACTTGGGTGACTCGGACGGCGAGTCGGGGGAACGGGCCGGTGCTGGTGTCCAGGTCGGATCCGAGGTGAGTGCTGCCGAGAATCCCGACGCCGGTGAGGAAGTCCCTGCGGCTGTGGCGTCCCCCGACGGCTCGGCCGAGGAGCCGGCGCCGTCGCCGGAGTCCACTGGCGTCACGTCCGTCGCCGGACCGTCCGCGTCCTCCTCGGTGGCCTCACCGTCCGAAGTGACCGACAAGCCGGGTAAGTCCGACGAATCGGCGGGGACGGAGGCGGCCGAGACGCCGGCCAAGGCGTCGGGGACGGCAACCGAGGCGTCGGGGACGGCGGCCGAGGACGTGCAGGCCGCTGAGGCCCAGGTTCCGGACGGTCCTGCGCCGGAGACTCCGCGCATGGAGATCGGCATGGGGCCGGCCTTCATCGAACCCGACTTCGGTGTTTCGGCGAGACCGGTTCCGGGGGATGTTCTGGAGGACGACGATGACGACGACGCCGATGTCCAGCCGCGCAGGCCGGACCGGCGTGATGCCTGACAGGCGCGGAGGCTGACGAAGGGTGGTGGGCGCCGACAGACTCGAGGCATGCGGCGCCCGCCACTCATCGTTCCCTCGTCAGATCGATCTAAGCCTGCTCGGCGCGAGACATCGGCACCGTGCCCCGGCTCGCCCGGCGCGCGACACCAGAGCAGCCTTCAGCCCGAGGAGGGCTCGGCGCGGTCGAGCCAGTGCAGGATGCCGGCCACGTTGAACGGGACTCCGCTGATCATCTCCATCTGCCGCACCGTCTCGGCGTCCTCCGGCGCGGGGGCGGCGTAGCGCTGACGGGTCTTCTCGCCCACCATCGCCACGGCGTGGTCGAGGTCCATGCCCTGGGCGTGGGCCTGGCGGGTCAGATCGACCCAGACGCGCAGCTCCTCGGCCGATCGGTCCAAGATTTCGGAGACGTCGGAGACGGGTCCGTAGTGGCTGAACAGCAGCCGCTGGGGGCCCAGGTCCTTGAACAGCGAGACCGAGTTCAGTGCCGTCCGCAGATCGAAGTCCGGGGGAGGCGTGGCCGGCCGCAGGTCGCCGGTCTGCGGCAGGTACACCCCCGCGGCGTCGCCGACGTAGAGGTCGCCGGTCGCCGAGTCCAGCAGTCCGACGTGGTGCTTGGCGTGCCCAGGGGAGTAGTGGCTGGACAACGTACGGCCGCCGCCGAGGTCGATGGAGTCGCTGTCGTCCAGGGCCCGGATGCGAGATGCCTCGGTGGGCGACAGGGTACCGAAGAGCGTGTCGAGCTGGTCACCCCAGACCTTTCTCGCGCTGGCCATCAAAACGGTCGGATCGGCGAGGTGACGTGCGCCCTTCTGGTGCACGACGACCTCGGCCGACGGGTAGAACCCGGCGATGTCGCCGACGCCTCCGGCGTGGTCGAGGTGGATGTGCGTGACGACCACCGTGGCGAGATCGTCCGGTCCGACCCCCAGTGAGGTGAGCGCGTCGCGGACCACGGGAGCGGAGGTCGAAGTGCCGGTCTCGACCAGGCAGGGCCGGTCGCCGAGGATCAGATAGCCCGCGGTGATCCCCGAGAATCCCGCCATGCGCGTGTCGATCTCGTAGACTTCTCCGCCCAGTGGCGTGACGTTGTCCACAGCTGCTCCTTCGTTCCCGGGGCGCGCGCCGTGCCCGCGACCCCTATGTTCGTACCACCTGGGCGATCCCACGGGTGACCCGCGGTCACGTTTCTCCGCTCGCTTCAGGCTCCCGCGATGTTTTCCACAGAACGACGTTCGAACCCCGTGTGGTCCGGCCTGGTGGCGAAGGATGGCCCTGCCATGGACAGGACGCGGCAGGAAAGGGGTTCCCATGCACCGCAACGAGGTGACGCTGGTCGGCCGGCTGTCCAAGCCGGCGAGGCGCAGAGAGCTGCCCAGCGGAGATGTGATGACCATGTGGGGGCTCGCGGTGCGCCGGCCCGCCGAGCATCCGAGCGGCAAGAAGGCCGACGGCATCGCGTGCGTCACCTTTGATCCCGAGGTGGGCGCCAGGGTGGCCGGGTGGCGGGTCGACGACGTCGTCACGGTCGAGGGAGCGCTGCACCAGCGCTACCGGGGCGGCGCCGGCGGCGGAGTCAGCACCTACGAGGTCGAGGTGCGCGAGGCGCGCCGCCTACAGGCCCGAGATCCCGGACGGAGGGATACGGCCGTCCCGTCCCCCACGGCCGCAGCCCAAGACCACGCGGACGGTCCCACCACCGCCGCCGAGCACCGACCACCGGTCCGGCATTCGACCGGCGACGGGGTGAGCCGTCGACAGGACCAACCGAGCGGAGCCCCATCCGTTGGAGGGAAAGCGAACGGCCGTGGAGTGGAGTCAGTTGGTGGAGAAGGTGCGCAGGACGAGGCCGGTGCGGGGCTTTGGGCCGAATGAGGTGGACTTGCGGGGCACGCGCTCGCCTCCGGCGGCGATGGCCAGCACGTTCTCGACCGTCAGGGGCGGGACGATCACCGCCGTACCCGACTCGCGGCCGGCCATCCGGACGGCCAGGTAGGGGTCATGGTGGACGATGCGCACGGTCTGCTCGTCGTCCTGCAACCCCCAGACCTTGGGCAAGAGGAACTCCGAGAGGATCGACGTGACCAGAGACTTCCAGGCGTCCGACCGGGCCGCCGGCATCGCGTGCTCCAACTGCACGGCGTCGGGGTCGGTCAGCAGGTGGCTGTGCCCCTCGCCGCCCAGAACGAAGGCGGGGCCCGTCACCGTGGCCAGGGCCTCCAGCGCCTCCTCCAGCCGGACGAACTCGTGCACCCGCCAGGCTCCCTTGGACCGTGCCGCGGCCTCCTCCAGGGGCAGCCCGGGGATGACGCGGTGGATGGCCTTGAGGTCGGGCGGGTAGGCCCGGGAGTCCACCAGCATGGCCAGGCCGAAGTCCCAGGCGCCCGCGCCGCGTCCCTGTGAGTGGTAGTCCCGTTGCAGGGCGAGGTAGGTGGCGTATCGGTGGTGGCCGTCGGCGATGAGGGCCCGGCATCCGTAGAGAGCGTCCGCCACGGTCCGCAGTTCCGCCGGATCGGTGAGGGCCCACAACCGGTGCGAGATGCCGTCGTCGGTGCGGATGTCCAGGAGCGGAGTCCGCGCCGAGGCCACCTCGTCGACCAGCTGCGAGGCGGCGGCGCCGTCGCCGTCGTACAGCAGGAAGATGGGCTCCAGGTTGCTCTCGGTGGTCTTCATGAGCGCCAGGCGATCGGCCACCGTTGTCGGCATGACGTTCTCGTGCGGCAGCACGATGCCCTTCTCCGGTTCAGAGAGGGCGAGGTCACCGATCAGGCCGCGGAGCAGCACGTCAGGCCCGCTCTGCTCGTAGACGTAAAGGGAAGGGAGATCGTCGACGACGAGTACGCCCGAGTCGAGCCACGCGGTGAGGGTCTCCCGAGCCTCGGCGTAACGGTGCTGGTCAGCCCCGGGAAGGATCAGCCGTACCACGTTGTTGGGGTGAGCGTCGAGGAGATGGCGGACGTCTTCGCGCGAGACGAGGTCGTACGGTGGAGAGGTGACGGCAGCCAGATCGTCCACTGCGAAACGCACACCCCGGAACGGGCGCAATACCAGTCCGTCAGGCGACGGCAGTTCAGAGATGGCCATACCGGGCATGGTGCCATAAAGGCCCGCGTCGCTCAGAGACAGCCCCGACGTCGTAGCGCTGCCCGGCTCGTCAGGAAGCCGGGATGACATGTCCTCTGAAGGAGGCCTCTGAAGATGGTGCAGGGACGAAGCGGGCCGGAGCCCTCCGACTACCAGCCGAACGCTCCTGTGGATCATGTCTACGACCCGAACTCTCCAGCCGGTGACGTCTATGAATGGTTTCAGCGCGGGGTCAAGCTGCTGAAGGACGGCAGCCCGGCCGCCGCGGCGGCGATCCTGGCGCGGGCCGCCGATGCCGAACCCGATTCGCGCAGCATCCGGGAGGCTCTGGCAAGGGCGCAGTTCAACTCGCGCCGGTACCAGGACGCCGCCGACAGCTTCCGCTGGATCGTCTCCGCCAACCCCACCGAGGACTACGCCTACTTCGGCCTGGGCATGGCCCTGTGGCGCACCGGCGACATGAAGGCCGCCCAGGAGCACCTGGCCATGGCCGTGGCGATGCGCCCGGACCTTCGCGACTACGTCTCCGCCCTGAAGCAGGTCCGCGCCACCTTGCGAGCCCGCCAAGCCTGACTGGAGGTGGGTTGGTCTGGCCTGAGGAGGGCTGGTCTGATCTGGGGCTTTAGGGGAGTGCGGGGCGAGGATGGTGGCCGGGTCATGGGAGTGTCCGGGCATCGGAAATAGTGGGGCCATGGCAACCACGCTGATCGACCTCTACGACACCTTGCTGCTCGATCTCGACGGAGTCGTCTACCTTGGCCGCCAGCCGGTGAAAGGCGCGCCCGAGGCGCTGACCCGCGCCGGTGACACCGGGGTGCGGCTCGCCTACGTGACCAACAACGCTTCGCGCACACCGGCGGCGATCGCCGAGCACCTGGTGTCCATCGGGGTTCCGGCCACGCCGGACGACGTCGTGACCTCCGCCCAGGCGGCCGCTCGCATGATCGCCGAACGGGTGCCGAGGGGATCGGCCGTGCTCGTGGTCGGCGGCATGGGCCTGCGTTCCGCCGTGCGTGGGCAGGGGTTGCGCCCGGTGACGACCGCGGCGGACGCGCCCGTGGCCGTGGTCCAAGGCATTTCGCCTGATTTGTCCTACGCCCTGCTGAGCGAGGGAGCGCTCGCCGTGCGTCAGGGAGCGTGGTTCGTCGCGGCCAACGGTGACACGACCATGCCGACGAACCGGGGGGTCCTGCCCGGCAACGGTGCGATGACCCGCGTCATCGCGACCGCGACCGGAGTCGAGCCCGTGTCGGCGGGCAAACCGGAGCCGCCACTGCACCGGGAGTCCATGCTGCGCACGGGCGCCGAGAAGCCGCTCATCGTGGGAGACCGGCTGGACACCGACATCGAGGCGGCCACCCGGGCGGGCGTCGACAGCCTGCTCGTGCTGAGCGGGGTCACCGGCCCGCTGGACCTGCTCGTCGCGCCGCCCGAGCACCGTCCGACGCACATCGGCACGGACGTCTCCGCCGTCCACCTGCCGCCGGCGCCGGTCACCGGCGAGGGCGACGAGTGGGTCCGGGAGGGCTGGGTGGCGCGATGGGAGTCCGGCGAGCTGCGCCTGAAGGGCGAGGGCGACCCCTTGGACGGGCTCCGCGCCGCCTGTGCCGCCTCCTGGGCGCACGCGGGCGACGGCCGGGCCGACAAGGCCGCCCTCACCCATGTCATGGCGGCTCTGTCCCCCTGACGGTCCGTCCCTCGGGCGCCTCGGTGGTGATGGCGCTCAGATGGTCCTGTCCGTGGTGGTCATGGCGGTTGTGTACCTCCGACGGTTCTGTCCGCTGGTGTCAGGCGGCTGTGGTTCTCTGGCGTCCTGGGCCGCCGGTGACGTGGTGCGTTTCGGCGCCCTGATCGTCTGTGCGTGGGGAGGGGTGGTGCTGGAGCCGTGAGGGAGGGCGGATGGTCGCGGAGGTCGCCGGCCGGGGGGCTTCAGAGGAGTTTGCGGAGCCGCAGGAGGTCTCCTAGGCTGGCGTCGATCTTGACGCGGCCGCTCAGAAGTGCCCGTGCCATGTCGAGTTCGCCGTTCACCATGGAGAGCAGATCGTCGCTGGAGATGCGGATGCGCACATCGGCGGGCCGCCCTCCCGAGGGAGGGGCGTCGGTGAACGGCTCGAGGCCGTCATGGTGGATCCGCCCGTAGAAGGTCACGTCCAGATCGGTGATCCGGCAGCTCAGGCTTCTGTCCACCACATGCTTGGTACGGGTCTCTGGATCAAGCTCGGCGAACTGCTCGGCGAGTTTGTCCAGCGCCGCCCTGCACTCGTCGACGGTCGCCATGCGTGGTACCCCTTCTCATCCCCGAAGCCCCTCTGACTTACGGAAGGTAGCGTTTCACTTGAGTACTACGCCAAATCCGGCGCGCGAGAGCGGCCCGGGCAGAGAAGAGCATCACATGGATGGCCGCTTCCGATACGGTCAGGGTCTACGGCCGTCGCGTAGGCGGCGGTGACCCGGCGAGCGATCATTCCATCATGTCCCTGATCGGCCCCGCGACCAACGAACACACCGCGAGTCGGCGGCACAGGGGCGAAACGGACACGCCGCACGGCGAGCAAGCACGAGACGTGGAGACGACGCATGACGGAGAGCGGCGAGGCCCGCGTGGCCGCCGCCCTGGCCAGGCTGGGCGGCCTGGGCGAGGTTCCCGTCCGGGAGCACGTCCCGGTGTTCGAGGAGGTTCTGGGGGGCCTGGAGGCCACCCTCGCCTCCGTGGACGACGCCACCCCGATCCAGGGGGACGGCGTCTCCTGATGGCCGGGCGGATTCTCATGCCCAGGTGGGCGTCTTCGGCCGCCTCAGCCCCCGCGCCGGGACGATCGGCCCCCGCGCCGGCCGGGCGGGCCTTGTCGGGCCGCATCACTCGCGCGACGGCAGGACAGGCTACGACGGCCGGGGGGTGGGTTCGGTGAGCCGTCGGATACGGCTGGACAGCGAGCTGGTGCGCCGCGGCCTGGCCCGCTCCAGGGAGCAGGCCGCAGAGCTGATCTCCGGCGGCCGGGTCAGCGTCGGCGGCCGTACGGCGGCCAAGCCCGCGACCCAGGTGGACACGGCCTCGGCGATCGTGGTCGTCGAAGCCCCGGAGGGCCCCGACTACGTGTCGCGGGGAGCCCACAAGCTGATCGGCGCGCTGGAGGCGTTCGAGCCGCGCGGCCTGGCCGTCGAAGGGCGCCGCTGCCTGGACGCCGGAGCCTCGACCGGCGGTTTCACCGACGTGCTGCTGCGGCGCGGAGCCGCGCACGTCCTCGCGGTCGACGTCGGGTACGGCCAGCTCGCCTGGTCGCTGCGCACCGACGATCGGGTCACGGTCATGGAGCGGGTCAACGTGCGCGACCTGACCCGCGACGCGGTGGGCGAGCCTCCAACGCTCGTCGTCGGCGACCTGTCGTTCATCTCGCTGCGCCTGGTCCTTCCGGCTCTCGCCGCCTGCGCGGCCCCGGAGGCCGACTTCGTCATGCTGGTGAAGCCGCAGTTCGAGGTGGGCAAGGACCGCGTAGGGGCGGGGGGCGTCGTCCGCGACCCCGGCCTGCGCGCCGGCGCCGTCCGGGACGTCGCCGCCGCGGCGGCCACGCTGTCGCTCACGGTGCGCGGTGTGACGGCGAGCCCCCTGCCGGGCCCGTCGGGCAACGTCGAATATCTGCTCTGGCTCGGCAAGGGGCCGGGGCCCGACCCTGTCACAGACCTGGACGCCGAGATCGATCGCGCGGTCACGGAAGGTCCCCAATAGTGCGCGACCTACCCGCGGGAGGAGCGGCGCCAACGATGGACAGCGCGAAGCGTACGGTGCTGATCACGGCTCACACGGGGCGCGAGCCGGCGGTCGAGAGCGCGCGGCTGGTGATTCATCGGTTCCTCGCCGAGGGGTTCACGGTCCGCGTCATGGAGCCGGAGGCCGAGGAGATCGGCGCTCCCGGCGTGGACGTGGTGCCGGCGAGCCCCGCCGCCGCCGAGGACGCCGAGGTGTTCATGGTGCTCGGCGGCGACGGCACGCTGCTGCGCGCGGCGGAGCTCGCCCGTCCGGCCCGCACCCCGCTGCTGGGCATCAACCTCGGTCACGTCGGTTTCCTGGCCGAGGCCGAGATGGCCGGCCTCGCCGAGGCCGTGGACCACGTCGTGACCGGCCGGTACGGCGTCGAAGAGCGGCTGACGCTCGATGTGAAGGTCCGCGCCAACGGCGAGCTGCTGGCCTCGACCTGGGCGCTCAACGAGGCGAGCGTCGAGAAGCGCGACCGCATGCTGGAGGTCGTGGCGGAGATCGACGGCAGGCCGTTGTCCCGGTGGGGATGCGACGGCGTGATCTGTGCCACTCCGACCGGTTCGACGGCGTACGCGTTCTCGGCGGGCGGGCCGGTCGTGTGGCCGGAGGTCGAGGCGCTGCTGCTGGTGCCCAACAGCGCCCACGCGCTGTTCGCCCGCCCCTTGGTGGTCTCTCCGCGCTCCAACATTGCCATCGAGATCCTTCCCGGCACGTCGGGAGGAGTCCTGTGGTGCGACGGGCGGCGCCGCTTCGACCTGCCGCCGGGCGTGCGGGTGGAGGTCCGGCGCGCCGACCTGCCGGTGCGGCTGGCGCGCCTGCACGGCCCGGACACCACCGGAGCCCCGTTCACCGACCGTCTCGTCGCCAAGTTCGACCTGCCCGTCCAGGGCTGGCGCGGCCGCGTACGCCACTGAGCCCGGTTCCAAGAGGCACGGACCGGTGGGATGTGCGGCCGGAGGCCGCGCGGCCGGGATGTCCGCCCGGCCGCTCCTCGCCCGCCCCGTCCGAGGGCGGGCGACGGGCATCCGGGTCCCGCCGCCACAAGACGTGAAATGTGCGGTTTCTGGTCGTATCGACCGGTTGGGTGCGCTCCTTTGAGGCGCAGAAGGCACCGGTCATCGAAAACCTTGGCGATTTCCGCGTAGGATCGACCCGCACAAAAGAGGTGACCGAGCCAAGCTCCACACGCTCCGGCGAGGTGCCCGAGCGGAGGCGGCGCGGCGAAACGGCGGGAGGGACCCAGTGCGGCCACGGGTCGATGAGGTCCGGATCAAAGGGCTCGGGGTGATCGACGAGGCTGTCCTGAAGCTCTCCTCGGGCTTCACCGTCGTCACCGGCGAGACCGGCGCGGGCAAGACGATGGTCGTGACAGGGCTCGGGCTGCTGTTCGGCGGCCGGGCCGACCCCGCGCGCGTCCGCCCCGGCGCCGAGCGGGCCACGGTCGAGGGCACGCTGTTCGTCGAGCAGGGCGGCCGCGTCGCCCAGCAGGTCGAGGACACCGGCGGCGAGATCGAGGACGGCGAGTTGATCATCGCGAGAACGGTCTCCACCGAGGGCCGCTCCCGCGCGTGGCTCGGCGGCAGGTCCGTGCCGGTGGGCACGCTCACCTACCTCGCCGAGGACCTCGTGGCCGTCCACGGCCAGATGGACCAGCAGCGGCTGCTGCAGCCCGGACGCCAGCGCGCCGCGCTCGACCGCTACGCCGGTGAAGAGCTCGTCAAGCCGCTCCGGGCCTACACTCAGGCCTACAAGCGCCACAGGGAGGTCGGCGAGACGCTCCAGGAGCTCACGACCAAGGCGCGCGAGCGGGCCCAGGAGGCCGACCACCTGCGCTTCGGCCTGGAGGAGATCGAAAAGGCCGGCCCCAGGGCCGGCGAAGAGGCCGAGCTCAAGCAGGAGGAGGAGCGCCTCGCGCACGCCGACGCGTTGAAGAACGCCGCCGTGACCGCCCACTCCGCCCTGCTCGGCGACCCCATGGCCGCCGTCCAGGGGCTCCAGGACGCCGTCTCCCTGCTCGGGCAGGCCCGGGCGGCGGTCGAGGCCGTCCGCGAGTACGACACGGCGCTGTCGGGCATCGGCGACCGCCTCGCCGAGGCCGGGTACCTGGTGTCGGACGTGGCCACCGAGCTGGCCGCCTACTCCGAGTCCGTCGACGCCGACCCCGCCAGGCTGGCCGCCGTGCAGGAACGCCGCGCGCTGCTGAACGGCCTGATCAGGAAGTACGGCCAGGACAGCGAGGCCGTCCTGGCCTGGGCGAAGTCGGCCGCGGTCCGCGTCGGCGAGCTGGCGGGGGACGACGACCGCATCGCTGAGCTGAGCCGCGAGCACGAGGAGCTGACGGCACGGCTGACCGAGCTGGCGGCCGAGCTCACCAACATCCGCACCGCCGCCGCCGAGCGTTTCGGCGCGGCGGTCACCGCCGAGCTGACCGCGCTCGCCATGCCGCACGCCCGGGTCGTCGTGGTGATCACCCCGACGGGCTCGTTCGGTCCCGACGGCGTCGACGACGTCGAACTGCGCATGATGTCCCATCCCGGGGCTCCGGCGCTGCCGTTGAACAAGGGCGCCTCCGGCGGTGAGCTGAGCCGGGTCATGCTGGCGATCGAGGTGGTGTTCGCCGGCGCCGACCCGGTGCCGACGTTCGTGTTCGACGAGGTCGACGCCGGAGTCGGCGGCAAGGCCGCGGTGGAGATCGGCAGGCGGCTCGCCCGGCTGGCCCGCACCTCGCAGGTCATCGTGGTGACCCACCTGCCCCAGGTCGCCGCGTTCGCCGACCAGCACCTGGTCGTGGAGAAGGCCAGTGACGGCAGCGTCGTGCGCAGCGGTGTCACGGCTCTGGACCCGGAGGGCCGCGCCAGGGAACTGTCGCGCATGCTCGCCGGTCTGGAGGACTCCGCGCTGGGCCGCGCGCACGCCGAGGAACTGCTGTCCATCGCCGCGGCCGACAAGGCCACGGCGGCGACCCCGTCCGGCAGGCCCGCCCGCGGCGGCAGGAGCGCCGGCGCGTCCGGCAAGCCCGCCGCCACGGGCAAGTCCACCGGCCGTTCATGACCCTCACGGGCCGCCGGTCGTCCACGCCGGCCGTCGATCGTCGACCGAACCCGTGAGCCATGACGGCCCCCGGCCATTGGCGCCACGCTCCAGCCGTGCGGCGGCGAGCACACGCGGGCCGTCGGTCATCGGGCGCACGCACCGGCGGTCCCCGCGACAGCGGTCCGCGGCGGGGACGGCCGATGAATCCGGCCGCCCATCAGGGGTGGATCACGGCGACCGTCCGTCCTGGGCGGCCGGATGTGCGTACCCTGGGGGACGGTCTTGTGCCGGCTTGTGCTCGCGCGGGAGCCGGCGGGGGTTCGCGTGCGCGAAGGCGTCGGGACGCACATGAGAGACACGCGGGCTCGGAAGTGCGTGCCTCCGCGGGCGCCTCGCGGGAGGCCAGGGGCGCGCGCGGCATGGTCCGAGGGCGGTGCGAGCGTTCGTGAGGATGTCGCCGGTGCGGTGAGGATGCGTGCTGAGCGTCTGTGAGGAAGCGTGCTGAGCGTTCGTGCCCATGCGTGCGGGGCGTTCTGCGCTCGCGTGCAGGCGATTCGTGCGGATGCGAGCCGAGCGTTCGTGAGGATGGGGGCTGGGCGTTCGTGAGGATGAGTGGAGGGCAGTGGTTGTCCGGCGGTGGGCGTCCGGTGTACCCACAGTGACAGGTCTGACACGCCGTGATGCGGGCCCATCTTGGTCGCACGCTCTGGCAGGATGGTTCGTGATGAAGGTGCCGACCTTGAAGGTTCAGGGCCTCCGCCGCAGGAAGGTCCCAGACCTTCCCGGGGTGACGGCAGTGGCGAGGATCGATCGGCGGACCAAGAGGCTGACAAAGCGCCTCAGGCCCGGGGAAATCGCGATCATCGATCATGTCGACGTCGACCGGGTGAGCGCGGAGGCTCTTGTCGCGTGCGGCGTCTCCGTCGTGCTCGACATCGCCGCCGGCATCAGCGGCCGCTATCCGAACCTCGGCCCGCAGATCCTGCTCAACGCCGGGGTGACGCTCGTGGACAACGTCACCCCAGAGGTGTTCGACCGCGTCCGCGACGGCGACCTGGTGCGCGTCCACGAGGGCGTGGTGTACCTGGAGGACGAGATCGTCGGGAAGGGCGAGATCGCCACCCCCGACAGCGTCGCCGCCGCGATGGCCGAGGCGCGGGCGGGCCTGTCGGTCCTGATCGAGGACTTCGCCATCAACACGATGGAGTACATCCGCCGCGAGCGCGACCTGCTGATCGACGGCGTCGGCGTCCCCGACATCCGCACCTCCATGGAGGGCAGGCACGTTCTGGTCGTGGTGCGCGGCTACCACTACAAGGAGGACATCGCCACCCTCCGCCACTACATCCGCGAGTACCGCCCGGTGCTCATCGGGGTGGACGGCGGCGCCGACGCCCTGCTGGAGGCCGGCTACATGCCCGACCTGATCGTCGGCGACTTCGACTCGGTGTCCGAACGCAGCCTGTGCTGCGGCGCCGAGCTCGTCGTGCACGCCTACCGCGACGGCCGGGCGCCCGGCCTCGAACGGGTCCAGCAGCTCGGCCAGCAGGCCGTGGTGTTCCCCGCCACCGGTACCAGCGAGGACATCGCGATGTTGCTGGCCGACGACAAGGGCGCGAGCCTGATCGTGGCGGTCGGCACCCACGGCACGCTGGTGGAGTTCCTGGACAAGGGGCGCTCGGGCATGGCGAGCACCTTCCTCACCCGCCTCCGGGTCGGCGGCAAGCTCGTGGACGCCAAGGGCGTGAGCCGGCTGTACCGCAGCCGCATCTCGATCGGCTCGTTGCTGCTGCTGGTGGCGACGGCGATGGTCACGGTAGGCGTCGTGCTGTGGTTCTCCCCGATGGGGAAGGTCTGGCTGAACGGACTTCGGGACGCCTGGAACGGTTTCATCTTCTGGTTGGTCGGACTCTTCTCGTGATCGATTTCCGCTATCACCTCGTCTCCATCGTCGCGATCTTCCTCGCGCTCGCCATCGGCATCGTCCTGGGCAGCACGGTGCTGAACGCCCCGCTGGTCGCATCCACCGAGGCGGTGACCGCGCAGCTGCGCGCCCGCAACATCGAGTTGCAGGCGCAGGTGAGCGGGGTGCAGAGCCGCGAAGGCGCCGACGACTCCTTCATCGCCGACCGCCTCCCGCTGCTGGTCCAGGGCGCCCTGACCGGCGAGCGCGTCGTGATCGTCGAGGCGCCCGGCGCGGACTCCAAGCTGCGCGACCCCATCGATCACGTGGTCACCGCGGCCGGGGCCGTGGTCACCGGCCGGGTCACGCTCACCGAGAAGTACCTCAACGCCGAGCAGGCCGCGGTCCTGGACGAGCTGGCGACCACCGCCAAGCCCGCCGCCATGGAGTTCCCCCTCAACGCCACGCCGTACGACAAGGCGGCCGCGGTGCTGGCCGGCGCCTTGATGACCTCCGACAAGGCCCAGGCCGGCAAGGACGAGCCGGCCGCCGCCGGCGTGCTCGGCTCCTTCGAGAGCGACGGGCTGCTGTCGGTCGAAGGCGACCCGGGCAAGCGGGCGACGCTGGCGCTGGTCGTGGCCCCGGCCACCCCCTACGAGGGTGACACCGCGGACGCGCAGAACTCCGCCGTCGTCGCGCTGGCCACCGGGCTGGACGAGGGTGGCGAGGGCGCGGTCGTCACCGGCGCGGTGCCCACCTCGACCGCGGCGGGCGTCATCGCGGCGCTGCGCGCCGAGAGCGACGCGGCGGCGAAGGTCTCCACCGTCGACAACCCCGATATGGCTTCTGGGCAGGCCGTGGTGGTCTACGCTCTGCGGGAGCAGGCGGCCGGCAAGGCCGGGCAGTACGGTCTCGGCTCGGACGCCACGGCCGTCGAACCGACCCCCGTGTCCTCGTCCACGCCCACTCCCACCGCGGGCGCGGGCGGCTGACGCGCCGCACGCCCAGTCCCGGCGGTCGCGCCGGGTGCTCCTGACGAAGAGGGATCTGCTGTGGCCCATCGCACCTGGCTCGGCGCCCTGGCGGGCGCGGCCCTCGGCGCCGTCGCCGCCCGCGCCGCCTACTCGGCGTTCACCCACCGCCCTCCGATCGGCGACGAGAAGACCTGGACGCGCACCAACCACCGCGGCGAGCCGCTCACTCTGCTGGAGGGGCCCGCGTTCGTGGCCGGCGCCGGCGCGGCGGTGGCGCTGGCGCCGGGCCTGCCTCCGCGGGCCCGCGCGGCGGCGGTGCTCGCCACCGTGGGCGGCGGCGCCCTCGGCGCCTACGACGACCTTCGGGGGGCGACGTCCTCCAAGGGCTTCAAGGGACACCTGACGGCCCTGGCGCGCGGTGAGGTGACCAGCGGCGCGGTGAAGATCCTCGGCATCGGCGCGGCGGGCCTGGCCGCCGCCGCCCTGCTGCCCCGCCACCCCGGCGAGGCGGGACGCGGCGCGGTGTCCGCCGCCGTGGACACCCTGCTCGACGGCGCGCTCATCGCGGGCAGCGCCAACCTGGCCAACCTGTTCGACCTGCGTCCCGGGCGGGCCATCAAGGTGGGGCTGCTCGCCGGTGGGCCGCTGCTCGCGGCCTCGCTCGTCAAGGGCGCGACCGCCGGTCGTACGAGCGCGATCGACGGCACGGGGCTCCTCGCGGGTCGCGCGGGCATGGCCGCGGGCGCGGGCGTCGTCCCCGGCCGTGCGGGCGTGGCCGGGCGTGCCGGGTCGAGCGCCGCCACGGGGGCGGCGCTGGCCGCGGTGCCGATCGGGGCGGGCCTCGCCCTGCTGCCGGAGGACCTCGGCGAACGGGCCATGCTCGGCGACGCGGGCGCCAACGCCCTCGGGGCGCTGCTCGGCGTCGCGGCCGTCGCCGGGCTGCGCCGCCCGGCCCGGCTGGTGCTGCTCGGCGCGGTCGCGGCCCTCACCGCCGCCTCCGAGAAGGTCAGCTTCACCAAGGTCATCGCCGGCAACCCGGTGCTCAACCGCCTCGACATGCTGGGCCGCCGTCCCGCATGACCGCACGGGTGGGCCGGGGCCTGGCCGCCGCGGCGGCCCTCATCGCGGCCGTCACGATCCTGGCCCGCGTGGTGGGCTTCGCCAAGCAGCTCGTCCTGGCCCGCACGGTGGACACCGGCTGCCTGGCCACGGCGTACTTCACCGCCAACCAGGTGCCCAACATCGTGTTCGAGGTCGTCGTCGGCGGCGCGCTCGCCGGGATGATCGTCCCGGTGCTCGCCGGGGCGGCCTCCCGCTCCTCGGCGCCGGTCCCCGCCGGCTCGCGCTCGGCGCCGGTCCCCGCCGGCTCGCGCTCGGCGCCGACAGGTGGCGGTGCGGCCGGTGAGGGCGCCGAGTCCAGCGCCGAGTCGAGCGCCGAGTCGAGCGCCGAGTCGAGCGCCGAGTCGAGCGCCGAGTCGAGCGCCGAGGAGGCCCGGGACCGGGTCGGGCGGATCACCTCGGCGCTGCTGAGCTGGGTGCTGGTGCTGCTGGTGCCGCTCGGAGCGCTCACCGCCCTGGCGGCCCGTCCGGTGATGGAGCTGTTCGCCGGGCAGGTGCGAGGCTGCGACCCGGGCGACCTGCTGGACACCGCGACCCGGATGCTCGTCGTCTTCGCCCCGCAGATCCCCCTGTACGGCCTGGCCGTGGTGCTGTACGGGGTGCTCCAGGCCCACCGGCGCTTCACCGGCCCGGCGCTGGCCCCGCTGGTGTCCAGCCTGGTGGTCATCGTGGCCTACCTGCTGTTCGTGCCGCTCGCGCATGGCGTCACCGCCCCTGTGACGGCGGTGCCGCGCCCGGCCGAGCTGGCCCTGTCCGTCGGCACCACCCTCGGCGTGCTCGCGCTGGTCGTGACGGTCATCGGCCCGTCTTCGCGGCTCGGCCTGCGGCTGCGGCCGACCCTGCGCTTCCCCGAGGGCGTGGCCGCGCGGGTGCGCCGGCTGGCGGTGGCCGGGCTCAGCGCCCTGATCGCCCAGCAGGTGGCCACGGCGCTGGTGGTGTGGCTCGCCAACCGGTACCTCGGCGTCGGCGGGCTGCCCGGGTACAACTTCGCCTGGGCGATCTACCAGGTGCCCTACGCCGTCCTGGCGGTGCCCATCGCCACCAGCGCGTTCCCCGCCCTCTCCGCGCGGGCCGAGGAGGGGGACGGCCACGGGTTCGCCGTTCTGTCGGCGCAGACCACGCGGGCGGTCATCCTGGTGTCCGGCATCGCCGCCGGGGCGCTGGCGGGGGTGGCGGCTCCGGTGGCGGAGGTCTTCGTCGGCGGCAAGGCCGGCGAGGTGCCCCCGGCCGAGCTGGCGCGGGCCATCGCGCTGTTCGCGCCCGGCCTGCTCGGGTACGGCCTGATCGCCCACCTGGGCCGCGTGCTGTACGCGCGGGGAAGGGGAAGGGCGGCCGCCGCGGGCACGGTGGCCGGGTGGCTGGTGGTCATGGCCGCGCAGACGGCCTTCGCCGTGGCCTTCCCCGCCGGTTGGCGGCTCGGCGGCCTAGCGCTCGGCAGCGCCGTGGGCATGACGGCGGGCGGGGCGTTGCTGATGGCCGCCGTCCTGCGGAGCGAGGGCGCGGCGGCGCTGGCCGGGGTGGGGCGCGCGACGCTGGCCGCGGTGCTGGGCGGCGGAGCCGGCTTCGTGGCCGGTCTGTGGGTCGCCGCGCTGCTGCCCGCCAGCGGGCCGGTGGCCGGGGCGGCGGTGACGGTGCCGGCCGGTGCGGCGGCCCTGGTGGCGTCTTTGGCCGTGGCGCTGGCCGTGGACAGGCCTGATGTGATGGCGGCGCTGTCGCGCGTGCGCGGGGGCGGCCGAGGAGGGAACGGCGGAGATGGCTGAGACGGCGCGGCGCGTGGCTTTGGTGCTCGGGACGAGCACCGGCGGGGTGGGGCGGCACGTGCGCATGCTCGCCGGAGGGCTCGCCCGGGAGGGCCGCCAGGTCGTGGTGATCGGCCCGGCGAGCACCGACGAGGCGTTCGGCTTCTCTGGCGTCGCGAACTTCGCGGGGGTGCCCATCTCCGACCGGCCCCGTCCGGCGGCCGACCTGCGGGCCGTGGCGCGGCTGCGGACCCTGCTGGCGGGGGCCGACGTGGTGCACGCGCACGGGCTGCGCGCCGGCGCGCTGGCGGCCCTGGCGCTGGCCGGCCGCCGTACCGCACTGGTGGTCACCTTGCACAACGCGCTGACCGCCGGGGGAGCGGTTGGCGCGATATATGGGCTTTTGGAGCGCATTGTTGCGAAAAAGGCTGATCGAGTGCTCGTGGTGGCTCCCGACCTGGGGGAGCGGATGACCGCCCTCGGGGCCCGTCACGTCGCTACGGCGGTCGTCCCGGCGCCGCCGCTGTCGCCCGCGACCAGGACGCCGGCCGAAGTCCGCGCCGAACTGAGAGCAGAACTTAGTCGGTCGAGCCCCGCCGAGTCCGGCGCCGAGCCGAGTGGGGTGTCGGACGCGGTTGAGTCCGGCGGCGAGCCGGGTGGGGTGTCAGGTGACGTTGTGCCGCATACGACGCCCGGCGATGGGGCCGCAGGGGCCCGGGAGGGCGACGGGCCGATCTTGCTGACGATCGCCCGGCTGGCCCAGCAGAAGGGCCTGGAGACGCTCCTGGACGCCGCGCGCGGGCCGTACACGGAGGGCGCCGTCCCGCTGTTCGTCGTCGCGGGGGACGGGCCGCTGAGCGGCGTGTTGCGGTCCCGCGTCGAGGCCGAAGGGCTCCCGGTCCTGCTCCTGGGCGACCGCGCCGATGTGGCCGACCTGCTCCAGGCGGCCGACGCGCTGGTGTCGCCGAGCCGCTGGGAGGGACAGCCGCTGAACGTGCAGGAGGCGCTCAGGGCCGCCAAGCCGATCGTCGCGACGGCGGTCGGCGGCGTCCCGGCTATGGTCGGCGAGGCCGCGCTGCTCGTCCCGCCCGGGGACGCGGCCGCCTTGCGCGAGGCGATCGCGCGGTTGATCGCCGATCCGGCGCTGGCCGCCCGCCTGTCGGCCGCCGCGGCGGCCCGCCCGCTGCCGGACGAGCAGGCCGCCCTGCGCGCCGCCGCCACCGCCTACGAGGCCGCGCGAGCGACCGCCACGGGCCACGCCTGACCGTTCTCGCGGCGGCCTCTCGCGTCCCGGCCGCCCTTCCGGCGGCCTCAGCGCCTCCTGGGCGCCCCCTCGCCAGGTTTCCTCGCGCGTCCGGACGCTTCCTCGGGATGGTCCTTGTCCGTCCCTGCGCCTCCCGGGGACGGTTCTCGCGCGTCCGGGCGCTTTCTCGGTATGGACCTTGTGCGTTCCTGTGCCGCCTCGCGACTGCCGCCTCGCGACGGTTCAGGCGCGTCTGGGTGCTTCCTCGCGGCGGTCCTTGTGCGTTCTGGCCGGCCTTTCGGCGTTCGGGCGTTCTGGTCGCGGTTTCCGGTGGTCCTTCTCTGGCCGGCCGTCGTCGTGGGGGTGTCTCGGATGGGGGTGGACCGTGCGGGAACCGGCGTTGATCAGCGGATTCGGGGGCGCGGGCGGCCGGAAGGCCGCGCCTGGTGAAACCGCTGATTAGGTACGGCTTATGCGCTCGCCTATACTCCTCGGCGAGGGGGGGAGTATCCCTTCGCGACAGCCTCGTCATCACGGAACGTCCCTTACGGCGCGCCCGGGGCTGCCGGTCCGCGCCACTGGTGCGGGCGGGAGAGACCTCCGGCACTTTGACGCGGGCCGGAGGTTTGTCTTGGACGTTTCCGTGTGGGTTTGGGCAGCGCTCATCGGTGGGCTGCTGGTGGTCTTGGCGTTCGACCTGTGGATCGTCGACAGGGGTGAGCCCCGCGAGTTCTCGCTGAGGCAGGCGAGCTTCTGGGTCGGCTTCTACGTCACGCTGGCCGTCCTGTTCGGCATCGGCCTGTGGATGATCGCCGGGCCGGACCATGCGGGCGAGTACTTCGCCGGCTATCTGACCGAGTACAGCCTGAGCGTGGACAACCTGTTCATCTTCTACATCATCATGGGCCGCTTCGCCGTGCCGAGGGTGTACCAGCACAAGGTGCTCCTGGTGGGCGTGCTGATGGCCCTGGTGATGCGCGGGATCTTCATCCTGGTCGGCGCGGCGGCCCTGCAGCGCTTCGGCTGGCTGTTCTACGTGTTCGGGGCCTTCCTGCTCTACACCGCCGTGAACCTGCTGCGCGGCCACGACGAGGAGGAGTTCAAGGAGAACCTCCTGCTGCGGTGGGTGCGCCGCATCTTCCCGACCACCGACGGCTTCGTCGGCTCCAAGGTCACCGCCCGGGTGGACGGCCGCCGCATGGTGACCCCGATGCTCATCGTCATGGTGGCCATCGGCACCACCGACCTGCTGTTCGCGCTGGACTCCATCCCCGCGATCTTCGGGCTCACGCAGGACGCCTTCATCGTCTTCACCGCCAACGCGTTCGCCCTGATGGGCCTGCGTCAGCTCTATTTCCTGCTCGGTGGGCTCCTGCAGCGGTTGGTGTACATCAGCTACGGTCTGTCGTTCATTCTGGGCTTCATCGGGGTTAAGCTCATCATGGAGGCCTTGCACACCAGTGGCGTCTCCTGGGCGCCCGAAGTGCCGATCTGGGTCTCCCTCTCGGTCATCGGCGTGACGATGGTGGTCACCACAGTGGCCAGCCTCATCAAGGCCAGGCGCGACAAGCGGTCCGGTGGCGCCGCCGCCCCGGCGAAGGTGTCCCAGGGGTAGCGAATTGGTGCATGAGGCGATTTGCTTGTCTCGTATCGCTATGCAATGGCGACGGGATGGGTAACATTCGGCGACAAGTCACGAACCGGTCTCTGGCCGCAAACATCACAAAAGGTTCCCCGTGTCCAACGATTCGCCAAGCCACAGTCGCCGCCGCGTGCGGCTGGCACGTGGTGTCTCCCCCTGGCTGGCCCCCACCGCCGCCGCGGCCGCCGTCTCGGCGGGCCTGGCCCGGCGGTCCCGCCCGTGGGTGCTCGCGGCGGCTCCGCTGACCGCTCTCACCGGCGCCATGCTGTGGTTCTTCCGCGACCCCGACCGCGAGCCTGGCGCAGGGCTGGTGCTGAGCCCCGCCGACGGCGTGGTCCAGAGCATCGACCCGCAGCCGGACGGGCGCACCCGCGTGGCGATCTTCATGAGCCCGCTGGACGTCCACGTGAACCGCGCGCCGCTCGACGGCACGGTGACCTCCATCCGGCACGTGGCGGGCGGCTTCCGCCCGGCGTTCAACAAGGACAGCGACCAGAACGAGCGGGTCGTGTGGCACTTCGAGACCGAGATCGGCGACCTGGAGCTCGTGCAGATCGCCGGAGCCGTGGCGCGCCGCATCGTGCCGTACGTCGGCATGGGGGCGAAGCTCACGCGAGGGGAGCGCATCGGGCTCATCCGGTTCGGCTCCCGCGTGGACATCTACCTTCCAGAAGGGATCGCCCCTGCGGTGAGCGTGGGGCAGCGGACGACGGCAGGAGTGACTCGCATTGACCGCGGCTGACGCAGGCTGGTCCATAGAGGGCGTGGACGAGGACGAAGAACCCCGGGGACCGGTCGGCAAGGCCTTCCGGCTGTCGGCGGCCGACTCGCTGTCCATCGGCAACGCGGTCTGCGGGTTCCTCGCGGTGTGCGTGCTGGCGTGGTCGGCGATCAGTCAGTTGCAGGCCCAGAGTGAGTTCCAGTCCGACCCCCGCTACTTCGCCACCGCCGTGGTGCTGCTGCTGATCGGCGCCACGTGCGACCTGTTCGACGGGCTGGTCGCCCGCAAGTTCCGCGCCTCGGCCATGGGGGCCGAGCTGGACAACCTCGCCGACGTGATCAGTTTCGGCTTCGCCCCGGCGTTCATGGTGGTCGCCTGGGCCGGCTTCTCCCACAAGCTGCCGCTGTGGGTGGTCCTCTGCGCGGCCGTCTCGGTGCTGGTGGCCGGCGTCGTCCGGCTCGCGCGCTTCGCCTGCGTCAAGACCAAGAGCGGCGACTTCATGGGCCTGCCCATCCCGATGGGCGCCATGACGGTGGTCTCCATCGTGCTGTTGTTCCAGCCGTCGTACTTCACCCTGCTCGGCATCTTCGCCGTGGCCTGGCTCATGGTGAGCCGCATCGAGTACCCCAAGCCCAAGGGCAACCTCGCGGCGGTCGTGCTCGGCTGGGTCATGATCAACGTGGTCTGCCTCATCGTCTGGGCGGCCGACCTGTCCGGCGGTGACCTGCTCATCCAGGTCGGCGCCTGCATGCAGATCGCCCTGGTGTCGGCCATCCCGCTGCGCGTGCTCATGTTCAAGCGCGAGCAGCGCAAGGAGCGCAAGGACACCGAGTCCGCCGTCCGTTAGCCCGGCGGCGGCCCTGCGACGCGCACACGGCCCGGTCCCCTCGACATCGAGGAGATCGGGCCGTCTCGCGTCCGGCGGCGGCCGTTTCCGATGGACGGCCGTTCCGGCGACGGCCGTTCCACGCTCCGATGGACGGCCGTTCCGGCCGCCGCGTCGCCGGCCTACCAGCCGCGGGCGCGCCACTCGGGCAGGGAAGGGCGCTCGGCGCCGAGGGTGGTGTCCTTGCCGTGGCCGGGGTACACCCAGGTCTCGTCGGGCAGCCGGTCGAAGACGCGCTCCACCACGTCGGTGTAGAGCCGCTCGAACCGGGCCGGGTCGCGCTCGGTGTTGCCCACGCCGCCGGGGAACAGGGAGTCGCCGGTGAACAGGTGGGCGTTCTGGAACAGCAGCGCGATGGAGCCGGGGGTGTGGCCGCGCAGGTGGACGACGTCGAGGGTGACCACGCCGACGGTGACCCTGTCGCCGTGCTCCACGGGCTGGGTCACCGGGACGGGCAGGTGCGGGGCGTCCAGCGGGTGGGCGACGGTCTCGGCCCCGGTCGCCTTGACGACCTCCGCCAGCGCCGACCAGTGGTCCTGGTGGCGATGCGTGGTGACGATCTTGCTGATGGGCCGGTCGCCGATCAGCTCCAGCAGCCTGGCGGGATCGGCGGCGGCGTCGATCAGCACCCCGTCGCCGGTCTCGCGGCAGCGCAGCAGGTAGGCGTTGTTCCCGAAACCGCCCACCTCCACCTTGCTGATCGTCAGGTCGGGCAGCTCGCGGACGTCCGCGGGGCCGCCGGCCGTCACATCACCGGTGTAGCTCATGGATACTCCTCAGGTGGCGTCGCCGGCAGGCCGGGAGGTGCCGTCGCCGGCCACCGCGGCGCAGCCGGAGGCTTTCCCGCCAGCCTAAGCCTCCCGGGCCCAGGTTGATCGTCGCCCTCCGCCCGGCCGGCGGGCTCGTCTCTCAGGCGCACCACCTCGCCCAGATCACGGGAAGGCAGGCGGCCGGCCACCCAGGCGAGGACGGCCCCGGGCGGCCCCTCCACCGCCGGGCCGTCACCGAGGCCGGTCCAGCGCCGCCCGCCGGCGTGGAGGGCGCCGACCGGGCTCTGCTCGCGCGGCCAGGCGGCCATGGAGTCGTGCAGTTCGCGCCACACGAAGGGCTCGGGCCAGGCCGCCCAGGTGTAGCCGGCGTCCAGGTCGACGTGGTGGATCTCCACCTCCCTGATCCTGCGGACCAGGATGTACCAGGCGGGGTGCCCGCCGCCGTTCAGGCCGCCCACGGTGGCGGCCCAGGCGGGCGCCGGCATCGAGGCGATGGCGTCCTCCAGGCGCGCCGCGCTCGCGGCGATGTCCGCGTGCTGCTCCGCGGCGGGCCTGCCGGCTCCTTCCGCTATCTCCGTCTCTCTGGCCTCGTGCGTTGGGTACTGTGGTGTGTACACACCCGTCTTGGCCCACGTCACGAGGTTGACGTGGCTGTCGGCGTTCCGCGCGATGTGGGCCAGCACGTGGCCGCGCGTCCACCCCGGAAGCAGGGAGGGAGCCGTGACGTCCGAGCCGGACAACGCGGCCGTGGTGGCGAGCAAACGGTTCGTGGCCGCGGTGAGCTCGGCCCGGAGGGCGTTCAAAACGGTCATGCGACACATCCTTCATCCGAAATCCTCCGCCCGCGCGATCTTCCGCGGGTGCCGGGCGGCCGGTGCCCGGCATGTCCCTCGCAGGAGCGCGGAAAAACTGTCGGACCCCGTCGTTACAGTGGCGGCGACTAGTCAGAGGTGGCCTTCTCCGGCCGCCGTGGATCGCAACCCCAACATGAGAGATCTGCTGTGGCCGACCGCTTGATCGTTCGTGGCGCGCGCGAACACAATCTTAAAGACGTCTCGCTCGACCTGCCGCGAGACGCTCTCATCGTCTTCACCGGGCTGTCCGGCTCGGGCAAGTCCAGCCTGGCCTTCGACACCATCTTCGCCGAGGGCCAGCGGCGCTATGTCGAGTCGCTCTCGGCGTACGCACGGCAGTTCCTCGGGCAGATGGACAAGCCCGACGTCGACTTCATCGAGGGCCTGTCCCCGGCCGTCTCGATCGACCAGAAGTCCACTTCCCGCAACCCCCGCTCCACGGTCGGCACCATCACCGAGGTCTACGACTACCTGCGTCTGCTGTGGGCCCGCATCGGCAAGCCCCACTGCCCCACCTGCGGCCGTCCCATCGCCCGGCAGACCCCGCAGCAGATCGTCGACCGCGTGCTCGAGCTGGAGGAGGGCACGCGCTTCCAGGTCATGGCCCCGGTCATCCGCGGGCGCAAGGGCGAGTACGCCGAGCTGTTCCGGGAGCTGCAGTCGAAGGGCTTCGCGCGGGCGCGGGTCGACGGCACCGTGATCCGGCTCGAAGAGCCGCCGACCCTGAAGAAGTACGAAAAGCACGACATCGAGGTCATCGTCGACCGTCTCTCGGTGAAGGACGGTGCGCGCCGCCGCCTCACCGACTCGGTCGAGACCGCCCTCCAGCTTTCCGGCGGCACGATCACGCTCGACTTCGTCGACCTGCCCGAGGGCGACCCCGGGCGCGAGCGGTTCTACTCCGAGCACCTCTACTGTCCCTACGACGACCTGTCGTTCGAGGAGCTCGAGCCCCGGTCGTTCTCCTTCAACTCGCCGTTCGGCGCCTGCCCCGACTGCACCGGTCTCGGCACGCGCATGGAGGTCGACCCCGACCTGGTGGTGCCCGATCCCGAGAAGACCCTGGGCGACGGCGCGCTGTCCCCGTGGGCGGGCGGCCACACCAGCGACTACTTCATCCGGCTGGTGGAGGCGCTCGGGCTCGCCATGGGCTTCGACCTGGACACCGCGTGGGAGCGGCTGCCCAAGCAGGCGCAGAAGGCCCTGCTGCGCGGCTACGACGAGCAGGTCCACGTCCGCTACAGCAACCGCTACGGCCGGCAGCGCTCGTACTACACCACCTTCGAGGGCGTGATCCCCTGGGTGCAGCGGCGGCACGCCGAGGCCGAGAGCGACTCCTCGCGCGAGCGCTTCGAAGGCTTCATGCGCGAGATCCCCTGCCCCACCTGCAAGGGCGCCCGTCTCAAGCCGGTGTCGCTGGCGGTGACGGTCAGCGACCGCTCCATCGCCCACGTCTCGTCCATGTCCATCGGCGAGTGCGCCAAGTTCCTCGGCGGGCTCACCCTGTCCGAGCGCGACATGCACATCGCCGAGCGGGTCGTCAAAGAGATCAACGCGCGGCTGGGCTTCCTGCTGGACGTCGGCCTCGACTACCTCACCCTCGACCGCGCGGCCGGCACCCTGGCCGGCGGCGAGGCGCAGCGCATCCGCCTGGCCACCCAGATCGGCTCCGGCCTGGTCGGCGTGCTGTACGTCCTGGACGAGCCGTCCATCGGCCTGCACCAGCGCGACAACCAGCGCCTGCTCGACACGCTGATCCGCCTGCGCGACATGGGCAACACCCTCATCGTCGTTGAGCACGACGAGGACACCATCGCCGCCGCCGATTGGGTCGTCGACATCGGCCCGGGCGCGGGGGAGCACGGCGGCCAGGTCGTGGTGTCGGGCACGGTGCAAGACCTGCTCTCCAGCGAGCACTCCCTCACCGGCGCCTACCTGTCCGGGCGCAGGAGCATCGACGTGCCGGCCGCCCGGCGCAAGCGCGACGCCAAGCGCAAGCTGGTCGTCAAGGGGGCCCGCGAGCACAACCTCAAGGGCGTCGACGTCGAGTTCCCGCTGGGCGTGTTCACCGCGGTCACCGGCGTGTCGGGGTCCGGCAAGTCCACCCTGGTCAACGACATCCTCTACAACGCGCTGGCCAAGGAGCTCAACGGCGCCAAGACCGTCCCCGGCCGGCACTCCCGGGTCACCGGCACCGATCTGGTGGACAAGGTCGTGCACGTCGACCAGAGCCCCATCGGCCGCACCCCGCGCTCCAACCCGGCCACCTACACCGGGGTGTTCGACCACGTGCGCAAGCTGTTCGCCCAGACCACCGAGGCCAAGATCCGCGGGTACCAGCCCGGCCGGTTCAGCTTCAACGTCAAGGGCGGCCGTTGCGAGGCGTGCTCGGGCGACGGCACCATCAAGATCGAGATGAACTTCCTGCCGGACGTCTACGTCCCCTGCGAGGTCTGCCACGGCGCCCGCTACAACCGCGAGACGCTCGAGGTGCACTACAAGGGCAAGACGATCTCCGAGGTCCTCGACATGCCGATCGAGGAGGCCCTTGAGTTCTTCGACGCCATCCCGCCGATCAAGCGTCACCTCAAGACGCTCAACGACGTGGGCCTCGGGTACGTCCGGCTCGGCCAGCCCGCCACCACGCTGTCCGGCGGCGAGGCCCAGCGCGTCAAGCTCGCCTCTGAGCTGCAGCGCCGCTCCACCGGCCGCACCATCTACGTGCTGGACGAGCCCACCACCGGCCTGCACTTCGAGGACATCCGCAAGCTGCTCGGCGTCCTCGGCCGCCTGGTGGACGGCGGCAACACCGTCATCGTGATCGAGCACAACCTGGACGTGATCAAGACCGCCGACTGGGTCATCGACATGGGCCCCGAGGGCGGCTCCAGGGGCGGCCTGGTGCTGGCCACCGGCACTCCCGAGCAGGTCGCCCGCATCGAGGACAGCCACACCGGCCGCTTCCTCAGCAAGGTCCTGGGCGGCTGAGCCCGTCTCCTCGCGACTGAGGCGCTTCGCCCGCGTCACGACGGCCCGCCGCTCCTTCGCACGTCAGGTGGAGCGGCGGGCCTGACCCATGTCTTATGCGTAATTGTTCATACTGCCTGAGTCACGTGTGCTCCATGCTGAACCACGTGGCGGCGAGAGCCGTAGCAGGAGATAAGGAAAACCGAGGAAGGCGAATATGACCGAGACGGATACGACACGGCGTGCGGTGATGCTCGGCGCGAGTGGCGCGGGGCTGGCCGTCGTGCTGACCGCGTGCGGCGGATATGGGACGTCGGCCTCGACGGACAGCGGCGACTCTTCCTCCGATCCGGCGCCCGCGTCCTCGTCCGACGGCGCCGCGAGCGACTCCGGCTCCGGCGGCGGCGGGAACGCTCTGGCCAAGACCAGCGACATCCCCAAGGGCGGCGGCAAGATCTTCAAGGACGAGAAGATCGTCATCACCCAGCCGGCGGACGGTGAGTTCAAGGCGTTCAGCGCGATCTGCACCCATCAGGGCTGCCCGGTGGGCTCGGTGTCCGGTGGAACGATCAACTGCCCGTGCCACGGCAGCAAGTTCAAGATCGCCGATGGCTCCGTGGCCGACGGCCCCGCGAGCTCGCCGCTGGAGGAGAAGAAGATCAAGGTCGAGGGCGGCTCCATCACCCTGGCCTGACACCGCCACCACCAGGCGACCGCACGCGGGCGGGGCCGGAGGACCACCTCCGTTCCCCGCCCGCCGCGCGTCGACGACGAGCCGGCGCAGCTCGCGTACGCCCAGGCTCTGGCCGGCTACGCCGATGCCGGCGGCTATGAGGCGGAGGTCGTCTGGGACACCTCGTCGCGGTCACCCACGACCGGTGGTTCGCCGCCGACTTCGACCGTTTCCTGATCTTCGGCGCTGACGGCCGCGTGCGCGAGTCCCCCGAGCCGGTCTGGGCGGCCTGACCACACGGCTCGCGAGTGCGCGGCGCCGCCGCGACGGCCCGTCGTGCGAGGTCGATCCGGGCGGCTCCTCGAACAGCGCCGGGCGGGTGCCGCGGGAGTGGTGCGGCGGAGGCGTGCGGGTGCCTCGAGGTGATCTGCGGGGGGAGGCGGATAGCCCTATTCTGTCGGCGGGTCCGGATAGGCTTTCTGTTGTGGCGAGACCCGCGAACAGCCCCCTGAGCTTCCGCCCCGAGCCGGGGTCGATCCCTGAGTCACCAGGTGTGTACCGCTTCAGGGATGCCCATGGCCGGGTCATCTATGTCGGCAAGGCCAAGAGCCTCCGGCAGCGCCTGAACTCCTACTTCGCCGACTTCGCCGGCCTCCACCCGCGCACCCAGACCATGCTCACCACGGCCGCGGGGGTCGACTGGACCGTCGTGGGCACCGAGGTCGAGGCCCTGCAGCTCGAATACTCCTGGATCAAGGAGTTCGACCCCCGGTTCAACGTCAAGTACCGCGACGACAAGTCCTATCCCTTCCTCGCGGTCACCATGGGCGATGACTTCCCCCGGGTGCAGGTGCTGCGCGGCGCCAAGCGCAAGGGCACCCGTTACTTCGGGCCCTACTCCCATGCCTGGGCCATCAGGGAGACCGTCGACCTGCTGCTGCGCGTCTTTCCTGTACGCACCTGCTCGGCGGGGGTGTTCAAGCGCGCCGGGCAGATCGGCCGGCCCTGCCTGCTGGGCTACATCGACAAGTGCTCGGCGCCCTGCGTCGGCAACGTCACCCCCGAGCAGCACCGCGAGCTGGCCGAGGATTTCTGCGACTTCATGGCCGGGAACACCGGCCGGTTCATCAAGCGGCTCGAACGCGCCATGCGCGAGGCCGCCGCCGCCGAGGAGTACGAGAGGGCCGCCCGCCTCCGCGACGACATCCAGGCCCTGCAGCGGGCGCTGGAGAAGCAGGCCGTGGTGCTCGGCGAGGGCACCGACTGCGATGTGGTCGCCCTCACCGAAGATCCGCTGGAGGCCGCGGTCCAGGTGTTCTACGTGCGCGGGGGCCGCATCCGCGGCCAGCGCGGGTGGGTCGTCGACAAGGTCGAGGAGGCCACCACCGGCGAGCTGGTCGAGCACTTCCTGCTCCAGATGTACGGCGAGGCGACGCCCGAGGCGGTGCCGCGTGAAGTGCTGGTCCCGGCCCTGCCGCCGGAGGCCGGCGCGGTCGCCGAGCTGCTCACCGAGCAGCGCGGTGCGAGGGTCGAGGTGCGCGTGCCGCAGCGCGGCGACAAGAAGGCCCTCATGGAGACCGTCGAGCGCAACGCCAAAGAGTCCCTCGCCCAGCACAAGCTGCGCAGGGCCAGCGACCTGACGACGCGCAGCCGTGCGCTGCAAGAGATCGCCGACGCGCTCGACCTCGACCAGGCTCCGTTGCGCATCGAGTGCTACGACGTCTCCCACCTGCAGGGCGACGACGTCGTGGCCTCCATGGTCGTCTTCGAGGACGGCCTGGCCCGCAAGAGCGAGTACCGCCGGTTCGCCATCCGCGGCACGGCCGGGCAGGGCGATGTCGCCTCCATCTACGAGGTGATCCACCGCCGGTTCAAGCGCCTGGTCGAAGAGCGCGCCGAGAGCGGCGAGCTCGACCCCGAGCCGATCGACCCCGAGACCGGCAAACCGCGCAGGTTCGCCTATCCGCCCAACCTGGTCGTGGTCGACGGCGGCCCCGCCCAGGTGGCGGCGGCCCAGCGGGCGCTGGACGAGCTCGGCGTGGACGACGTCTCGGTGAGCGGGCTGGCCAAGCGGCTGGAGGAGGTCTGGGTCCCCGGCGACGACCAGCCGGTGATCCTGCCCAGAACCAGCGAAGGCCTTTATCTGCTGCAAAGGGTGCGTGACGAGGCACACCGCTTCGCCATCACCTACCATCGTTCGAAACGTTCGAAGTCTGTCAAGGTGAGCGTTCTGGACGAGATCCGGGGGCTCGGGTCAGCGCGCAAACAGGCTTTGCTGAAGCGCTTCGGGTCCGTCAAGCGGTTGCAGGGGGCGACCGTCGAGGAGATCCGCGAGGTTCCCGGCATCGGGCTTTCGACCGCCGAGGCGATCGTTGCCGCGTTGAAGGGGGAGAGCACATGACCGAGCAGACAGACGGCAACGGGCGCGAGGTGTCGCGGCCGCGGCCGGCAGAGGCGCGGGGCCGCAAGGGGGCGGTGCGCGACACCGCGTTCGTCATCGTCACCGGCATGTCCGGAGCCGGCCGCAGCACGGCCGCCAAGGCCCTGGAAGACCTCGGCTGGTTCGTGATCGACAACCTGCCGCCGGGCATGCTGTTCGCCATGGCGGAGGAGGCCGGCCGGGTCAAGCTCGACACCGACAAGGTCGCCGCCGTGGTCGACGTCCGGAGCCTGGCCTTCACCACCGACCTCAACACCGCGATCGAAGAGCTCGAGGCGCGGGGCGTCGGAGTGCGCGTGGTCTTCCTGGAGGCCAGCGACGAGGAGCTCGTCCGCCGCTTCGAGAACGTCCGCAGGCCGCACCCGCTCCAGGGCGAGGGGCGCCTGGTGGACGGCATCGCCCGCGAGCGGGGCATCCTGCGCGAGGTGCGGGCCAACGCCGACCTGGTGATCGATACCTCCTCGCACAACGTGCACGAGCTGCGCGGCAAGATCGTCTCTTTCTTCGGCGGGGAGGACCGCCCCGGCCTGCGGGTCAACGTGGTGTCCTTCGGGTTCAAGTACGGCCTGCCGGTGGACGCCGACCTGGTGGTCGACTGCAGGTTCCTGCCCAATCCGCACTGGGTGCCCGAGCTGCGGCCGATGAGCGGGTTGGATGCCCCGGTACGCGAGTACGTCCTCAGCCAGCCGGGAGCCAAGGAGTTCCTGGACGCCTATGAGGAGGCCTTCGGCGTCGTGGCCGCCGGCTATGTCCGCGAGGGCAAGGGGTATGCCACCCTGGCCGTCGGCTGCACCGGCGGCAAGCACCGCAGCGTGGCCATGTCCGAGCAGATCGGCGCCCGCCTGCGCGATCGGGGCATGGAGGTTCAGGTCAGCCACCGGGATGTGGGCCGCGAGTGAACGTCGATGACGGGGCTTGCGCGGGCAGGGCCCGCACCGAGACCCCGGCGGGCCGCCGGCACGCGGCCCGCGGCGCGGAGGAGACCGAAGACGCCCCAGTCTCGTCCGAATCCACGGCGCCGCCGGCACGCTCCACCTCCGACGGGCTGGACGGGTCGGCCTCCCCGTTCGACGCGCATGAGCGGTTCGGGCGGGGCGGCGCGGCGCGGGTGGTGGCTTTTGGCGGGGGGCACGGGCTGTACGCCTCGCTGTCGGCGCTGCGCCGGGTCACCGGAGAGCTGACCGCCGTGGTGACCGTGGCCGACGACGGCGGCTCCAGCGGGCGTCTCAGGCGCGAGCTGGGCGTCCTGCCGCCCGGCGACCTGCGCATGGCCCTCGCGGCCCTGTGCGGCGACGACGACTGGGGCCAGACCTGGAGCAAGGTGGTCCAGCACCGCTTCCGCAGCGAGGGCGAGCTGCACGGCCACGCCGTCGGCAACCTGCTCATCGTGGCGCTGTGGGAGCTGCTCGACGACCCGGTGGCGGGGCTCGACTGGGTGGGCCGCCTGCTCGGCGCGCACGGCCGCGTCCTGCCGATGGCCTCGGTGCCGCTGGACATCGAGGCCGAGGTCGAGCTGGACGGGCTCGTCAGCGTGGTCCGCGGGCAGGTCGCGTGCGCGCTCACGCCGGGCAACGTCCAGGCGATCTCCCTGGTGCCGGCCGACCCCCCCGCCTGTCCCGAGGCGGTCGAGGCGGTGCGCGAGGCCGACTGGGTGGTGTTCGGGCCGGGGTCGTGGTTCACCAGTGTGCTGCCGCACCTGAAGGTGCCCCAGCTCGCCGCCGCTCTGCACGGCACCGCCGCCAAGCGGCTGGTCACCCTCAACCTGGCCCCGCAGCCGGGGGAGACCGACGGGTTCTCCGCCGAGAAGCACCTGCAGGTGCTGCGCGATCACGCTCCCGGGCTCACCGTCGACGTGGTGCTCGCCGACCACCGGGTGGTGGGCGAGCGCGACGAACTGGAGAAGGCCGCCGACGCGCTGGGCGGGCGTCTGGTGCTCGCCGACGTCGCCGCCTCCGACGGCTCACCCAGGCATGATGCACGACGACTTGCCTCGGTCCTGGACGAGATTTTCCGTGGGAAGCGTTGATCCTGGTCAGCGCGCCCACGGGGTGCGAGAGACTTGCCGGGGGCCGATGGAGCCGCGCCGGGCGCCGGCGGAGGTCCGCCTGGCGCGACGAGGCTGCTTCGACCGTGAAAGGCGTCTGTATGGGGGAGGACACAGGCACATGGCCATGACGGGTGTGGTGAAGGACGAGCTGAGCCGGCTGTCGGTGCTGAAGCCTTGCTGCCGCAAGGCCGAGGTGTCGACGTTGCTTCGGTTCGCGAGCGGGCTGCACCTTGTGGGCGGCCGCATCGTGATCGAGGCGGAGCTGGACACCAACGTCACCGCCCGGCGGCTGATCAAGGACATCGGCGAGGTGTTCGGGCACAAGGCCGAGGTGCTGGTGCTGGCGCCCGCGGGGTTGCGCAAGGGGTCGAGGTATGTGGTGCGGGTGTACCGCGACGGCGAGGCGCTCGCCCGCCAGACCGGGTTGATCGACAACCACGGCAGGCCGGTGCGCGGGCTGCCGCGCCAGGTCGTCTCCGGGGCCACCTGCGACGCCGAGGCCGCCTGGCGGGGCGCGTTCCTCGCCCACGGCTCGCTGACCGAGCCGGGCCGCTCGATGTCGCTGGAGGTCACCTGCCCCGGCCCGGAGGCCGCGCTCGCCCTGGTGGGCTCCGCCCGGCGGCTCAAGATCCACGCCAAGGCGCGGGAGGTCCGCGGGGTCGACCGCGTGGTGGTCAGGGACGGCGACGCGATCAGCGCCCTGCTGACCCGGCTCGGCGCGCACGACAGCGTCCTGGCATGGGAGGAACGCCGCATGCGCCGCGAGGTGCGCGCCACGGCCCACCGCCTGGCCAACTTCGACGACGCCAACCTGCGCCGCTCGGCGCGAGCGGCGGTGGCCGCCGGCGCCAGGGTGCAGCGGGCGCTGGAGATCCTCGGCGACGAGGCCCCCGAGCACCTGGTCGTCGCCGGGCGTCTGCGGGTGGAGCACAAGCAGGCGTCGCTGGAGGAGCTCGGCCAGATCGCCGACCCGCCGCTGACCAAGGACGCCATCGCCGGCCGCATCCGGCGGCTGCTCGCCATGGCCGACAAACGCGCCTCCGACCTCGGCATCGCCAGCACCGACGCCAACCTCACCGCCGACATGCTCGCCCCCTGACGCGCCTCGCCGCGGCGGCCGCGGGACGGGCGGGCGGCGGTGCCGGGCGGGGAAGGGCGAGGGGCGCGACGGCGCCGTGGAGCGGCCGTGAGCTGGGGAGATCCACCAGGTCCGCAGGGGCGGCGGGAAAGGGGATGGCCACGTGGTCTACACCAATTGGCACCCGGTAGGGTTATCTGAGGTTTCAGCCCGCCACGACGCCGGCACGAGCCGGCGCAACGACGTTCGAGGAGATCAGGTTCCGTGAGCATCCGCGTAGGCATCAACGGCTTCGGTCGTATCGGCCGCAACTTCTGGCGAGCCGTGGCGGCCGGCGGTAAGGACATCGAGGTCGTCGCCGTCAACGACCTGACCGACAATGCCACCCTTGCCCACCTGCTCAAGTACGACAGCATCCTGGGCCGTCTGCCGTACGAGGTCAAGAGCTCGGCCGACGAGATCACGGTCGACGGCAAGGCGATCAAGGTGTTCGCCGAGCGCGACCCCGCCAAGCTGCCGTGGGGCGACCTGGGCGTGGACGTCGTCGTCGAGTCGACCGGCCTGTTCACCGACGCCGCCAAGGCCAGGGTGCACGCCGAGAACGGCGCCAAGAAGGTCATCATCTCCGCGCCCGCCAAGGGCGAGGACATCACGATCGTGATGGGCGTCAACCACGACAAGTACGACCCGGCGGCGCACACCATCATCTCCAACGCCTCCTGCACGACCAACTGCCTGGCCCCCATGGCGAAGGTCATCAACGACACCTTCGGCATCGAGAAGGGCCTGATGACCACGATCCACGCCTACACCCAGGACCAGAACCTCCAGGACGGCCCGCACAAGGACCTGCGCCGCGCCCGCGCCGCCGCCCTGAACATCGTGCCCACCTCCACCGGCGCGGCCAAGGCGATCGGCCTGGTGCTCCCCGAGCTCAAGGGCAAGCTGGACGGTTTCGCGCTGCGCGTGCCGATCCCCACCGGCTCGGCCACCGACCTGACCGTCGAGCTCAAGCGCGACGCCTCGGTCGAAGAGGTCAACGCCGCCCTCAAGGCCGCCGCCGAGGGCCCGCTGCGCGGCATCCTCAGCTACACCGAGGACGAGATCGTCTCCTCCGACATCGTCACCGACCCGGCCTCCTGCATCTTCGACTCCGGCCTGACCAAGGTCATCGGCAACCAGGTCAAGGTCGTCGGCTGGTACGACAACGAGTGGGGCTACTCCAACCGCCTCGGCGACCTCATCGAGCTGGTTGGCTCGCAGCTCTGATGCAGACCATCGACTCCCTCGACGTGAAGGGCCGGCGCGTGCTCGTGCGCGCCGACCTGAACGTCCCCCTCGACGGGGACGTGATCACCGATGACGGGCGCATCCGCGCCTCGGTGCCCACGATCACCGCGCTCGCCGAGCGCGGCGCGCGGGTGATCGTCTGCGCCCACCTCGGCCGCCCCAAGGGCAAGGTGGCGCCGCAGTTCTCGCTGGCGCCGGTCGCGGCGCGCCTCGGCGAGCTGCTCGGCCGCCCGGTGGCCTTCGCCTCCGACGTCGTCGGCGACTCCGCGCGCGAGACCGCCGAGGGCCTGGCCGACGGCGAGGTCGCCCTGCTGGAGAACCTCCGCTTCGAGCCCGGCGAGGAGTCCAAGGACGACGAGCAGCGCGGCGAGTTCGCCGGCAGGCTCGCCGCCCTGGCCGAGCTGTACGTCGGCGACGGGTTCGGCGCGGTGCACCGCAAGCACGCCAGCGTGTACGACGTGCCCCAGCGCCTGCCGCACGCCGCCGGCGGCCTGGTCGTGGCCGAGGTCGAGGTGCTCAAGAAGCTCACCGAGGACCCCGCCCGGCCCTACGTCGTCGTGCTCGGCGGCGCCAAGGTCTCCGACAAGCTCGGCGTGATCGCCAACCTGCTGGACAAGGTCGACCGCCTGGTCATCGGCGGCGGCATGGCCTACACCTTCCTCAAGGCCCAGGGCCACGAGGTGGGCAACTCGCTGCTGCAGGAAGACCAGCTCGAGCAGGTGAGCGGCTTCATCGCCGAGGCCGGCAAGCGCGGCGTCGAGCTGGTGCTGCCGGTCGACATCCTGGCCGCGACGACCTTCGCCGAGGACGCGCCGTTCGAGGTGGTCGAGGCCACCGCGATCCCGGCCGACCGCGAGGGCCTGGACATCGGCCCGAAGACGCGCGAGCTGTTCGCCGGCAAGCTGGCCGACGCCGCGACCGTCTTCTGGAACGGGCCGATGGGCGTGTTCGAGTTCGAGGCGTTCTCGGGCGGCACCCGTGCCGTGGCCGAGGCGCTGATCGCCTCCGGCGCCTTCACCGTCGTCGGCGGCGGCGACTCGGCGGCCGCCGTGCGCAAGCTCGGCCTGCCCGAGGACGGCTTCTCCCACATCTCGACCGGCGGCGGGGCCAGCCTCGAATACCTCGAGGGCAAGACCCTGCCCGGACTCGCCGCGCTGGAGGACTGAGCGCCCCATGAGCACAGCCCGCAAGCCGCTCTTCGCCGGCAACTGGAAGATGAACCTCAACCACCTCGAGGCCATCGCTCTTGTCCAGAAGCTGGCCTTCACCCTGACCGACAAGGACTTCGACCGTGCCGAGGTCGCGGTGCTGCCTCCGTTCACCGACCTGCGCAGCGTGCAGACCCTGGTGGACGGCGACAAGCTCCGCATCGTGTACGGCGCGCAGGACCTGTCGGTGCACGACGCCGGCGCCTACACCGGTGAGGTCTCCGGCTCGATGCTGGCCAAGCTCGGCTGCACGTACGTGCTGGCCGGGCACTCCGAGCGGCGACAGTACCACGGCGAGGACGATCAGCTCGTCAACGCCAAGGTGCAGGCGGCCTACCGCCACTCGCTCACGCCGATCCTGTGCGTGGGCGAGGGGCTGCCGGTCCGCCAGGCGGGCGGCCACGTCGCCTACACCGTGTCGCAGCTCGACGCGGCGCTGAACGGCGTCAAGCACGACCAGGCCAAGTCGATCGTCATCGCCTACGAGCCCGTCTGGGCGATCGGCACCGGCGAGGTCGCCACGCCCGACGACGCCCAGGAGGTCTGCGGCGCCGTTCGCGCGCGACTCGCCGAGCTGTACGACGAGGAGGTGGCCGGGGGCGTCCGTATCCTTTACGGTGGGTCGGTCAAGGGCGCCAACATCGCCGGCATCATGGCTCAGCCGGATATCGACGGGGCTCTGGTCGGGGGCGCGTCCCTCGACCCGGCCGACTTCGTTAAGATCAGTCGTTTTGGCGAAATGTCGGGCTAGCTGAGCTGTTCGGGAGGTACGAGTTGACATTACGACGTACCCTCGAAGAGACACTTTGAATCGTCACCCCGGCGGTCGCCGGGCAGGTCAGGTCGCGCTTCGGCGCGCATAACAGGGAAACAGGTCAACGGTGATTATCGGCATCTCCATCGCCCTCATCCTGTCGAGCGCCCTCATGGTGCTGCTCGTACTGCTCCACAAGGGCAAGGGTGGCGGCCTTTCGGATCTCTTCGGCGGCGGCTTCACATCGTCCTTCGGCGGATCCTCGGTGGTGGAGCGGAACCTCGACCGACTCACGATCATCACTGGTTCGATCTGGTTCGTCTGCATCATCGCGCTCGGGCTGCTGCTCCGGCCGGCGTAGACGCCTTTCCCGAAGCCTGACAGAGATTCTTTTCCCCGCCGCGCGGTGGGGCGATCAAGCGAGGAGTTCATCCGTGGGCAGTGGCAACGCCATCCGTGGTAGCCGTGTCGGCGCCGGTCCGATGGGGGAGGCCGAGCGAGGCGAGGCGGCCCCTCGGGTCCGGGTCTCGTTCTGGTGCGCCAACATGCACGAGACGCGCCCGAGCTTCGCCAGTGACGCGGCCGTCCCGGAGTACTGGGACTGCCCCCGGTGCGGTCTTCCCGCCGGTCAGGACGAGTCGGCCCCGCCCGCGCCGCCGCGCAACGAGCCGTACAAGACCCACCTGGCGTACGTGAAGGAGCGGCGCAGCGACACCGACGGCGCGGCGATCCTCGCCGAGGCCCTCGAGCGGCTGCGCAACAACCGCTCACCCTGGTAGGTCCGCGGCCACCGCTCCGACGAGTGAGAAGGCCCCCGCGGTGCTCCGCGGGGGCCTTCTCACGCTCTGCCGGTGTTCTGTCGTTGTTCTGTCGTTGTTCGTCGTGGGCCTGTCAGCCCCGCCGCTCGTACACGAGTTCTCCCGCGGCGAAGGTCATGGCCACCTGGGTGGTCCAGATCTCCTTGGCGGGCAGCGCGTACGGGTCGCGGTCGAGCACGACCAGGTCGGCGCGGTTGCCGGCGGCGATGACGCCGGCCTCGTCGTCGTGGTTGATCCACGCGGACCCGGCGGTGTAGGCGGCCATGACCGTGGCCAGGTCCAGGCTCTGGTGCGGCAGGAACGGCGTCTGCGCGGTCGGGTAGCCCGCGTGCACCGAGCCGCCGGGCTCGGTGCGGTTGACCGCGACGTGCATGCCCTGCAGCGGGTCGGCCGAGGAGACCGGCCAGTCGCTGCCCGCGCACAGCCGGGCGCCGGTGCGCACCAGGTCGGCGAACGGGTACTGCCAGGAGGAGCGCCGCTCGCCCAGGTAGGGGATGCACAGCTCGTCCATCTGCAGGTGGTGGGTGGCCCACAGCGGCTGCAGGTTGGCGGTGACGCCGAGCCGGGCGAAGCGCGGCACGTCCGACGGCTCGACGATCTGCAGGTGGGCGATGTGGTGCCGGTTGCGTGGCGAGGTGCCCTCCAGCGCGTCCAGGGACTCGCGCACGGCCCGCTCGCCGATGGCGTGGAAGTGCACCTGGAAGCCGCGCCGGTCCAGTTCGGCGACGTAGCCCTTCAGCAGCTCGGGGTCCACGTAGGAAAGACCGCGCTGGTCGGGGCCGCAGTTGCAGTAGGGCTCGATGACGGCGGCGGTGAAGTTCTCGGCGATGCCGTCCTGCATGATCTTGACCGAGCCGGCGGAGAACAGCCCGCCGGCCTGGGTGCGGCGTTCGGCCAGCTCGTCGATCTGCTCGGCGCCGCGCGCGCGGTCCCACCACAGCGCCCCGACCACCCGCGCGCGCAGCCGGCCGGAGGCCGCCGCCGACAGGTAGGCCGGGAAGTGGTCGTCGGAGCCGGCGTAGGAGCCGACGATGGCGTCCTGCCAGCCGGTGATGCCCAGCGAGAACAGGTGGGCCTGGGCGTCCATCAGCGCGTCGTCGACGTCGGCGGCGCTCGCCCGGGGCGTCAGCAGGCCGACCAGGTCCATGGCCCCCTCGTGCAGGACGCCGCTCGGCGTGCCGTCCGGGTCGCGCTCGATGCGGCCGTCGGCGGGGTCGGGGGTGTCCGCGCTCACCCCGGCGATCTGCAGGGCGCGGGTGTTGACCCAGGCCGCGTGGTGGTCGCGCTGGATGAGGTAGACGGGCCGGTCGACGAAGTCGAGCTGCGTGCGGTGCGGCAGCCCGCCGGGGAAGGCGGCCATGTCCCAGCCGCCGCCGTCGATCCACTCCTTGTCGGGATGGTCGCGGGCGTACACGGCGATTTGCTGCACGTACGCCGCCAGGCCGAACACCTCCGACAGGTCGCACTTGGCGCGCTCGAGGCCGGCCTGGATCGGGTGGATGTGGGCGTCGGTGAACGCGGGCGTCAGCAGCCGCCCGGCCAGGTCCACCGTCTGGTGGCGGGGGCCCGCCTGCGCGGCGACCTCGGCCTCGTCGCCGACCGCGGCGACGCGCCCGTCGCGGACGAGCACCGCCTCGGCGAAGACGGCTTCCATGAGCCCGGTGGCCGGGGAGCCGGGCGCCGGACCCCCGGTGGGGTCGGCGGGGACGGTGGCGGCCGCGGCGGAGGCGCGGGAGCCGGACGGGCGCGCGGGGCCGGTGTACACGCGGCCGCCGCGGAAGAGCAGTTCGGTCATCGGAGACGATGCTATAGCCGTCGCGGCCGCCCGGCGTACGACCAGGAAATCGACCGTCATACCACCACATGTCATGCAAAATCTGACTTAGTACGTCAAATCCGATGAATCGGAAACCCTGGGCTCATGTCCATGTAGCAACCTGGTAACAGCTCGGAGGCATCCTGCTGTTCGGACGACAGGGGGTTTCGATGGGATTTTTGCGGATCCGTACCACCGTGGACGAGCGACCGGGCCGACTGGCCTCGCTCGCCGCCGCGCTGGCGGCCAAGGGCGGCAACATCCTTGGGCTGAGCGTCCAGCCCGACACCGACGGCACCGTGGACGAGTTCGTCGCCGACATCCCCGCCTCGGCGGACGCGGTGCGCGAGGCGCTGGAGGCGGCCGGCGGCCGCCGCGTCCAGGTGGTGCCCGCCACGGCCCACGAGCTGACCGACGAGCCCACCCGCGTCCTGCTGCTGGGCGCGCGCCTGCGGGCGATGCCGTGGCGGCTGCCGGAGGCGCTGTGCGACCTGCTGCGCGCCGATGACGCGCGCTGGGTGTACGGCGTGGAGCTGTCCTCCGACCTGCCCGACCCCACCCTGCTGACCGTCCCGGTGGCGCCGCGCCGCGCCGTGCGGCTGCGCCGGGCCGGGCTGCCGTTCACGCTGACCGAGGCAGCCCGGGCGGCGGCTCTCGTGCGGCTCGCGCAGCCGCCGGCCGAGACGCCCTCCCCGGAGCGCCCCGTGGCGCTGGACGACGGCGTCGAGGTGCAGGTGCGCCCGCTGACCCTGCTCTACCGCGAGGCCGTCCGCGACCTGCACGACCGCTGCTCGCCGGATTCGCGCCGGTTCCGGTACCACACCTCGATGCCCGCCCTGCCGCCGCGCATGTTCGACCGGCTCTGCGACCGCGACCGCGGATACTCGATCGTCGCCGGGTACGACGGCCAGGTCGTGGCGCTGGCCAACCTGATCTTCACACCCGACCCGGGGATCGCTGAGATGGCCTTCCTGGTCGAGGACCGCTGGCAGGGGCGCGGGCTCGGCGGCGCGCTGGCGCGGATTCTGGTGCAACAGGCGCGCGACCTGGGATTCGCCGAGGTCAAGGCCAGTCTGTTGTCGGACAACACGCGCATGCGCCGCCTGCTGATCTCCCTCGGCGCGACGCTCGCCTACACCGACGACCCCGGGGTGCTGGAGGCGCGGATCGCCACCGGCGCGATGGTGCCCGCTCCGCGCGACTGAGCGCCGGCCGGCCGCCGTGCTCCGGGAACGCTCGGGGATCACGGATCACGACGGCCGGTCGCCGTACTCCCGGCGGACCTGTGGATCAGGACGGCCGCCGTACTCCGGGCGGGAGTCGGGGATGGCGGATCACGACGGCCGGCTCGTGCCGCCCTCCTGCGTGCCCCTGTTCTCCGGCGCGTCGTCGCCCTCGTCCGCGGGGGGAACGCCCATGGTGTCCAGCCGTCGCTCGATGCGGTTCAGGCTCTCCTGTATCCGCTCCAGACGTCCCATGAACGACATCTGGGACGGCAGCGGGATGGGATCCACGGTGGGCGGGCCGACCGGCCGGCGCTCGCGGCGGGCCGCGGCGCCCTCGATGAGCCTGCCGCGCATCAGCTCCAGGTCGATCTCGTGCAGTTCCAGCACTTTCGCCCCGACGCCGTGGCCCTCCTGGATGAGGCCGAGCAGGATGTGCTCGGTGCTGATGTAGTTGTGGTGGAGCTGCAGCGCCTCACGCAGGGACAGTTCGAGCACCTTCTTGGCCCGGCCGGTGAAGGGGATGTGGATGTGGGCGCCGGGGGAGTTCTCGCCGCGTCCGACCATCTCCTCGATGTCGGCCCTGACGCCCTCCAGGGTGAGACCCGACCCGGCGAGCATGGTCCCCGCGAGCCCTTTGCCCTCGCCGAGCAGGCCGAGCAGGAGGTGCTCGGTGCCGATGTGGCCGTGGTCGAGCCTCCTGGCCTCCTCCTGGGCGGAGACCACGGCGCGGCGGGCGGAATCGGTGAAGCGCTCGAACACGGGACCCCTCCGCGGGTGTCGGTGAAGCCGGCCGTCACGTACACGCGGAACCGACTCCGGGCGGCTTCTTCCACTATGCGGCAAATACCCCCTCGGTGGGGAGCGGATCGCCGGTCTTGCGGCGGTTCGCCAGGTAGCGACAAGAAGGACATTCTGCTCTAGGCTGGGTCTTAATATCGAACTCAACCCGTGCTGGGGGAGGCGACGTGGAGACCGAGTGGCGGCCTTCGGCGTGCGTGCTGTGCGCCTGCAACTGCGGCATCCAGATCCAGCTGGACGGTCGGCGGTTCGCGCGGGTCCGGGGCGACAAGGCCCACCCCTCCTCCCAGGGCTACACGTGTGAGAAGCCGCTGCGGCTGGACCACTACCAGAACGCCGGGGACCGGCTCACCCACCCGCTGCGGCGGCGGCCCGACGGCACGTTCGAGCGCGTCGGCTGGGACATCGCCATCACCGAGATCGCCGCGCGCTTCTCCGCGGTCCGCGACGCCCATGGCGGGGAGTCGATCTTCTACTACGGCGGCGGAGGACAGGGCAACCACCTCGGCGGCTCCTACTCGGGCGCCTTCATGCGCGCGCTCGGCGCCAAGTACCGCTCCAACGCCCTCGCCCAGGAGAAGACCGGCCTGTTCTGGGTGTCGGACCGCATGCTGGGCAACACCGCCACCGGCGACTTCGACCACTGCGAGGTCGCGTTGTTCGTCGGCAAGAACCCCTGGCAGTCCCACGGGCTGCCGCGCGCCCGGCCCACCCTGCGCGAGATCGCCCGCGACCCGGCCCGCTGCCTGATCGTCATCGACCCCCGGCGCACCGAGACGGCGGAGCTGGCCGACATCCACCTGCAGGTGCGCCCCGGCGCGGACGCCTGGCTGCTCGCCGCGATGGCCGCGGTGCTCGTCCAGGAGGACCTCATCGCCCACGAGTGGCTGGCCGCCCACGCGGTCGGCCTCGAAGAGGTGCGCGCCGTCCTTCGAGCGGTACCGGTCGCCGGACACTGCGCGATCGCGGGCGTGCCCGAGGAACTGGTGCGCACGGCGGCGCGCCGCATCGCCGCCGCCTCCGGCGTGGCGGTGTTCGAGGACCTCGGCGTGCAGATGACGCTGCACTCCACGCTCAACAGCTATCTGGACAACCTGCTGTGGCTGCTGACCGGCAACTTCGGGCGGCCCGGGACCAACAACCCGCCGATCCTGTTCGCGCCGTTCATCACCTTCGGCCACCACGGGCCCAAGCGCGACCGGGTCAGTCCGGTGGCCGGGGCGCGCATCATCTCCGGCCTGGTCCCGGCCAACGTGGTCGCCGAGGAGATCCTCACCGACCACCCGCGCCGCTACCGCGCCATGCTCGTCGAGACGGCCAACCCGGCGCACTCGGTCGCCGACTCCAAGCGGACGCGCGAGGCGCTGGAGGCGCTGGACCTGCTCGTGGTGATCGACGTCGCGATGACCGAGACGGCCCGGCTGGCCGACTACGTGCTGCCGGCGCCCTCGCAGTTCGAGAAGTGGGAGGCGACCTTCTTCAACCTGGAGGCGCCGGCCAACTACTTCCACCTGCGCCGCCCGGTGCTGGACCCGCCGCCGGGCGCCGACCTGCTGCCCGAGCCGGAGATCCACGCCCGGCTGTGCGAGGCCGTGGGCGCGCTGCCGGCCGACCGCGTCCAGACCCTGCGCGAGGCGGCCGAGCGGGGCCGCGCGGCCTTCGCCGAGGCATTCATGGCCGCCATGGCCGACCCCGGTCTGGCCAAGGTGGCCCCCGCCTTGCTCTATCGCACCCTCGGGCCGACCCTGCCCGGCGGCGCGGCGGCGGCCGCGTCCCTGTGGGCGCACGCCGTGCGGGTCGCCATGGCCCATCCGGACGCGGTGCGGCGGGCGGGCATCGAGGGCGAGGGCCTCGCGCTGGGCGACCGGCTGTTCGACGCCATTCTGGACAGCCCTTCCGGTCTGGTGTTCACCGTCGACGAGCCCTGGGACGGCTGGGACCGGCTCGGCACGCCGGACAAGAAGATCCACCTGGCGCTGCCCGACCTGCTGGACGAACTGGCTCGACTCGGGCCGGGTCCGGACGCGCACCCTGAGTATCCCTTCATCCTGTCGGCGGGGGAGCGGCGGGCCTTCACGGCCAACACGATCTTCCGCGACCCCTCCTGGCGCAGGCGCGACACCGACGGCGTGCTGCGGGTCAGCCCCAAGGACGCCGCCGGCCTCGGCCTGTCCGACGGATCCCGGGCTCGGGTGACGACCAGACGCGGCTCGGTCGAGGCGATCGTCGAGATCACCGACACCCTCCAGGCGGGGCACATATCCCTGCCCAACGGCCTCGGCCTGTCCTACCCGGGCGAGACGGGCGAGATCACCATCGGGGCCCCGCCGAACGAGCTGACCGCCTCGGAAGACCGCGACCCCCACGCCGGCACGCCCTGGCACAAACACGTCCCCGCCCGCGTCGAAGCCCTGCCGGCCTAACGCCCCGCCCGCCACGCTCAGCCGAGCGTCGGCGCGGCCCTCTGAGAGGGCGTCAGGGCATGGGAGACCGCTGCCGGGGGGCGTTCGGGGGAGGGGTCCTGGCCGGGCCGCGGATGGGGAGCGGGGCGGCGGGCCGGGAGGGTGGTCGGGTGCGTCGATCGGGCTCACGATGGTCGCCGTCTCAGATCACGGCGTTCCCGTTGTTCGTGGCTTGGACGCTGCCGCTGCCGTCGGCCGGAATCGCTGTTTCGTTCCGGATGGCGGTGGGCTTTTCGGCGAGGTGCCGCTGTCGGTGATTGATTGGGGGGTTCCAGTGGGGTGCCGGGTGGTCCGGGAATTCGTTCGGGGAAGTCTGCTCTTTTCTCTGGAGTTTCTCGTCTTCCGGATCGTTCTGCCGGTTACCGCCTTAGTCCCAGGTGGTGCCGGCGGCGCGAGAGTAACCGTCCCAGGTGGTGCCGGCGGTGCGCGAGAAGGAGTCCCAGGTGGTGCCGGCGGAACGAGTGGCGGTGGCGGCGGAGAAGGCGCTGGCGGTCATTTTGCGTCTCTTTTCTGGAGGGCTTGTCGTTCGTCCTTGTGAGAACAACTCTCCGGCATTCCGGGCCCTCGGAACAGACAATTCGGCGGCAGCAAGCTGCACGCCCCTGACCACTTGCTGCCACCAGGAAGGCGGCCATGTCGCCGAGAGAAGCGCCGCCCGCATCGGTGCAGGTCACAGGCGCTGTCGCCGGGCCGCGCCGGCGCGCCGCGGATGGGCTGGACGGGGTTGTGACGCGATGCGGACACGGCTGCCGCGGGCGTCGCATGCCGGTTCCCTCCTTGCCCGGCCTTGATCGGCCGCCCGGGAAGGATCGCCGCGATGCGATCGTTCCGCCGGACGCGGGACCGGTGCGCGCGAGATGGCGGTCTCGGCGGCGTTGTCGCGTTCACGCGGGCCACCGGCGTCGCCGGTCTGGTGCGATGGCCCCGACATGGTGTAAGGGCGGCCTGAGCACGGAGAGGTGACCTGCCGGAACGACGTGCCGTGCGCGGCGGGGCTCAAGAGGGCAGGGCCGACGGAGCAGGGGCGACGGGGCAGGGCCGACAGAGCGGGCCGACAGAGCGGGGCCGAGGGGGCGGGGCCGGAGCGGTGGTGCGCTCGCGTGGCCGGGAGCCGGTCGCGATCGGCCGGCCGGGCGTCGATTTCTTCGAATATACGGGCGCCGGGCCGAGGAGTTCATTGTCTTCCGCCGTCTTCGCGAACCGTATGCGGTTCACCCGGGCGGGCTGGTGCGTTGAGTCGTCCTCGCCGGAGAATCGTGCGTCCGGCGTTTTCGCTTGAGGTTCGTTATCGGGACGGTGGTGCTGGGATCCGGTTCTCGATTGAGGTTTTATATCAGTCCCAGGTGGTGCCGGCGGCGCGGGAGTAACCGTCCCACGTGGTGCCCGCGGTGCGCGAGAAGGAGTCCCAGGTGGTGCCGGCGGAACGAGTGGCGGTGGCGGCGGAGAAGGCGCTGGCGGTCATTTTGCGTCTCTTTTCTGGAGGGCTTGTCGTTCGTCCTTGTGAGAACAACTCTCCGCCATTGCGGGCCCTCGGAACAGACAATGCGGCGGCAGCAAACTGCACGCCGCTGACCACTTCCTGCCACTCGATCGAGTGACATCCCCCTCGCGCGTCCCGGGACGGTATCACCGCAGGTCGACGCGCTGTTCCAGGCCGGCCTGCCCGACCTGCCGTACGCCGTCCCCGGCACCTGGCCGTGATGGGGTGCTCATACGGCTCAGGATCGGGAGCGCCTCTTGTGAACGGCTTGGGCCCTGGTCGACGGGCTCTCCCCATCGCCTTCCGATGCCGGCCGGTCGCCGGTCGCCGGCACGGCGGGCCGGCTCGTCGGCGCCGGGCCGGCGCCCTGGCGGGTGGTGAGCCAGCTCGCGATGACGGCGGTCGTGAGGATCGCGGCGACCACCGCCAGCGAGACCCAGGTCGAGATCTTGTAGACGTCCAGCAGCAGCATCTTCACCCCGACCCACACCAGCACCAGCGCCAGGCCGAGCTTCAGGTGGACGAACCGGTGCATCAGCCCGGCCAGCAGGAAGTACATCGCGCGCAGGCCGAGGATGGCGAAGGCGTTGGAGGTGAAGACCAGGAACGGCTCGGTGGTGACGGCGAAGATCGCGGGAATGGAGTCCACCGCGAAGACGATGTCGGTCACCTCGACCAGCACCAGTACCGACAGCAGCGGGGTGGCGGCCCGCCTGCCCGCCTGCCGGACCCAGAACCGCTGCCCGTGGTAGTCGTCGGTGACCGGCACCAGGCGGCGGAGCAGCCGCAGCGTCCTGCTGCGCGCCGGGTCGACGGTCTGGCCGCGGTGCAGGGCCAGGCGGACGCCGGTGAGCACAAGGAAGGCGCCGAACACGTACAGGACCCAGGCGAAGCTCGCGATCAGCGCCGAGCCCGCGGCGATGAAGACGCCGCGGAAGAGCAGCGCGCCCAGCACGCCGTAGAACAGCACGTGGTGCTGGTAGCGCGCCGGCACGGCGAAGTGGCCGAAGATGATCGCGAACACGAAGATGTTGTCGACGGCCAGCGACTTCTCGATCACATAACCGGCGTAGTACTGGCCGGCGTACTCCGCGCCCCACCACCACCAGACGGCGGCGCCGAAGGCCAGTCCGAGGCACACCCAGATCGCCGACCACAGGGCCGCCTCGCGCATGCCGATCACATGGGCATGGCGATGGGTGAACAGGTCGATGGCGAGCATCGCGGCGATGACACCGAGCACCGCCGGCCAGGCCCACAGGGCGACGTTCACAAGGGGACACCTTTCCGGTCGAGACGACCGGAGGTCTCTCCGCCGCCCAGGCCACATGGTGTTCCGAGGACGGCGCCAGGACCGGGCGGGCATCGGGCCCGCCGTACTGACGACCCTGGCGTCTAGGGGTACTCCCCTCCGCGCTCACAGGATACGCGACCGGCTCGTCGCGGAAAAGAGCAGGTCAGCGGGCTGAAGGTGTCAGCCGTGCAAGGCGCGGAGGGCGGCGGCGAGCAGGCCGGACCGCTCGGCGGGGGTGAGGGCGCCGTCGCCGGCCGACAGCAGCGCCAGCGTGCCGTTCTTCGCCACCGCGTACGCGGCGTGCGCCCGCACGACGCCGGCCGTGTCAGGCCCGGGCGGGGTGAGCGCGGTGGTGAGGGCGGCGTTGATCTCCTGGGACCTCGGGACCACGCGCTGGAGCGCGGCGCGCGCGGAGGGGTCGCCGCCGATGAGGTCGATCAGCGTGTGCAGTTCCGCCGTGGTGTCGATGACGGCGCCCAGCAGTTCTCCGGCGTCCGCGCGGCCGGAGGCGGCGGCGTCGGCCAGTCGCTGGTAGGCCAGCAGCGGCTCGGCCATCAGCGCCTCGATGATCTCGGCCTTGGAGGCGAAGTGGTAGTACAGTGCCGCCTTGCTCGTGCCCAGCCGGCCGGCGATGTCGGCGATGGACGTCCCGGCGTACCCCTGCTCGGCGAACAGTTCCTGGGCGATGGACAGGATGCGCCGCCGGGTCTCCTGGGCGTTCTGCCCGGCCCGGCCGCCCTGACGTTCCCTGGTGCCCGACATCGCCCGCCCTCCGGCCGCGGAGGACGGACCCGCTGTCCGCGCCTCCACGGAGCAGTGTACTTGACGACCGTTCGGTAAGTGCTGCACGCTTGCTTACCGAACGATCGTCAAGTGAACGGAGCAGCGAAATGACCAGGGATGACATGAAGGCGATCGTGGAACGCATGTACGCGGCCGCCAACGCGGGAGACCTCGACGCCGTGGAGGAGATCTTCGCCCCGGGCTTCTACAGCCACCCGATGGGGACGACGGGCACCGAGGCCGTCAAGAACGCCTGGCGGGACATCCGCGAGCGCTACCCGGACCTGCGGGTCACCATCGAGGACATGCTCATCGACGGGGACAAGATCGCCCTGCGCTCCACCGTGCACGGCGCCGTGGGGGCGGACGGGCGGCCGGATCCGGCGCTCATGGAGATGATCCGCGTCGCCGACGGGCGCGTCACGGAGGTCTGGGGGCTCACCGGCATGGTGTGGCGCTGAGGCTTCCAGCGGGTGCTCAGGCCTCCCGCGGGCGCTCAGGCCTCCCGGGAGTGCTCAGGCCTCCAGCGGGTGCTCAGGCCTCCAGTGAGGCTGAGGCGGCTCGCCGGCGTCGAGGCCGCCCGCGGGAGCTACGGACGGCTCGCGCGCGCCCGGAAGGCGGCGGTCTTGACCCGGTTCTGGCAGGTGGTCGAGCAGAAGCGGCGGGTGCCGTTGCGCGAGACGTCGACGTAGACGCGGTCGCAGTGGGACGCCGTGCACACCCCGAGCCGGTCGTACAGGTCACCGCCCAGGACGATGGCCAGGCCGCTGGCGCAGCCCGCCGCCCAGTCGTCGCCCAGGGTGCCCCCGCCGCCGTGGAAGTGCAGGTGCCAGGGCTCGCCGTCGTGCCGCTCCAGGTGCGGCCGGGCCTGGGTGCGGTCAAGGACGCGGTTGACCTGCCGGGCGGCGGTGTCCAGGTCGCCGGTCTCGACCGCGTCGAAGACCACCCGCAGCTCGGCGGCCACCCGGGACAGCTCGGCCGCCTCGGCGTCGGTGACCTCCCGCGAGCCCCGGTGGCCGGCGCGCAGGGCCTCGGTGACGGTGGCGCGCCGGTCGGGGCCGGGCGGCGGAGGCGTGTACGGCCGCCCGTGCGCCGCGCCGGGCGTGAGCCGGTTGACCAGGGCGGCGGCGACGGCCACCACGGCATCGGCGTGACTGTTGAAATTCACTTGACCGGTTACATCCTCGCGTCTTACCGTGTGACTGTCCAAATAGTTTACGGCAGTTACAGGGAGTCCTCATGTCCATTGTTCCCCGCGAGCGGGCCCGCGACTGGATCCTCCGGTGGGATCGCCAGCAGGAGGGCTACATGCCCGACCGCGAGGCCCGTTTCGCCGCCCTCATCGACGCCGTGGAGGCCGGGGCCGGGCGGCCCGACCCGCTGGTGCTCGACCTCGGCTGCGGGCCGGGCTCGCTCGCCGCCCGCTTGCTCGACCGCCTGCCCGAGGCCACCGTCGTGGCCCTGGACGCCGACCCGCTGCTGCTCGCGCTCGCCCGTGCCGCGCACGAGGGCAGGCCGGGGCTGCGCTTCGCCGACGTGGACCTGCGGACCCCCGGGTGGGCCTCGTCCCTCGGCCTGGACCGCCCGGTGGACGCGGCGGTGAGCACCACCGCGCTGCACTGGCTGGCCGAGCCGGAACTGCGCGTGATGTACCCCGAGTTGGCGAGCGTGATGAAGCCCGGCGGCGTGTTCCTCAACGGCGACCACATGGAAGTGATCGACATCGCGCCGGCCCTGGCCAAGCTGGAGCGGGCGGTGCACGAGCGCGCCATGCGCCGCAGGTTCGGCGCCGGACGGCCCGAGGACTGGCGCCAGTGGTGGGACGCCGTGGCCGCCGACCCCGCCCTGGCGGCACTGGCGGACGAGCGCGCCCGCAAGGTCGCCGGCGCGGCCCACCGTGGATCGGAGTCGCTGGAGCTGTCCGCGCACGTCACCGCCCTGCGCGACGCCGGCTTCGCCGAGGTGGGCACCCTGTGGCAGAACGGGAACGACCGCTTGCTGTGCGCCATCCGCAGCTGAGGGCCGGAAACTGACATCTTCGTGTGAGATTTTCGCCGGGACACTACCACCGGTCCCGGCGGGCTGCTTAGGGTCGGGCGCTATGACGCAGAGCACCGCCTCGACACACGCCTTCATCGCCGCCCTGCCCAAGGTCGAACTGCACCTGCACCTGGTGGGAGCCGCCTCGGTGCCCACGGTCCTGGAGCTCAGCCGGCGGCACCCCGGCGGCCCGGTGCCCTCCAGCGAGGAGGAGTTGCGCGCCTTCTACGTCTTCCGGGACTTCCCCCACTTCGCGGAGATCTACGCCGACGTCAACCGCCTGGTGCGCGAGCCCGAGGACGTCGCCACGCTGGTCACCGGAGCCGCACGCGACCTGGCCGCGCAGAACGTCCGCTACGCCGAGCTGACGGTCACGGTCTACTCCCACCAGCGGATGGGCATGTCCAACGCCGCGATCACCGAGGCGCTGGACCTGGCCGCCCGGGCCGCGATGGCCGACCACGGCGTGCGCGTCGGCTACGTGTTCGACATCCCCGGAGAGGCCGGGCCCGAGGCCGCGCGGGCGACGCTCGACCACGCGCTGTCCGCGCCGCCGGAGGCGCTGGTCGGGCTCGGCCTGGCCGGCATCGAGCAGGAGCGGCCCAAGTACCGCGACGCCTTCCGGGACGCCTTCCGCGCGGCCACCGCCGCCGGTCTGCACAGCGTGCCGCACGCGGGCGAGATGACCGGGCCCGAGACGATCTGGGAGGTCATCGAGGGGCTCGGCGCCGAGCGCATCGGCCACGGCATCAGCTGCGTGCGCGACCCCCGCCTCATCGCCCACCTCAAGGAGACCCAGATCCCGCTGGAGGTGTGCCCGACCTCCAACGTGTGCACCGGCCAGGTGCGCGACCTGGCCTCCCACCCGCTGCCCCGGCTGCTGGAGGAGGGCCTGTTCGTCACGCTCAACAGTGACGACCCGCCCATGTTCGCCACCACCCTGAACGGCGAGTACGGCGTCGCCGCCCGCGTCTTCGGCCTGGGGGAGGCAGAGCTGGCCGCGCTGGCCCGCAACGCCGTGCGGGCGTCCTTCCTCGGCGAGGGGGCCAAGCGCGAGATCATCGACGAGATCGACCAGGTGTGCGCGGCCGGGCCGGCGAGCGCCTGACCCGCCGCCGCGGGCCCGCTGCTGCCGGCCCGCCGGCGCCTGACCCGCCGTCGGCCGGCCGGCTCCGATGACCCGGCGGCGGGCCTCGGCGGACGGTGCCGGAGTCGCGCGGCGGGACGGCCCGCCGCGCGCCCTGTCAGGGAGACGCGCGCCGGGTGAGCCCCGGCGGGATCTTGGAGGCGGCGGCCCGGTCCAGCAGGAACAGGGTGCGCAGCCGCCCCCTGGCCCCCGCCCCCGGCACCTGGTACGGGCCCGACTCCTGCAGCGCCAGCCGGACGGCCCCGGCCTTGTCCTCACCGGCCACGATGACCCACACCTCGCGGGCCGCCCTGATGGTGGGATGGGTCATCGAGATGCGCGTCGGCGGCGGCTTGGGCGCGCCGTGCACCGCCACCACCGCACGCTCGTCGTGGACGGCCGGCATCTCGGGGAACAGCGAGGCCACGTGGCCGTCCGGGCCCAAGCCCAGCATGAGGATGTCGAACGAGGGCACCGGCCCGTGGTCCTCGGGCCTCGCGGCCTTGCGCAGCTCGTCGGCGTACCGCTCGGCGGACTCCTCGGCGCTCAGCCCGGAGTCCGGGCCGAGCATCGGGTGCACCCGCGCGGGGTCGACCTCCACCCGGTCCAGCAGCGCCTCCCGCGCGCCGGTCTCGTTGCGCTCGGCGTCGCCGGTGGGCAGGAAGCGCTCATCACCCCACCAGACGTCCAGGCGGCGCCACTCGACGGCGTCGCGCGCCGGGGTGGCGGCGACCTCCCTCAGCGTGGCGACGCCCATGCCACCGCCGGTGAGCACCAGGTGGGCCGACCCCTTGGCCGCCTGCGCGTCGGCCAGCCCGGTGATCAGGCGGGCGGCGACGGCCTTGGCCAGCACATCGGCGTCCCGGTGGATCAGGACCGAGGGAACACTCACGACAACACCCCTCCAGCTACATGAAACGACGGCGCCCGGCACCACCCTATGCACCGAAGATCGGGGCAGGGGGCGATGCCGGGCCGCCAGGTCGGAAAGCCGGGGGCGCCGGCCCGGAATCAGGGGCCGGCGCCGCCGGACGGATCAGGAACCGTCGAAGTCCGCGACGCGCTTGATCGCCGAGGCGTACAGCTCGTCGGGGTCCAGCCGGCGCAGCTCCTCGGCGAGCAGGTCGGAGGTCGGCCTGCGGGCCAGGGCCACGTGCCGGTCGGGCTGCCCCGGCCGGATCAGCGTGGCGGTGCGCGAGTCGTGCCGCTCGACGACGATCTCGCCCTCGCCCTGCAACCGCAGGTGCACGCTGGTCAGGCCGGGCCCCCGGGACTCGGTCACCTTGATCGGCGCGTCGAGCTTCTCCGACAGCCACACCGCCAGCAGCGAGGCGCTCGGGTGACCGGGCTCGGCCTCGACGTAGCCGGACAGGACCCGGTCCACCGGCTGGTCGAACGCCGCCGCCAGCAAGCTGCGCCAGGGCGTGATGCGCGTCCACGCCAGGTCGGTGTCGCCCGGCGAGTAGCCGTCGGCCCGGCTCCGGATCGCCGCCACCGGGTCCGGCGCCGAGCGGGCGTCGGTCACCCGGCGCTGCCCGAACGAGCCCACAGGGTCCTTCGCCGGCGAGGCGGGGGCGTCGCCGGGCCACCACACCACCACGGGGATGTCGGGCAGCAGCAGCGGCGACAGCACCGAGTCGGCGTGCTCGGTGAGCTCCCCGTACAGGCGCAGCAGCACCACCTCGCCGGTCGTCAGCTCGCCCACCCGGATCTCGGCGTCCAGCCGGGTGGCCTCGCCGCGCTCCCTCGGGATCACCGCGAGGATGCGCGAGGGATGCTCGCGCGCGGCCTCGGAGGCCGCGCGCACCGCGTCGTACTGGTGGCTCTCGTCGCACACCACCACCAGCGTCAGCACCATGCCGACGGCCGGCGCGCCGACCTGGTGGCGCAGGCGCGTGAGCTGCGAGGAGATGTCGGAGGCCGTGGTCGACCCCATCAGGAAAGTGGTCACAGCGACTCCCGCGTTCCGTTGCCGATCACAACCGCCTCCAGGCCCGGCCGTCTCTGGACATCATCTCGTCGGCCGAGGCCGGGCCGCCGGTGCCGGCCGGGTAGCCCTCCGGCTGGTCCGGAAGCGACGCCCAGTAGTGCTCGATCGGGTCCATGATCTTCCAGGACAGCTCGACCTCCCGCTGGTGCGGGAACAGCGGCGGGTCGCCGATGAGCACGTCCAGCAGCAGCCTCTCGTAGGCCTCCGGCGAGGACTCCAGGAACGCCTCGCCGTAGGCGAAGTCCATGTTGACGTCCCTGACCTCCATCGCGGTGCCCGGCACCTTGGAGCCGAACCGCACGGTGATGCCCTCGTCCGGCTGGATGCGGATCACCAGGGCATTGTGCCCCAGTATCTCGGTGTCGGTCTTGCTGAACGGCAGGTGCGGCGCCCGCTGGAACACCACGGCCACCTCGGTCATCCGCCGACCGAGCCGCTTGCCGGTGCGCAGGTAGAACGGCACGCCCGCCCAGCGCCGGTTGGCGATCTCCACCTTGATCGCGGCGTAGGTCTCGGTCTTGGAGTCCTGCGGGATGCCGTCCTCCTCCAGGAAGCCCTTGACCGGCACACCGCCCTGCCACCCCGAGGTGTACGCGCCGCGCGCGGTGGCCAGGCCGAGGTCCTCGGGCAGGGTGACGGCCTCCAGGACCTTCTCCTTCTCCCTGCGCAGCGAGGAGGCGCCGAACGCCGTCGGGTCCTCCATGGACACCAGCGCCAGCAGCTGGAGCAGGTGGTTCTGGATGACGTCCCTGGCCGCGCCGATGCCGTCGTAGTATCCGGCCCGGCCGCCGACGCCGATGTCCTCGGCCATCGTGATCTGCACGTGGTCGACGTAGCCGCGGTTCCAGATCGGCTCGAACAACGTGTTGGCGAAGCGCAGCGCCAGGATGTTCTGGACGGTCTCCTTGCCCAGGTAGTGGTCGATGCGGAACACCGAGTCGGGCTTGAAGGCCGAGTCGACGATGGCGTTCAGCTCACGGGCGCTCTGCAGGTCGTGACCGAACGGCTTCTCGATGACGATGCGCCGCCAGGAGCCCTCGGGCGGTTTGGCCAGGCCGGTGCGCTTGAGCTGCTCGACGACCACGGGGAAGGCCTTGGGCGGAACCGACAGGTAGAAGGCGTAGTTGCCGCCGGTGCCCCGGGTCTCGTCGATCTCCTTCAGCGCCATGGCCAGCGCGTCGAACGCGCCGTCGTCGTCGAAGGAGCCCGGCACGAAGTGCAGGCCCTCGCAGATCTGCTTCCAGACCTCCTCCCGGAAGGGAGTGCGCGCGTTCTCCTTGACGGCGTCGTGGGTGATCTGGGCGAAGTCCTGGTGCGCCCAGTCGCGGCGGGCGAAGCCCACCAGGGAGAACCCCGGAGGCAGCAGCCCGCGGTTGCCCAGGTCGTAGATCGCCGGCAGCAGTTTGCGCCGGGCCAGGTCGCCCGTCACGCCGAACAGCACCAGCACACAGGGACCGGCCACCTTGGGCAGACGCCGGTCGCGGGGGTCGCGGAGCGGGTTGGCCTCGATCACGTCGATCGTCGTCGCGGTGCTGGCGACGGCCTGGGCCGCCTTCAGCGACTCGTCGGGGGTGACCTTCGGCTGTTCCTCTCCGGCATGGTTGGCCAGTTCGGTCTCGTGGATCGATGGCGCGGGCACGTTCGCCGGGCCCGTGTCATCGGCGTTGGCCGAGCCCGGCTGCTCGCTGTCGTTCATCAAACCTCCCGTGCGGCGGTGAGCAGGTGCCTGACGCCGGCCTCGCGGTCGGTCAGGTGCAGGCGGAGGACCGGACGCCCGCGCTCGCGCAACGCGTCCAGGTCGCCGAGAGCCTGGGCGAGCTCCAGCCTGCCCAGGGTGTACGGTCTGCCCGGCACCTCGAGGTCGTCGTCCACGGCACCGGTGATCTGCAGGAAGACGCCGTTCCGCGGGCCTCCCTTGTGGTACTGCCCGGTGGAGTGCAGGTAGCGCGGGCCCCAGCCGAAGGTCACCGGCCGGTCGGTCCTGATCGACAGCAGCCCTTGCAGGCTGGCCGGGTCGTGCGCCGCCCAGATGTCGGTGATCACCTCGAAGGAGGCGTCCTCCGGCACCGGGACGTCGAAGGCGGCCTCGCGGTCCAGGAAGGCGCCGATGGAGAGGTAACCGTGGGCCGGAATGCCCTCCAGCAGCGCGGTCAGCACTCCTGGAAGGTCCTTGACGTGCTCGGGGATCTCGCCGTACACCTCGACCGGGCCGTCGACCAGCGCGGGCACGCCGGTCGGCAGCGGGCCCTGGCCCGCCCCGGCGAGGATGCGCGCGGTGTTCTCCTTGGACTCGGCCACGTTCGGCTGGTCGAAGGGGTTGATCCCGAGCAGCCGCCCGGCGACCGCGGTGGCGTACTCCCAGATCAGGAACTGGGCGCCCAGCGGCCCGCGCACCTCGACGTCGCCGTCGGTGTCGATGCCGGCGACGAACTCGTCGGCGGCGCCGGTCGGGTCGATGCCGACGACCGGCAGGATGCCCTTGCCGTGCTTGCCCGTCGACTCGGCGACGAGCTGCTCGGCCCAGTCGGGCAGGCCGTTGATCGGCGAGAGGCTGTCGTCCAGCAGCAGCTTGTCGCGGCCGGACAGGGCCGCGGCGCCGATGGCCGCGCCGAGCGCGAGGCCCGGGCCGTCATCGGCGGACAGGGTGGCGCGGGCCTGCTCGGCCTCGTCGAGCAGCCGCGACACCTCGGCTCCGGCCAGCGCGCTCGGCACCAGGCCGAACGCCGACAGGGCGCTGTAGCGGCCGCCGACCGCGGGGTCGGCCAGGACGACGGTGTACCCGGCCTCGGCCGCGGTGCGCTCCAGCGGCGAGCCGGGGTCGGTGACGACCACGACGCGGCCGGCCGGGTCGATGCCGGCCTCGCGGAAGGCCCGTTCGTAGACGCGCAGGTGGGCGTCGGTCTCGATCGTGGCGCCGCTCTTGCTGGCCACCACCAGGACCGTGCGGTCCAGCCGGTCGGCGAGCGCCCGGCGCACCTGGCCGGGGTCGGTGGTGTCAAGGACGGTCAGCGGCACGTCGAAGGTGGCGCAGATGACCTCGGGAGCCAGCGAGGAGCCGCCCATGCCGGCGAGCACGACGTGCTCCAGGCCGTCGCCCCGGACGCGCTCGGCCAGCGCGGTGATCTGGGGGAGCAGCTCGCGGGAGGACGCGGGCAGGTTCAGCCAGCCGAGGCGGATCTTCGCCTCCTCCTCGGCCTCCGGCCCCCACAAGGCGGGGTCGCCCGCGGTCAGCGCCCGCGGCACCCCGTCTTCGACGAGCTTCCGCACGGCCTCCTCGGCCTGCGCGGCGACCTCCTCGTCACCGAATGTTACGGAAATATCCATTCTGAAGTCTTCTCCTCGCGTGGCCGGCCGGGGCCGGTGGCCGCGGCTGCGGGCGTGCGCCCGGAGCCGGTGCCGGCCGTGGGACGGGCCGGGCCGGCGCGGTCGCGCCGCCGGCCCGCCCAGGCTGCAGGGGGCGGGCCCTAGCGGGCCTTTTCCAGCTCCGACTCGAGCGTGCCGAGCAACTCGGTCCACGAGGCGACGAACTTCTCGACGCCCTCGTCCTCCAGCGCCCGCACCACGTCGTCGTAGTCGATGCCGACCTGCTTGAGCGCCGCCATGGTGTCCCACGCCTCGGTGTAGCCCGACCGCACGGTGTCGCCGTCGATGGAGCCGTGCTCGGCCGTGGCGTCCAGCGTCTTCTCCGGCATGGTGTTCACCGTGCCGGAGGTCACGAGCTGGTCGACGTACATGGCGACCGGGTAGTCGGGGTTCTTCACCCCGGTGGAGGCCCACAGCGGACGCTGGGTGTGCGCCCCGGCGGCCTTCAGCGCCTGCCAGCGATCGCTCGCCATGACCTCCTCGTAGGCGGCGAAGGCCAGGCGGGCGTTGGCGATGGCGGCCTTGCCGCGCAGCGCGAGCGCCTCGGGGGTGCCGATCTTCTCCAGGCGCTTGTCGATCTCGGTGTCGAAGCGGCTGACGAAGAAGGACGCCACCGACTCGATCTTCGACAGGTCCAGGCCGGCGGCCTTGGCCTTCTCAAGGCCCGAAAGCCAGGCGTCCATCACCGCGCGGTAGCGCTCGAGGGAGAAGATCAGCGTGACGTTGACGCTGATGCCCTCGGCGAGCGCCTGGGTGATCGCCGGCAGTCCCTCGACGGTCGCCGGGATCTTGATGTGGACGTTCGGCCGGTCCACCAGCCACCACAGCGCGCGCGCCTCGGCGACGGTCTTCTCGGCGGTGTCGGTCGCCAGACGCGGGTCGACCTCGATGGACACCCGGCCGTCCACGCCGTCGGTGGCGTCGAACACCGGCCGCAGCACGTCGGCGGCCCAGCGGATGTCATAGGTCGTGATGGCCCTGACCGCCTCGCCCACGTCCACGCCGCGCACGGTAAGGTCGCGCAACTGGTCGTCGTAGGCGTCGCCCTTGCTGAGCGCAGAGGCGAAGATGGTGGGATTGGACGTGACGCCGGTGACCTGCTTGTCACGCACCAGCGCCGCGAGGTTGCCGCTGCGCAGCCGCTCGCGGCTGATGTCGTCCAGCCAGATCGACACGCCCTGGCCGGTCAGGCGCTTCAGGTTCTCACTCATGGCTCGTTCCTCAGTTTCCGGTCGTCTGGCCCTTGTCGGCCCCGGTCTTGGCGAGGCTGCCCTTCGCCGCGGCGGCCACACGTTCGGCGGTCAGGCCGAACTGCTCGTACAGCGTCTTGTACGGCGCGGAGGCGCCGAAGTGTTCAAGGCTCACGACCTCGCCCTCCTCACCTACGAACTGCCGCCAGCCCAGGGCGATTCCCGCCTCGACGGCGACGCGCGCGCGGACCGCGGGAGGCAGGACCGACTGCTTGTAGGCGTCGTCCTGGGCCTGGAACCACTCGACGCACGGCATGGAGACCACGCGGGCCGGGATGCCCTCCTCCTCCAGCAGCTTGCGCGCGCCGACGGCCAGCTCGACCTCGCTGCCGGTGCCGATGAGGATCACCTCGGGCTGTCCGTTGGAGGCGTCCTGCAGGACGTAGCCGCCCTTGGCGACCTTGTCGAAGTCGGCCGTGCCCTCGTACACCGGCAGGTTCTGCCGGGTCAGCGCCAGCGCCGCCGGACGGTCGGTGTGCTCGAGGACGGTCCTCCACGCGGCCGAGGTCTCGTTGGCGTCGGCCGGGCGGACCACGTCCAGGCCCGGGATGGCCCGCAGCGCCCACAGGTGCTCGACGGGCTGGTGGGTCGGGCCGTCCTCGCCCAGGCCGATGGAGTCGTGCGTCCACACATAGGTGACCGGCAGGCCCATGAGGGCGGCCAGGCGCACCGCCGGGCGCATGTAGTCGCTGAAGACCAGGAAGGTGCCGCCGTAGGGGCGGGTGCCGTCGTGCAGGGCGATGCCGTTGAGGATCGAGCCCATGCCGTGCTCGCGGATGCCGAAGTGCAGCGTGCGGCCGTAGCGGTTGCCGGGGAACGCCTTGGTCTGGTGCTCCTCGGGGATGAAGGACGGCTCGCCCTCCATCGTGGTGTTGTTGGACTCGGCCAGGTCGGCCGAGCCGCCCCACAGCTCCGGCAGCACCGGCGCCAGCGCGTTCAGCACCTGGCCGGAGGCCTTGCGGGTGGCGACCGACTTGCCGGCCTCGAAGGTCGGCAGGGCCTCGTCCCAGCCGGCCGGGAGCTTGCGGGCGCTCATGCGCTCGAACAGGGCGACGCGCTCGGCGTTGGCGGCCTGCCAGCTCTCGAACCCCTTGCTCCACTCGGCGTGCAGGGCCCGGCCGCGCTCCACCACCTGGCGGGTGTGCGCCAGGACCTCCTCGGGCACGTCGAAGTCCTTGGACGGGTCCAGGCCGAGGACCTCCTTGGTGGCGGCGACCTCGTCGGCGCCCAGCGCCGAGCCGTGGATCTTGCCGGTGTTCTGCTTGTTCGGCGCGGGCCAGCCGATGATCGTGCGCAGCCGGATCAGCGTCGGACGCTCGGTCTCCTCGATGGCCGCCCGGTAGGCCGCGTACAGCTCCTCGACGTTCTCGACGTACTCGCCCGTGGCGGTCCAGTCGACCTTGATCACGTGCCAGCCGTACGCCTCGTAGCGGGCGGCGACGTCCTCCGACAGGGCGATGTTGGTGTCGTCCTCGATGGAGATGTGGTTGGCGTCGTAGATGACGTTGAGGTTGCCCAGCTTCTGGTGGCCCGCGATGGAGCTCACCTCGTGGCTGATGCCCTCCTCGATGTCGCCGTCGGAGGCGATGGCCCAGATGCGGTGGTCGAAGGGGCTGTCGCCGGCCGCGGTGTCGGGGTCGAACAGGCCCCGCTCGCGGCGGGCGGCCATGGCCATGCCGACCGCGTTGCCGAGGCCCTGGCCGAGCGGGCCGGTGGTGGTCTCCACCCCGATCGTGTGGCCGTGCTCCGGGTGCCCCGGGGTCAGGCTGCCCCACTGGCGAAGACCCTTCAGGTCGTCCAGGGTCAGCCCGTAGCCCGACAGGTACAACTGGATGTAGAGGGTCAGGCTGGAGTGGCCGGCCGACAGGACGAAACGGTCGCGGCCGGTCCACGCCGGGTCGGTGGGGTCATGGCGCAGAACGCGCTGGAACAACAGATAGGCGGCGGGGGCCAGGCTCATCGCGGTGCCCGGGTGTCCGGACCCGGCCTTCTCCACCGCGTCCATGGCGAGCGCGCGTACGACGTCGACCGCGCGCCGATCGAGGTCGCTCCACTCAAGGTTTGGCACGAGTTCGCTGCTCAACTGCTCGATCTCCTATAGGTCAATGGCGCCGGTTCGGCTCGCGCGCCCGTCCGGTCTTTGGGCACCTTCGCTCCCAACACCGGACCTTAATGGGTCGATTCCCCCACCGTAGATGCATTGTTCTTGTGACATGCGGCCGGGGAACATGGTGCTCGCGTCCTTACAACCTTGCCCCTGAGACTCGGTCTGGAACGCGAAAGGCCCCACCGGCCGGGAACCGCGACGGCGCCGGGAAGGCGGGGCGTTCACCAGCGCGGACGACCCCCTCCCCAGGGTGCCCCCGCGAGGGGCATTCGCCCCCGATGCCGGGACCGACGCCACCCCGCACTACAGTGAGTCCTCACAGCGCTGGCTCATGCCCGCAATCACGGATCCGCTCTAATCAGAGGTTACGCGTTGACCCCGCACCCGCTGGAAGCGCCATGACGGTGCTGACCACAAAGCCGCCCACGGCCGCGCTCTCGGCCGCGCGCCGATCGACGCTCGCCACCGTGCGGGCCTACGTGGCGCTGACCAAGCCGCGGATCATCGAGCTGCTGCTGATCACGACGCTTCCGGTGATGTTCCTGGCGGCGCGCGGCTTCCCGCCGCTGTGGACCGCCGTGGCCGTCCTGGTCTTCGGCACCCTGTCGGCGGGCAGCGCCAACGTGCTGAACTGCTACATCGACCGCGACATCGACGCCACCATGCGCCGCACCCGCCGCCGCCCGCTGGCGATGGCGGAGGTCACGCCCCGCAACGCGCTGATCTTCGGCGTCGTGCTCGGTGTCCTGTCCACCCTCGGGCTCGGCCTGAGCGTCAACTGGGTGGCGGCCGGCGGGTCGCTCGGGGCGATCCTGTTCTACGTCTTCGTCTACTCGATGCTGCTCAAGCGGCGCACCTCGCAGAACGTCGTGTGGGGCGGCATCGCCGGGTGCATGCCCGTGCTCATCGGCTGGGCCGGCATCACCGGCCGCGTCGACTGGGCGCCGGTGGTGCTGTTCGGCGTGGTGTTCTTCTGGACGCCGCCGCACACCTGGACTCTGGCCATGCGCTACCGCGAGGACTACGCCGCCGCCAAGGTGCCCATGCTGCCGGTGGTCGCCGGCGAGCGCCGGGTCGTGCTCGAGAGCGTGGCCTACACCTGGGCCACCGTGCTGTGCTCCCTGCTGCTGTGGCCGGTCGCCCACACCACGCCGTTCTACGCGGTGGCGGCCGCCGTCCTCGGCGCGGTGTGCCTGTGGGAGGTCTACCGCCTGCTGGGCCGCCTGAACGCCGGCAAGACCGGCGTGGCGCTGCGCCCGATGCGCTTCTTCCACTGGTCCAACGCCTACCTGGCCCTGCTGTTCCTCGCCGTGGCCGTCGACTCCCTCCTCTGAGGCGGCTTCCTCTCCGAGGCGGTCCTCTTTGGCGGTCTTCTGTGGCCGCCGAGCTGCCGTTCCCCGTCTGTCGTACCTTCCGAATCTGACTATTACGGTCATCCGATGTGTGATCGTCCGGCAGAATGATCTGCCGGCCGCCGCCCGGCAGGCGGGTGGGGGCCCGGAAGGGATCATTGGATGCGAAGGACCACCAAGACGGTTCTCCTGGCCGCGGCTCTGTCGATCGGAGGCGTCGTCGCCAACCCCGCGTACGCGGTGGCCTCGGCCCGAACCCCCGAGGGGGTCTGCGGCGCGGGGTTCCACCGCGTCGCCGACAGCAAGCGGGTGGTGAAGACCCGCGAGGGGGACGTGTTCGGCTACGTCTACCTGCTCTACAACGGCAAGACCGGCTACAACTGCGTCACCACCATCAAGACGGTGTACGTCGGCACGCCGACCTACACCTCGGCGACGCTGACCACGCAGACCAAGCGCATCAAGGACGAGCCCGTCAGGACCAACAGCAAGACCGACGGGCGCAAGTACAAGTACTACGCGGGCCCGGTGAAGCTGTACGCAAAGGGCTTCTGCGTCAAGTACTCCGGCACGATCTGGGACACCCGGCGGGACGCGGCGATCGCCACCGGCGGACGCAACTCCTGGGGTAACTGCGGCTGAGCGCCGCCACGGCGGCCGCGCGCCAAGCGCGGCCGCCCTCGGTCGTCAGCGGTCGTCAGCGACCCTCAGCGGACCTCAGCGGCCGGAGATCAGGCCCGCCAGGCGGGCATAGGCGGATGTACGCGACATCTGGGCGTTCTCGTGGCGGTCGGCGGTGCGGAAGAGCGCGTAGATGGCCTGTACGCCGAGCCAGCGCAGCGGCTCGGGCTCCCACTGGCGCACCTGACGGCCCACCCACGGAAGCCCGGTGAGCTCGGTCCGCCGGCGCAGCACCAGGTCGCGCAGGGTGCGCCCGGCCAGGTTGGTCGTGGTGACCCCGCTGCCGACGTAGCCGCCCGCCCAGCCGAGGCCGGTGGCGTGGTCGAGGTGGACGGTCGAGCACCAGTCGCGGGGCACGCCCAGCACCCCGCACCAGGAGTGCTGGATCCGCGCGCCGGCGGTCGCCGGGAACAGCGTGGTGAGGATCCGGTACAGCGCCGCCACCGTCTGCGGCTGGGTGGCGCCGCGCACGTCGGTGCGCGAGCCGAAGCGGTAGGGCACGCCCCGCCCGCCGATGGCGATGCGGCCGTCGGCGGTCCGCTGGGCGTAGATGTAGGCGTGCGCCTGGTCGCCGAGCAGTTCCCGGCCCTGCCAGCCGATGCGCTCCCACACCCGCTCGCCGAGCGGCTCGGTGACGATCATCGAGCTGTTCATCGGCAGCCACTGGCGGCGCTGCCCGCGAATGGTCGCGGTGAAGCCCTCGGTGGCGCGGATGACGTACTCGGCGGTGACCGTGCCGCGGTCGGTCACCGCGGCCGCCCTGCCCGCCTTGCCCGGGCCGTCCCCGCTCCGCGGCCGGATCTCGGTGACCGTGGTGCCCTCGAAGACGTCGACGCCGAGGGCGGCCACCGTGCGGGCCAGCCCCACGGCGAGCTTGGCGGGCTGGATGCGGGCGCAGTGCGGGCTGTAGGCGGCCGACAGCGCCCCCGCCACGTGGATGCGCTCCTCGCGCTCCTGGGCGGTGAGCGGCCGCATGTCCTGCTCGTCGAACCCCCACCGGCGCAGGTCGGCGACCTCGGCGCGCAGGCGGCGGTCCTGGGCCGGGTTGGTGGCCACGTGGACCAGGCCGCCCTTGTGGACGTCGGCGTCGATGCCCTCGGCGCGGGTGACCTCGATGACCTCCTCCACGGCGGCGAACATCGCGTGCTGCAGGTCGATCATCGCCTGCCTGCCGCGGGCGGCGGCGTGCCGTTCGCGGGAGCCGGCGAACTCCGCCGACAGCCAGCCGCCGTTGCGGCCGGAGGCACCGAACCCGGCGAACTCCCGCTCCAGGATCGCCACGCGCAGGTCCGGCTGCGCCTTCTTCAGGTAGTAGGCCGTCCACATGCCGGTGTAGCCGCCGCCGACGATCGCGACGTCGTAGTCGCGCGGCCCCGGCAGCGCGGGCCGGCGTTGCGGGACGCCGATCTGCCGGTACCAGAACGAGACCCCGCCGTTGGCGAAGTCGTCGGTCAACGGCGTGCCGTTCAAGCGGGTCATACTCGTTCCTTACCGCCTTGTATGCGCGGACATACAGCCCAAAGACGGATATTAGGGCCCAGGCGGTCCGATCGTGTCATCCGTGGCGCGGGAGTACCTCAGAGGCTCACTTCTCCCACCCCGCCTTGGTGAAGTCGTCGGAGGACAGGCCGCCCGCGCCGAAGTTGGCCAGCCCCTTGCGCACGGCCAGCACCTGGGGCCGCTGGTAGAGCTCGATGGTGTGGCCGAGCTGCCAGACCAGCGCGTCCGCCTGGTTGTACAGCTTGACGGCCTCGGTCCGGTCGGTGGTGGTCTGCGCCTTGGTCAGCAGGTCGACCAGTTCCGGCGAGCTGATCCGGCCGTAGTTCTGGTAGACGTTCTCGCCTTCGGGCTTCTGGTACTGGGGGAACGCCTGCGACAGGAAGAGCTGGTCGACGTTGCGGAAGGAGACCAGGTCGAAGTCGCCGCGGTAGACGTACTTCTCGAAGTAGTCGTTGCCGGGGACCTTGTCGATCGTGATCTGGATGCCCGCCTGGGCGAGCATGTTCTGCAGCAGCGTGGCCTGGTCGGCCTGCTGGGAGGTGGAGTCGGCGCTGATCACGAACGACAGCTTCAGCGGCGCGCCGTCCTTGGTGCGGGGCTGCCCGGCGCCGTTGTCCTCCCAGCCCGCCTCGTCCAGCAGCCTCTTCGCGCCCTCCAGGTCGTACTTGCCGTACTCGCCGGAGTTGTCCTGGTAGCCCTCCTGGTTCGGCATGAAGAAGTGGTTGCCGAGCGGCCGTCCCTTGAACGGCAGGTCCTTGAAGGCCACCTCGGTGAGGGCGCCGCGGTCGACCGCCTTCTCCACGGCGTTGCGCACCTTGAGGTCCTGCAGCGGGCCCCGTCCGCCGTTGAGGGTGATGTGCACCTCGTCCCAGCGCGCGCCGACGCGGATGGCGGTGTCCGGGTCGTCCTTGACGCGGCCGTAGGCCTCCGGGCGGATGGCCGCGACGTAGTCGATCTCCTTGTTCAGGTAGGCGTCGAGGGCCGCGGCCGGGTCCAGCGCGCGGAAGACGACGGAGTCGAGCTTGGGCTTGGCGCCCCACCAGTTCGGGTCGCGGACGGCGGTGATGGTCTGCGCCGTCTTGTCGTAGGAGCCGATCTTCCACGCCGAGGCGGTGATCGGCACCTTCTCCAGCCAGCCCTTGTTGAACTTCTCCGGGGTGTCGTAGGCGGCGGCGGGGAACAACGGGTCGAACGTCTGCTGCCAGTCGGCGAACGGCTTGTCGTAGGTCACCTTGACCTCCTGCGGGCCGGCGCCCTGCTCGACCTTGCCGATCAGGTCGTACCCGGGCCACCCGGCGGACAGGTAGGACTTGTCCCTGCCGTTCAGGGCCTTCCACTGCGCCTGGAAGTCCTTGTAGCTCAGCGGGGCGCCGTCCGACCACCTGGCCTTGGGGTTGAGCTTGTAGGTGACCACCTGGGGCGAGGTGGAGGTCACCTCGGCCGACTCCAGGTAGTCCGGCACCGGGTGGGGGACGCCCTTGGCGTCGTAGGAGAACAGGTCGGGCTCGACGAGGGCCACGATCGCGGAGCCGTCGCCCTGCGTGCCGTCCACCTGCTGGCTGTTGTACTGCGTGATCCACTGCTGGATGCTCATCCGCAGCGTGCCGCCGTCCTTGAGCCGGTCCAGGGGCTGGGGGTTGATATCGGCCGCGTCGACGGCCGGGCCGCCGTTCGCGGCGCCCGGCGAACCCGCCGCCGCCGGCGCGCCGGAACCGGGGGAGGGGGTGTTCCCTCCGCATCCCGCGAGTGCCAGCGTCGCCGCGGCGGCCACCGCCCATAGCCGGGTACCTGTCGTCACGTGCTCTCCCCTAAGGTCCTGTTTGCGAACAAAACAGACTTTAACGGTAGGATTACCCAACATTAGCCACCGGGTCAGGCGGGAAGAAGGGAGGGGCGCGGCGTGACAGGCTTCCTCGTCAGACGGGCCGGGTACTACCTGGTGCTGCTCACCGTCGCGGTCTTCCTCTCCTACGCCGTGGCCGCCACCGCCCTGAAACCCCGCGCCTACTTCGAGGGCCGCCAGCCGAGACCCCCGGCCGTCGCCGTGGAGGCGCAGCTCACCCACCTCGGCGTCAACGACCACGACCCGATCCTCGTGCGGTTCGGCACCTGGGCCGGGCACGCGCTCACCGGCGACCTCGGACGGACGATCTTCGACACCTCGGTGGACGAGGAGTTCGGCCGGCGCGTCGGGGTGAGCCTGCGGCTGCTGCTCGTCGGCACCCTGCTCGGCACCGTGATCGGCATCCTGGCCGGCGTGTGGAGCGCGGTACGGCAGTACCGGCTCTCGGACCGCCTGGTCACGCTCACCTCCTTCGTCCTGCTGTCCACCCCGGTCTTCCTGCTCGCCGTGCTGCTCAAGACCGGCGCGCGGTGGATCAACGAGACCTTCGGCCAGATCATCAGCTACACCGGGGAGAAGACGCCCGGCCTCACCGGCGGCCTGCTCGCCCAGGCGGGCGACCGCGCCGTGCACCTGCTGCTGCCGACCCTGTCCATCGCCCTCGGCGCCATCGCCACCTACAGCCGCTACCAGCGCGCGAGCACCCTCGACGTCCTCGGCTCCGACTACCTGCGCACCGCGGTCGCCAAGGGGCTCGCGCCGCGGACGGCCCTGCTCAAGCACGGGCTGCGCGTCGCGCTGATCCCCCTGTCGACCTTCTTCGCCTACGGCTTCCTCGCCATCTTCACCGGCGCCACCCTCACCGAAACGATCTTCGGCTGGCACGGCATGGGGGAGTGGTTCGTCGACGCGGTCAACAAGAACGACGTCAATGCGGTCGTCGCCGTCAACCTCTTCGCCGCGGTCGTGGTCCTGGCCTCGGGCCTGGTCGCCGACCTGCTGCACGCCGTACTGGACCCCCGCGTCCGCGACGCCTAGGCCGGGAAACACCTCCGTGATCCGTATCACCTTGCGAAGGCTCGCCGCGGCCAAGGGCGCCGCGGCCGGCTTCACCGTCATCCTCCTGCTGTTCGCCCTCGCCTTCGCCGGCCCGCTGCTGACCACGTGGCACTTCGGGGACATCGACTTCACCGCCATCCGGGAGCCTCCGTCGGCCGAGCACTGGTGGGGCACCAACGGCATCGGGCAGGACGTCTTCGCCCAGGTGACCCACGGGCTGCAGAAGTCGCTCGTCATCGGCCTGGTGGTCGCGGTCTTCTCCACCGTCCTGGCGACCCTCGCCGGGGCCGCGGCGGGCTACTTCGGCGGCTGGGCCGATCGGGCCGTCCGCTTCCTGATCGACCTGTTCCTCGTCTTCCCCGGCTTCCTGGTGATCTCGATGATCTCGCCGGTCCTGCGCGGGTCGGGGTGGCCGGTGTTCGCGCTGCTGCTCGGCGTCCTCGGCTGGATGGTCAGCGCCAGGATCGTCCGCTCGATGACGCTGTCGCTCAAGGAACGCGAGTTCGTCCGGGCCGCGGAGTTCATGGGCGTCGGCGGGGCGCGGGTGATCGCGCGGCACGTCCTGCCCAACGTGGCCTCGTTCCTGATCGTCGACACCACGATCGCGGTGGGCGGCGCGGTCATGAGCGAGACGACGCTGTCGTACTTCGGGTTCGGGGTGCAGCCGCCCGACGTCTCCCTCGGCACGCTCATCGCCGACGCGACCGGCGGCGCCACCACCTACCCGTGGATGTTCTTCTTCCCGGCGGGCCTGCTCATCGTGTTCGTCCTTGCCGTCAGCATGGTCGGCGACGGGCTGCGCGACGCGGTGGACCCCACCCCCCGGCCCGCCCGCCGTGCCCGCCGTCCGCGTCCCGCCGCGCCGCCGGCGGCGCGCACCCCCGCCGAGCCGGTGCCGGACGACGTCGTTGTGTCGGTCCGGGACCTGCGCGTCGCCTTCGGCGGACAGGAGGCGGTCAAGGGAGTGAGCTGGGACCTGCGACGCGGAGAGGTGCTCGGCATCGTCGGCGAGTCCGGATCGGGCAAGTCGGTCACGGCGCTGGCCGCGATGGGCCTGCTTCCCCCTTCCGCCTCGGTGAGCGGCTCGGTCCGGCTGGCCGGAACGGAGATCATCGGCGCGCCGGTGCGCACGCTCATGGCACTGCGCGGCAGGCGGGTCGCCATGGTGTTCCAGGACCCGCTGTCGGCCTTCACCCCCGTGATGCGCGTCGGCGACCAGCTCGCCGAAGCGGTCCGCGTCCACCAGCGGGTGTCCAGGGGCGAGGCCGGGCGGCGCGCGGTCGAGCTGCTGCGCATGGTCGGCATCCCCGACCCGGCCCTGCGCGCGGGCTCCTACCCGCACGAGTTCTCCGGCGGCATGCGGCAGCGGGCCATGATCGCGATGGCGATGGCCAACGACCCCGAGGTCATCGTGGCCGACGAGCCCACCACGGCCCTCGACGTGACCGTCCAGGCGCAGATTCTGGACCTGCTGCGCGAGGCCCGCCGCCGGACCGGGGCGGCCCTGGTGTTCGTCAGCCACGACCTCGGCGTCATCGCCGGGCTGGCCGACCGCGTCGTGGTCATGCGCGACGGGCTGGTGGTCGAGCACGGGACGGTCGAAGACGTCTTCGCCCGGCCCAAGGAGGACTACACGCGTGAGCTGCTGGCCGCCGTGCCCCGGCTGGACCAGGCGCCGCCCCCGCGCGACCTGTCCGGCCGGCCGCCGGTACTGCGGGTCTCCGGCCTGACCAGGACCTTTCCGCTGTTCAAGGGCACGGTGTTCCGGCGCGAGGTCGGATCGGTCCGCGCGGTCGACGGCGCGGACCTGCTCGTACGCCGCGGCGAGACGCTCGGCCTGGTCGGCGAGTCGGGCTCGGGCAAGAGCACGACCCTGTTCGAGATCATGTCGCTCGCCCGCCCCGCCGAGGGCACGATCGAGGTGCTCGGATCCGACACGGCCGCGCTCACCCGCGGACAGGCGGCGCGGCTGCGCGGCGAGGTCCAGATCGTCTTCCAGGACCCCATGGCCAGCCTCGACCCGCGGATGACGACCGGCCACATCATCGCCGAGCCGCTGCTCACGCTCGGCGTCCCCCGCAGGGAGGCCCTGGCGCGGGTGCCCGCGCTGCTGGAGCAGGTGGGCCTGCCCGCGGCCCACGCCGAGCGGTACCCCCACCAGTTCTCCGGCGGGCAGCGCCAGCGCGTCGCCATCGCGCGGGCGCTGTCGGTGGAACCCAAGCTCGTCGTCCTGGACGAGCCGGTGTCGGCACTGGACGTCACCGTGCAGGCCGGGATCCTCGCGCTGCTCGCCCGTCTGCGCGACGAGCTGGGCCTCGCCTACCTGTTCGTCTCGCACGACCTGGCCGTGACCCGGCACATCGCCGACCGGGTCAGCGTGATGTACCTCGGCAGGACCGTCGAGAGCGGCGACACCGCCACGGTCTTCGAGGCGCCCCTGCATCCCTACACGCGGGCGCTGATCTCGGCGGTCCCGATCCCCGACCCGTCCCTGGAGCGCCGCCGGCGTCGTATCCTGCTGGCCGGCGACCCTCCGGGCGCCACCGCGCGGCCGGCCGGGTGCCGCTTCCGCGGCCGGTGCCCGGTCTACGCGAGCCTCCCGGCGGAGCGGCGGGTCCCCTGCGAGACGGCCGACCCAGAACCGGTGGCCCATGGCGCCGGGCACGTCGTCGCCTGCCACCACCCCGGTGCCGCCTGACCGGGCTCACCGGGCGGGCAAGTCGGAAGATGTACCATTTGGCGCAGGTGTGGGGGCCGGTCGACGGGGGAAGACCAGAGGGTTCGGAGCCGGGTCGTGTACGGGGTGGTGCGGTGATCACGAGGGGCGAGCCGTACGGACGCGGAGGTCGCGCGCCGTGCGGGCGCGGGCCGGGCGCGGGCCGGGGACGCCGAGCGGACAGGTCGTGGCCGGTCGATTACGCTCGCGCCCATGACGAACCGTGATCCCCGCTGGGTGCTGAGGGAGCGTCCCTCTCTCGGGCTCATCATCGGCCTCGTCGTGGCCGGCATCTGCGCGCTGGTGTCGTTCTCCTTCGACATCTTCAACGGCGAGCCGGTGCAGTTCTTCATCGCGCTCGTCCTGGCGCTGGCGCCGGTGCCGCTGCTGCTGGCCGCACTGCTCGGCCTGGACCGGATGGAGCCCGAGCCGGGCAAGGACCTGGCCTTCGCGTTCATGTGGGGCGCGGGCATCGCGGTGCTGGTGGCCGGCATCCTCAACAGCCTCAACCTCAGGTACGTCACCAACGCCCTGCACGACCCGACCGACGCGCGCAACCTGGTGGCGACCTTCGTGGCCCCGGTGGTCGAGGAGACGATGAAGGGCCTGGTGCTGCTGGGCCTGCTGCGCTGGCGCCGCCAGGAGCTCGACGGCCCCACCGACGGCATCATCTACGCCGGCATGGTGGGCCTCGGCTTCGCGATGAGCGAGAACGTCAGCTACTACATCATGGCGCAGGACCAGCACGGCTTCCAGGGGCTGGCGGTGACCGTGGTGCTGCGCGGCATCCTGTCGCCGTTCGCCCATCCGCTGTTCACCTCGATGATCGGCATCGCGGTCGCCTACGCGGCGCAGCGCCAGGGGCCCGTGCGCGGTGGAGTGGTCCTGCTCGGCTGGGCCGGCGCCATCATGCTGCACGGCATCTGGAACGGCTTCACCTCCTACGGCGGGTTCCAGGGGCTGTCGCTGGCCTACCTGCTGCTGATGATCCTGTTCTTCGTCGAGCTGAGCGTGGTCGTCAAGGACCGCAAGCGCATCGTCGGCCTCATCCAGCTCTACCTGCCGCCGTACGGGGGGCTCGGGCTGGTCACCGACTTCGACGTGTTCATGCTGTCGTCGCTGCAGGGGCGGCGGCAGGCCCGCCAGTGGGCCAAGGCCTACGGCGGTCAGGCGGGGCTGCACGCCATGCGCGACTACCAGGTGGCCGCCACCGAGCTGGGCCTGCTCCACGAGCGCGGCGTGCGCGGGGTGATCGACCGTGAGACGTTCGAGACCCGGCGGGAGGCGCTGCTGGCCTGCATGAGCGTCGCCAAGGCGGCCTTCCCCGTCCCCGAGCGGCACCAGGCCACGATCGCCAAGGGCATGGCCCCGCCCGGCTACGCCCCCGGGCACGACACCTGGCACTCGGTCTCCCCCTATCCGCCGCGCGACGGCCTGCCCGGCGACCCGTACCCGGCCGACGGCGCGCCCGGCCCCGAGCACCGCCCGGGCCGGCCGCCTTCCGGATACCGGCCCGCCCCGCCGGGCGCTCCCGGCCCGGAGCACCGCCCGGGGCCGTCCGGCCCCGAGTACCGGCCCGGCACGCCCGGCTCCGAGTACCGGCCCGGGCCGCCCGGGATGCCCGGCCCCGGTTCGGGCGGAGCGCGCTAGGCCGTGTCTGACAAATGGCCTTCGAGGGCCCGGCTCGTCCTAGTGGGCGAGATGCTGGAGCCAGTCCTGCAGGAGTGCGGTCTCGACGGGGCGGAGCGGGACGGTAGCTGGATCCGCCCCGCTGAGGGTGGCATCGAGCGCGAGGGCGCGAGCGGCGAGAGTGGAGTCTGGGGCTGGGCTCGTGTCGGTGGTCAGGGCGTCGATGAGTGCTTCCCGCATGCGCGGTGAGACCTCCGGGTCACGTTCGCTCTCGGGGATGCCGATCAGGGAGAGTGTGACGCCGGTCACCGCCGCCAGCGTGAGGTGGGCGGCAAGGACGGGCGGTACCCGTAGGCGGCCGTCGGAGGCGGCGCGGCCGAGGAACGTCATAAGGAGTTCCTGAGCCTCCCGCGCGGCAGGTGGGCGGCGGCCGGGGCGGTCGGTGCCGTACATCAGCAGGTAGAAGGCGGGGTGATTCAGGCCGAAATCGACATGCATGTCCCATCCGCGGCGCATGTCGTCGACCGGGTCGCCGCTCGACGACAAAGTGTGCTTCTGCGCCAAGTAAAGGTCGAAGGCGTGGATGGCCAGCGCCGAAAGGAGCCCGTCCTTGTCACCGAAGAACTGGTACAAGGAGGCGGCCCGGATGCCTGCCGCCGCTGCGACGGCGCGGGTGGAGAGCGCCTGGGCGCCCTCCCGCTCCAAGAGCTCGGCTGCCACTTCCAAGATCTGCCGGCGACTGCGGGTCTTCGCGTCATCCACAGTTGCAATGCTACGACATAGGGCGTATCACTGATGCGTTCAGTGATACGGAAATTTGCGTTGCAGTGATACGGCGGGAGAGGTCGATGAATCGTGTGGGATACGGCGCCATGCAGCTTGCGGGCCCTAAGGTCTGGGGATTCCCGGACGACCCGGAGGCGGCGCGGCGGGTGTTGCGCCTGGCCGTCGAGCTGGGCGTGACCTTCTTCGACACCGCGAACGCCTACGGGCCGCGAACGGTGAACCAGCTGATCGGTCAGGCGCTGGGACCGATCCCCGAGGGCGTGATCGTGGGCAACAAGGTCGGCGCAGAGCGCGGCCCGGACAAGTCCTGGGTCGTCGACGGTCGCCCGGAGACGGTCCGGCGGCAGGTGCACGAGGCCCTTACCGACATGGGAACGGACGCGAGCGAGCTGACCTACCTCCGACTCGTCGGCGACACCCCCGGCGCGCACCAGGACGTACCGCTGGAGGAGTCGCTCGGCGCACTCGTCGAGCTGCGAGACCAGGGACTGATCCGCCGCATCGGCCTGTCCGGCGCGTCCCCGCAGATGCTGGCCCGTGCCCAGCAGATGACCCCCATCGCGGCGGTGCAGAACCGCTTCAACCTGCTTGACCGCAGCGGCGTCCAGGTTCTCGCCGACTGTGAGACCCAGGGCATCCTCTTCATCCCCTACTTCCCGCTGGCCGCCGGACGGCTCAGCGGCCACCAGGAGCTGACCGGCCCGGCAGAGCGCCTGGGTGCCACACCGGCCCAGATCGCACTGGCCTGGCTGCTGCGCCGTTCGCCCTCCATGGTCGTCATCCCCGGCACGAGCAGTACCGACCACCTGCGGTCCAACATCGCAGCTTCCGAGGTTGCCGAACAGTTGACCGACACCGAGGTCGCGCGCCTGACCGGACTCGTCGACGAGTCGCAAGCGGCCCTCGGCCAGCCCACGCCCCCCGCTCATAGCCACGGCCAGGTGCTGCAGTGATCGGCGCCGGGGCGGCGGGTCGTGGTACGGCGATGCCGGCGCCTGCCACGGCGCCCGAGCCGGTGAACGTTCGTGGACAGCGCACTAGCCCGCGCGCAGTCCTCCCGCCGTCCTGCTGATCGTCCCAGGTCGCCCGCGCGCTCTTGCCGCGCGCGTGGCCCCGTGTTTCAATCGCGTTACGCGGATGTCTGTGGCCACTTCCGATGCTCTTTTCCGGGTGGCCGGGCCAGAGTGGGCGCGCGGCCGGCGCCGCCGCCGCGCGCGCCCTGAGACAGACCGGAGCGGCGCGCGTCCCGCGCCCGCTCGTCCGACCGCCGCCCCCGCGCGGTGGCATCCGCGATGTGAAGAGGAAGCGTGAAAACCAAGGTAAAGGTGGCGATTCTGACCGCTGTGGCGGTCGTGGCCGCCGGGTTGACGACGCTGGGCCTCCAGCGCTCGGCCCTGGCGCACGGCGCGCTCCAGGCGCCCGCCAGCAGGACCTACGCCTGCTACACCGACGGGCTGACCTCCAGCAACGAGATCAAGCCGAAGAACCCCGCCTGCGCCCAGGCCGTCGCCGCGGGCGGCACCCAGCCGCTGTACGACTGGTACGGGGTGCTGCGCTCGGACGGCGCCGGTCGCACGAAGGGCTTCATCCCCGACGGCAAGCTCTGCAGCGGCGGGTTCGACAAGTACGCCGCCTACGACGCGCCCAGGGCCGACTGGCCGGCCACGGTGGTGCAGCCCGGCGCGATGTTCAACTTCGTCTACGGCGCCTGGGTGCCCCACCCCGGCGGGTTCAAGCTGTACGTCACCAAGGACGGCTACAACCCCACCGCGCCGCTGACCTGGGCCGACATGGAGGAGCAGCCGTTCTTGACGGCCGATCCCGAGCCGGGGGTGAGCAACGGCGCCTACCGGTTCTCCGGGCGGCTGCCCAACAAGAGCGGCCGGCACGTCATCTACTCGGTGTGGTACCGCTCCGACAGCAAGGAGACCTTCTACGGCTGCTCGGACGTGATCTTCGGAGGCACCTCGACGCCCCCGCCGAGCTCCCCGCCGCCCAGTTCCCCGCCGCCGAGCTCGCCACCGCCGGTCACGCCCACCCCGACGCCGTCCTCGCCCGGCGCGATCGCCTGCCAGGCGACGGTGACGCTCGCCAGCAGCTGGCAGGGCGGGTTCCAGGCCACGGTGACGATCAAGAACACCGGGTCCACGCCGATCAACGAGTGGTACGTCTCATGGATGATGCCGCTGGGCATCACCATGACGCAGGCGTGGAACGGGACGATGATGCAGAGCGGCCCGAGCGGCATGATCCACGCGCCGGCATGGGCTCTCAAGCTCGACCCCGGGGCCTCGGCGACCGCCGGGTTCCTGGCCACCATGACAGGGGCGGGGACTCCGACGTTCACCGATGTGAACTGCGGATAGTCCGCGGGCGCGGGCACGCCGGCCTTCGGCGCCGGCCGGCGTGCCCGCGCCCGCTCCTCGGAAGAGGGGCCTTGGGCGTGTACGACCATCGGAAGAGGCCGACTGGCAGAGGCGGCTGGGGAGGCCCGCTGGCGAGGCGGCTGGGAGCGGCCGGTTGGGCAAGAGGTGGGCAAGAGGCCGGCTGGGCACGAGGCGGCTGGACAAGAGGCCGGGGGCGGCGGTGAGGGGAGGCGCGTCCGGGCACGCATAAACCCGGGCGCCGGACCGTGAGGCGGAGAGGCACGTCCGCCTCACGGTTGCAGCGTCCGAGTTCAGGACGGGATACGCGGTTGTCGTGGCACTGCCGAGGGGCGTCACCCCTTCCTTGCCGGGCGGGCGAGGGACAGATGATTATGGGAGCGCTCCCATGCGCGCGAAGGGACCATACCCCGCAGGCCCGCCGGTGACGAAGCCCTCACTTCACGGCAAGGGCGGGCGGCCGAGAAGCCGCAGCTTACGACCTCCGGCACCGGCGAGACCGATGAAACTTTCGCGCCGGAACCGAAACCCTGGTCGCGGGGGCGTTCAGCGGCGGGCGCCGAGGACGCGGTCGAGCGAGGTCTCGCGCGGCCCGGGGAAGACCGGCGGGGACCTCAGCACCACCGCGTCCAGGAACCCCTTCGCGGTCGCGCCGAACTCGCGCACGGCGTAGACGTAGGTCTGGGCGGGGAACCGGGCGGCGGAGTCGTCGCCGACGCCGAAGGCGTCAAGGCCCGCGGCCCGGCACAGGGCGACGGCGCGCGGCAGGTGGAAATCCTGCGTGACGACGGTGAGGGCACGGACCCCGAACACCCGGCGGGCCCGCACGCAGGAGTCCCAGGTGTCGAACCCGGCGTAGTCCAGCACCAGCACCCCGGCCGGCACCCCGCGCGCGACCAGGTAGTCGCGCATGACGGAGGGCTCGTCGTAGCCGGGCCGGCTGTTGTCGCCCGACAGCAGAAGGGCCCGAACCTTGCCCGCTCGCAGCAACCGGGCGGCGATGTCCAGCCGGGTCGCCAGCATCGGCGTGGGGGAGTGGCCGTACAGTCCGGCGCCGAGCACCAGCCCCACCGGGGCGGCCGGGACCTGCCGCGTCCACCCCGATGCGGCTCCGGCCGTGAGCCGGTAGCGCGTGGTGGACAGCCAGGCCCAGGTCATGGGCGCCAGGCCGAGCAGGCTGAGCGCCACGGCGCCGTGGAACGCGCGGCGCCGGACGGCGCGCGAGCGCAGCGACACCCGGGCGGCGCGGGTCCACCGCGCGACGGCAGGAGGGATCACGATCGTTCAGACGCCGGCGGCGTCCAGTAGGTTCTCCCCGGCGGCGGGCGCGCCGGCCGGGCCGCGCGAGCGCATGAGGTACACCACGCGCAACGTGGCGATCCAGACCAGGGTCGAGCCGAGCACGTGCAGGCCCACCAGCAGCGCCGGCACGGCCAGGAAGTACTGCACGTAGCCGATCACGCCCTGGGCCAGCTCGACGCCGAGCAGGATGAGCGCGCCCCGGCGTGCCCGGCCGGGAGAGTCGGTCACGTGCAGCGCGAACAGCAGGGCGAAGGTCAGGCCGAGCACGACCCACACGGCGTCGGCGTGCAGCCGGGCCACCGACTGGATGTCGAAGCCGAACCGCGAGGCGGCCTCGTCCCCCGAGTGCGGCCCGGTGCCGGTGACCACGACGCCGGCGATGAGCAGCGTCAGCACGGCGGCGACCAGGACGAAGCCGAGCGTGCGGATGTCGCGGTGGACCAGCCGCCGCGGCGGCTGGTCGCCCTCACCCGACCGCGCGTACAGCGCGAACGCCGCCGCGATCATGCCGATGGACAGCAGGAAGTGCACGCTGACCGTGACCGGGTTGAGCAGCGTGCGCACGACCACGCCGCCCCACAGCGCCTGCACGGCGACGCCCAGCGGCTGGATCCACGCCAGGTACACCAGGCTGGAGCGGCGGGGCGCCACCCGCATGACGGCGACCACGCAGCCGACGGCCACGGCCAGCACCAGGAAGGTCAGCAGGCGGTTGCCGAACTCGATGGCCATGTTCAACGGCGAGTGCGCGTCGTGCGCGGCGGGGACGAAGCTGTCGGGCGTGCAGCGCGGCCAGGTGGGGCACCCGAGGCCGGAGCCGGTGAGCCGGACGGCCGCGCCGGTCACCGCGATGCCCGCGTTGACGATCACGGCGGCCAGCGCCCACCGCCTGACGGTGGCGGGCGTGGCCGACCACGCGGAGTGGAACAGGTCGAGGGCCCGGCCACGCGCCCGGTCGAGGAGGGCGCCGGTCCCGGCGCCCCCCGCACCGTCGCGGGGCTGGTCTGCTGCGGTCACGGCACACATCGTAGGCGTCCACCCAGCCGGTCCCGAATTGCGCTCATGGCTGTGTCGCTTTGCCTCGCTCCGCTCGGCGGCTCGGGGCGCCCTTGAGGCGGCGTCCTTCGTCGTCGTTCACGAGCGCTCGTCCCTCGCACTCGCTCTCCTCCTCAGGACACCGCCGCGCCCCGAGCGGGGTCTTGTGGCCGATCCGCTGGAATCGCTTGGCGGGTTCGGGGGGCCTTGAGGTGGTGGTCCGAGGGTGGCTGGTTGGCGTCGTTGCGCTCCTTTGGTGGGGCGAGCATTGATTACCGTGGTGGATATGTGACATATTACTGACTTGTTTGTGAAAGGGCTGGGGGTGGGATGGCCGACGTCGTGGTGATCGGGGCGGGGGTCGTCGGGGCGGCCTGCGCTTATTACGCCGCGCGGGCCGGGCTGAGCGTCACCGTCGTCGAGCGCGGCGCGGTCGCCTCGGGCACCACCGGGGCCGGCGAGGGCAACATCCTGGTATCCGACAAGGAACCCGGCCCCGAGCTCGACCTCGCCCTGCTGTCCAACCGCCTCTGGCGCGAGCTGGCGGCCCTCGGCGGGTTCGAGTTCGAGCCCAAGGGCGGCCTGGTCGTCGCCGAGACCGGCGAGGTGCTCGACGCGCTCACCGCGCTCGCCGTGGCCCAGGACGGGTGCGGCGTCCAGCGCCGGCCGGTCGGCGCCGGCGAACTGCGCGACTATGAGCCCCACCTTTCCCCCGGCTTCGCAGGCGGCGTCTTCTACCCGCAGGACGCGCAGGTCCAGCCCATGCTCGCCGCCGCGGTGCTGTTGCGGCACGCTCCCGGCGCGCGCCTGCGGACCGGGACGACCGTCACCGGCCTGCTGCGCGACGGCGACCGGGTCACCGGCGTCCGCACCGACAAAGGGGACATCCCGGCGGGCGCGGTGGTCAACGCGGCCGGCACCTGGAGCGGCGAGGTGGCCGCGCTGGCCGGCCTCGACCTGCCGGTGCTGCCGCGCCGGGGCTTCATCCTGGTCACCGAGCCGCTCGCCGCCCCGCTGATCCGGCACAAGGTCTACACCGCCGCGTACGTCACCGGCGTGGCCAGCGACTCGGCCGCCCTCGAGACCAGCGCCGTCATCGAGGGCACGCCCGCCGGCACGGTGCTCATCGGCGCCAGCCGCGAGCGGGTCGGCTTCGACCGCACCGTCTCCATCCCGGTGCTGGAGACGCTTGCCCGCCAGGCCATCGCCCTGTTCCCGGCTCTGGCCGCGCGCCGGGTCATCAGGGCCTACTGCGGCTTTCGCCCCTACTGCCCCGACCATCTGCCGGTGATCGGCGCCGACCCGCGCGCGCCCGGGCTGTACCACGCCTGCGGACACGAGGGCGCGGGCATCGGCCTGGCCCCCGCCACCGGCCACCTGATCGCGGGGCAGCTCACCGGCGCCGCCCCCGGCCTCGACCCGGCGCCCTTCCGACCGGAAAGGTTCGCGGCGTGACCTCATCACACGATCCCCACGGGCCCGTCCCGTCCGTCCCGGAGCCGCCGCATGCCGGTCGCCTGGTGAGGGCCCGGCCGGAGCCGGGGTTCGCGATCACCGTAGATGGGCGGCCGGTGATGGCCGTGCCGGGCCAGACGGTCGGGGCGGTGCTGTACGCCAACGGCGTCCGGTCGTGGCGCACCACCCGCCTGGGCGGGCGTTCCCGCGGCCTGTTCTGCGGCATCGGCGTGTGCTTCGACTGCCTGGTCACCGTCAACGGCGAGCCGTCCCTGCGGGCCTGCCAGACCGAGGCGCGTCCCGGCGACGAGGTGCGGACCGGATGAGGGACCTGGCGATCGTGGGAGCCGGCCCGGCCGGGATGGCCGCGGCCGTCGCGGCGGCGCAGGCCGGGCTGAGCGTCGTGCTCGTCGACTCCGGGGCGCGCCTGGGCGGGCAGTACTTCCGCCACGCGCCCGCGGGGTTTCGCGCGCGGCGGCCCGGGGCGCTGCACCACGGGTTCGGGCGCTTCGCCGCACTGGCCGCCGAGCTGGGGCGGCACGGCGTCGAGGTCCGCCTGCGCCGCCGCGTCTGGGCCGTCGAGCGGACGACGGACTCGGGCCGGCCGGTCACACCACCCGCGACGGGCTCGGGCCCGCCGGTCACACCACCCGCGACGGATGCCGCCGGCGACGGCGGCGTGGTGCTGCACTGCCTGGCGGGTGACCGGGAGGAGCGGCGGGAGAGCGTCGCGGCCCGCCGGCTGCTGATCGCCACCGGGGCCCACGACCGGCCGTTGCCCTTCCCCGGCTGGGACCTGCCCGGAGTGTTCACGGCCGGAGGCGCGCAGGCCCTGCTCAAGGGTGACCTGGTGACCGCCGGGCGCAGGGTCGTCGTGGCCGGCACCGGCCCGTTCCTGCTGCCGGTGGCGACCGCGCTGGCCGCCGCCGGCGCCCGCGTCGCCGCGGTCCTGGAGGCCAACGGCCGCTTCGGGCCGGCCTCCGCCATGGCGGGCCACCCGGGCAGGCTCGCCGAGGCCGCCGGCTACGGCTACGGCCTGGCCAGGCACCGCATCCCCTATCTCGGCCGGCACGCCGTCATCGCCGCCCACGGGGACCGTGAACTGACCCACGTCACCGTCGCCGACCTCGACCGCGACTGGGCGCCGCGCCGCCGCCGCACGATCGCCTGCGACGCGCTCGCCGTCGGCTACGGCTTCGTCCCGCAGATCGAACTGGCCGTCCAGCTCGGCTGCGCCACCCGCGCCGGGACCGACGGCACCCCGGTCGTCGCCGTGGACGCCGGGATGCGCACCAGCGTGCCGGGCGTGTACGCGGCGGGGGAGCCCACCGGCGTCGGCGGGGCCGAACTGGCCGAGGTGGAGGGCCGGATCGCCGGGCGCGCCGCCGCCGCCGACCTCGGCCGCCGGGTGCCGCCCGACCCGGGCCTGCCCGCGCGCAGGGACCGGCTGGCGACCTTCGCCAGGGCCCTGCAGGCCGCCTACCCCGTCCGCGACGGGTGGAAGGGCTGGCTGACGGACGACACGCTGATCTGCCGCTGCGAGGAGGTCCCCTACGCGCGGATCAAGCAGGCGGCGCGGCTCGGAGCCACCGACGCCCGCTCGATGAAACTGCTGGCCCGCCCCGGGATGGGCTGGTGCCAAGGGCGCGTCTGCGGCTATGCCGTGGCCCGCCTGGCCGGCGAGGACCCCGGGCCGCCGCGGCGGCCGGTCGCCCAGCCGGTCAGGCTCGGCTACCTCGCGGGAGACCCGGCGGAAGACCTCGGAGAAGAACCAGCAGGAGACCCCGGAGGAGAGGACCCTCGATGACGACCCGTGAGAAGCCCTGGCACGGCGTGATGGTGGCGACCGCGCTGCCGCTGCGCGAGGACCTGAGCGTCGACTTCGACGGCTACGCCGTGCACTGCCGCCGGCTGGTCGAGCAGGGATGCGACGGCGTGGTGCCCAACGGCTCCCTCGGGGAGTACCAGACGCTCACCCCCGAGGAGCGCGCCCGCGTCGTCGAGACGGCGGTCGCGGCGATCGGCGGCGACCGCGTGATGCCGGGCGTGGCCGCCTACGGCGCGGCCGAGGCGCGCCGCTGGGCCGAGCAGGCCAGGGACGCCGGCTGCCAGGTCGTGATGCTCCTGCCCCCGAACGCCTACCGGGCCGACGAGCGGGCCGTCCTCGCGCACTACCGCGAGGTCGCCAAGGCCGGCCTGCCGATCGTGGCCTACAACAACCCCTACGACACCAAGGTGGACCTGATCCCCTCGCTGCTGGCGGAACTGCACGCCGAGGGGCTCATCGTCGGGGTCAAGGAGTTCACCGGCGACGTGCGGCGGGCCTACGAGATCGCCGAGCTGGCCCCGGGCCTGGAGGTGCTGATCGGCTCCGACGACGTGGTGCTGGAACTGGCGCTCGCCGGGGCTACCGGCTGGGTGGCCGGGTATCCGAACGCGCTCCCGGCCTCGTGCGCGGCGCTGTACCGGGCCGCCGTCGCGGGCGATCTGGCCACCGCGCTGCCGCTGTACCGCACGCTGCACCCGCTGCTGCGCTGGGACGCCAGGACCGAGTTCGTCCAGGCGATCAAGCTGTCGATGGACCTGGCCGGCCTGCACGGAGGCCCGTGCCGGCAGCCGCGCGTGCCGCTGACGGCCGAGCAGGACGCCGTGGTCCGCGCGGCCACCGAGAAGGCGCTGGCCGAAGGGCTGCGGTGACGTCGTGCGCTCCAAGAAGATCTTCCACGTGGTCGACTCGCACACCGAGGGCATGCCGACCCGCGTTGTCACCGGGGGAGTGGGCGTCATCCCCGGCGCGAGCATGGCCGAGCGGCGCGAGTACTTCATGGCGAACCTGGACCACGTCCGCAAGCTGCTGATGTACGAGCCGCACGGGCACGCGGCGATGAGCGGCGCGATCCTGCAGCCGCCCACCCGGCCGGACGCCGACTACGGCGTGCTGTTCATCGAGGTCTCCGGCTGCCTGCCGATGTGCGGGCACGGCACCATCGGCGTCGCGACGGTGCTGGTGGAGACCGGCATGGTGGAGGTGGCCGAGCCGGTGACGACCGTGCGGCTGGACACCCCGGCCGGGCTGGTCGTCGCCTCGGTGCGCGTGGAGGACGGAGCCGCCACGGCGGTCACCATCCAGAACGTGCCCTCCTTCAACGTCGCCCTGGACGCCGTGGTGAAGGTCCCCGGCATCGGTGAGATCACCTATGACCTGGCCTACGGCGGCAACTTCTACGCCATCCTGCCCATCGAGTCGGTGGGCCTGCCGTTCGAGCGCGCCTACGGGCAGCGCATCCTGGACGCTGGCCTCGCGGTCTCCGCGGCGATCAACGAGGCGGCCGAGCCGGTCCACCCCCTCGACCCGGGCATCCGGGGCTGCCACCACGTGCAGTTCGTGGCTCCCGGCTCCGACGCCCGGCTGTCGCGGCACGCGATGGCCATCTACCCGGGCTGGTTCGACCGCTCGCCGTGCGGGACGGGCACCAGCGCCCGCATGGCGCAGCTCCACGCGCGCGGCGAGCTGGCGGTCGGGGAGGACTTCCTCAACGAGTCGTTCATCGGCACCCGCTTCACCGGGCGCCTGGTCGAGGAGACCGAGGTGGCCGGCCTGCCGGCGGTCGTCCCCGCCATCACCGGCCGGGCGTGGGTGACCGGCACCGCCCAGCACTTCCTGGACCCGTCCGACCCCTTCCCCGAGGGCTTCCTGCTCTGAGCCGGTCGATGACGTGGACTAGGTTTCCATGAAGCGGGATTTCACCCCTGAGGTTGGAGAGGGATTCACGATGGGTGTTGTCGAGAGCCGGTCCCCCCAGAACCCGGCCGACGTGGTCGCGAGCGCCGCGTCCGCCGGGAGCGAGGGCGTCGCCGAGGCGGTGCGCCGCGCGCGCGCCGCGCAGCGGCGGTGGGCGGGGGCGGGCGCCGCCGAGCGGGCCGGCGTCCTGGCCGCCGCCGCCGCGAACGTCGCCGCCGCCGCCGACGAACTGGCCGCGCTCGCCGTCCGGGAGGTCGGCAAGCCGGTCACCGAGGCCAAGGGCGAGGTGGCGCGCGCGGTGGCCATCCTGCGCTACTACTCCCAGCAGGTCTTCGACCCGGTGGGCGCCCTGTACGAGCCGTCCGGCGCGGGGCTGTCCTACACCCGCAGGCGCCCGCGCGGCGTCGCCGGGCTGATCACGCCGTGGAACTTCCCGCTGGCCATCCCCCTGTGGAAGGCCGCGCCCGCTCTTGCCTTCGGCAACGCCGTGGTGCTCAAGCCCGCCCCGCAGGCGCTCGGCACCGCGTTGCGCCTGGCCGAGATCCTCGGCCTGCCCGAGGAGCTGTTCCAGGTGGTCCCCGGGGACGCCGAGGAGGGCGTGGCGCTCATCGAGGCGGCGGACGTCGTGTCCTTCACCGGGTCGGCCGCCGTGGGCCGCAAGGTGAGCGTCGCCGCGGCGACCCGGGGCGTCCCCGTGCAGGCCGAGATGGGCGGGCAGAACCCCAGCATCGTGCTGGACGACGCCAACCTGGAGGCCGCCGCCGCGCAGATCGCCGCGGCGGCGTTCGGGTACGCCGGGCAGAAGTGCACCGCCACCAAGCGGGTGATCACGGTGGGCAACGCCGAGCAGGTGCGCGAGGCGCTGGTCGCCGCCGTCGCCAAGCTCGGCGTGGGCGACCCCGCCGACCCCGGCACCGCCGTCGGGCCGGTGATCGAGGAGTCCGCCCGCGACCGGGTGGTGGCCTCCGCGCAGGGCGGCCGGGTGCTCACCGGCGGGCAGGCCCTCGACCGCGACGGGTGGTTCGCCGCCCCGACCCTGGTCGACGGGGTGGCCGCCGACCACGTGCTCGCCCGTGACGAGGTGTTCGGGCCGATCTGCCTGGTGCAGGACGCCGGGTCGGTGGAGGAGGCGGTGGCGCTGGCCAACGGGGTGCCCTACGGGCTGGCCTCCGCGGTCTACACCCGCGACCTGGACCGGGCGCTGGAGGTCTCCTCCCGGCTGGAGAGCGGCCTGGTCAAGGTGAACAACCCGACCAGCGGCGTGGACTTCTACCTGCCCTTCGGCGGCGAGAAGGACTCCAGCTACGGCCCGCGCGAGCAGGGCAAGGCGGCGCAGGAGTTCTACACCTCCACCCACACCATCGCCCTGGGCCCCGCCGGCGCCTGACCGCCCTCCCCGAGCTCCGGCCGGGAGGCCCCCGCCTCCTGGCGTACCCGCTCCGGCTCTCCGAGTTCCCCCGCCCCGCCTCGGGGCGGCGGGGGCTCCGGGCCGAGGAGGCCCCTCGCGGAGATACCCGTTCTCTCGGGGGGACACCGGCGTTCAGCAGGGTTGCAACGGTCTGGTCTCGGGGCCTTGACGGGCGCTATCGGCACGTGTGCAATGTCACACATCATCTGAGCCGTGCAGCACCCGCGAGGAGATACACGATGGGCAAATCGCGCATAGCGCTGGTCTGGTCGCTGGCGGCGGCCGTGGGCATGCTGACGGCCGGATGCGGCCAGGGCCTGCTCGGCGGCGGCTCGGAGGAGGGCGGGGACAAGGGTCCCATCGCCCTCGGCATGCTCATCCCGCAGTCGGGCAGCGAGGCGGCCATCGGCCCGTACATGAAGAACGCCGCCCAGCTCGCCGTGGACGAGATCAACGGCAAGGGCGGCGTCCTCGGCCGCAAGCTGGAGCTCAAGGTCGCCGACGACGCCTGCGACGCCCAGACCGCCGTGGCCGGCGCCAACAAGCTCGTCACCGAGGGCGTCAAGGTCTCGGTCGGCGGTTACTGCTCGGGGGCCACGCTGCCCACGCTGCCGGTCTTCGGCAAGGCGAACATCCCGATGATCATCCCCGCGGCCAACTCGCAGGAGCTGGTCGACCAGCACCTCAAGCACGTCTTCCTGATCAACGGCACCGGCACCCAGCAGGCGACGGCCGCCATGGCGTGGATCACCAAGCAGGGCGCCAAGAACGTCGCGCTGGTGCACGACAACACCAGCTACTCCAAGGACATCGCCGTCCGCACCCAGAAGCTCCTGGACGAGCAGGGCGGCCCCGAGACGGCGATCCTCGAGGCGGTCACGCCCAAGGAGAGCGACTACAGCGCCAACATCCACAACATCATGGCCAAGGACCCCGACTTCGTGTACTGGACCGGCTACTTCCAGGAGGGCGGCCTGATCATCCGCCAGCTCCGGCAGGCCGGGTACAAGGGCGCCATCATGGTCGGCGACGGCTCGGTGTCGGAGAAGATCGCCCAGATCGCCGGGGCCGAGGCGGCCGAGGGCGTCTACGCCACGATGACCCAGACCCCCGAGACCCTCCAGGGCGCCGAGACCTGGATCGCCGACTACACCAAGAAGTTCGGCTCGCCCCCCGGCCCGTACTCCAACCAGGCCTACGACGCCGTGCGCCTGGCCGCCGAGGCCGTCAAGAACGCCGGGTCCACCGACGGCGCCAAGGTCATCTCCGCGCTGGAGGCCGTCAACGGGTTCGCGATGTTCTCCGGCCCGCTGAAGTTCACCCCCGACCACACCCTGTCCACCGGCGGCTTCCAGATCCTGGTCGTGAAGTCCGGCAAGTTCGCCCTCCAGGACGCGCTCAAGTGACCGTGCGCGAGCAACGACCAGGGACGGCCGGCGGCACCGCGCCGGCCGTCGCCGGCCCCGGAGGAAACCTCACATGTCACAGCTGATCTGGAACGGCCTGTTCGTCGGCTCGTTCTACGCGCTGGTGGCGCTGGGCTACAGCATGGTCTACGGGATCATGAAGCTGCTCAACTTCGCGCACGGCGACATCTACATGCTCGGCGCCTTCACCGGCTTCGCCTTCCTCGGCGCGGTCGGCGGCGTCTCGCCCGGCATGGCGCTTCCCGTGCTGCTCGGCGTGCTCGTCGTCACGATGGCCGTGACGGGCCTGTCCGGCGTGGTCCTCGAACGCGTCGCCTACCGCCCCCTGCGGAACGCGCCCAGGCTCTCGCTGCTCATCACCGCCGTCGGCGCCTCCTTCGCCCTGGAGTACGGCATGCGGGCCGCCGCGGGCGCCGACCCGCAGGTCTACCCGCTGCGGCTCGGCGGCACGGCGGTCCAGGTGCTGGGCGCCCGTGTCACCCTGCAGCAGATCGCGCTCATCATCGTCGCCGTCGCCCTGATGGCCGGGCTGAACCTGCTGGTCACCCGCACCCGCGAGGGACGCGCCATGCGCGCCATCGCCCTGGACCCGCGCACGAGCGCGCTGATGGGCATCAACGTCAACGCCGTCATCTCCCGCACCTTCTTCCTCGGCTCGGCGCTGGCCGGCGCGGCCGGGGTGATGGCCGGGGCCTACTACGGCAAGATCGACTTCCTGATGGGGTTCCTCATCGGGCTCAAGGCGTTCACCTCGGCGGTGATCGGCGGCATCGGCAACATCCCCGGCACCATGCTCGGCGGCCTGCTGCTCGGCCTGCTGGAGTCCTTCGGCACCTACTGGCTCGGCGGCGAGTGGCGCGACGTGTTCGCCTTCGGGGTGCTCATCCTGTTCCTGTCCGTGCGGCCGACCGGCCTGCTCGGCGAGCGCGTGACGGAGCGGGTATGACGACCGGCGCCAAGGCGCGCGGGCGGGGGACGCCCGTCGGCCGGGCCGTGTCGCGGCTGCTGGACAGCAAGTGGGCGGGCCTGGCCGGCCTGGCCGTCGCCGCCCTGGCCCCGTTCGTGATCGCCACCCCGTACGCGCTGTCGGTGATGACCAGCGCGGCCATCTTCGTCATGCTGGCCTCCGGCCTGAACATCGTCGTCGGCTTCTGCGGCCTGCTCGACCTCGGATACGTCGCCTTCTTCGCCGTCGGCGCCTACACCAGCGGCGTGCTGAGCACGCGGTTCGACCTTCCCCTGCTGGTCACCGTCCCCGCCGTCATCGCGGTGACCGTGGTCGCCGGCGTCGTGATCGGCGCCCCTACCCTGCGGCTGCGCAGCGACTACCTGGCCATCGTCACCCTCGGCTTCGGCGAGATCATCCGCATCACCGCCAACAACCTGGAGGTCACCGGCGGCCCCTCGGGGATCTACGGCATCCCCGGCCTCGGCGGCGGCCCGGTCGTCTTCTACTACCTCACCGTGGCGATCGTGGCGCTCGCGGTCATCGGCGCCTCCCGGCTCGGCCGCTCGCGCCTCGGGCGGGCGTGGCGGTTCGTCCGCGAGGACGAGGACGCCGCCGAGGCCATGGGCGTGCACACCTACCGGGTCAAGCTGGCCGCCTACATCGCGGGCGCCATCTGGGGCGGGCTGGCCGGCGTGCTGTTCGCCGCGCAGCTGTCGGCCATCTCGCCGGGCAGCTTCACCTTCCTGCAGTCGGCCCTGGTGCTCATGGCCGTGGTGCTGGGCGGCATGGGCTCGACGCCCGGCGTCGTCATCGGCGCCATCGTCATCAGCCTGCTGCCCGAGGTGCTGCGCGACTTCGCCGACTACCGGTTCTTCGCCTTCGGCGTGCTGCTCATCGTCGTCATGCTGCTCCGCCCGCAGGGGCTGTGGCCGCACCGGTCCAGGGAGGCGAGCTCATGACCCTGCTGGCGGTGGAGGATCTGCGGCTGTCCTTCGGCGGCCTGCTCGCCATCGACGGGCTGTCGTTCACGGTCGGCGAGGCCGAGATCGTCTCGGTGATCGGCCCCAACGGCGCGGGGAAGACCTCCGCTTTCAACTGCGTGACCGGGTTCTACAAGCCCACGGCCGGGCGCGTCGTGCTGTCAGGCCGGGAGATCACCGGCCTGCGGCCCTCCCGCATCGCCGGACTCGGGGTGGCGCGGACCTTCCAGAACCTGCGGCTGTTCGGCGAGATGTCGGTGCTGGACAACGTCCGCGCCGGGGCCCACCTGTGGCTGCGGCAGAACTTCCTGGACGCGCTGCTGCACACCCCGCGCTACCGTCGGGGCGAGCGGGAGGCCACCGAGCAGGCCCACCACTGGCTCGACTTCGTGGGCCTGCGCGGCGACCGGTACGGCGAGGCCCGCCACCTGCCCTACGGCGAGCAGCGCAGGGTCGAGATCGCCCGCGCCCTGGCGCGCAGGCCCGGCCTGCTGCTGCTGGACGAGCCGGCGGCCGGGCTCAACCACGGCGAGAAGGCCGAGATGCTGGACCTGATCCGCAGGATCCGCGGCCTCGGCATCGCCATCGTGCTGATCGAGCACGACATGGGCCTGGTCATGGAGGTGTCCGAGCGGGTGGTCGTGCTGAACTTCGGCCGCGAGATCGCCGACGGCCGTCCCGAGGACGTGCGCCGCGACCCGGCCGTCATCGAGGCCTACCTCGGCACCGACGACGCCGACGCCGACGCCGACGCCGACGCCGACGACGCGGGCGGCGGGACCGGCGAAGGGAGGCCGCGATGACGGCGCTGGAGATCGAAGGGCTGGACGTCCACTACGGCGGCGTCCACGCCCTGCGCGGGATGTCGCTCACCGTCGGGGAGGGCGAGGTCGTCGCCCTGCTCGGCAACAACGGGGCCGGCAAGACCACCACCCTGTCGGCCGCCTCCGGCCTGGTGCGCCCGACCGCCGGCACGATCACCTTCCGGGGCCAGAACGTGACCCGCGCCAGGCCCGAGGCCATCGTCGGCGCCGGCCTGGTGCACGTGCCCGAGGGGCGCAGGGTCTTCAGCACCCTCACCGTGCACGAGAACCTCCAGGTCGGCGGCTACCTGGTGCGCGACCAGGCGGAGATCCGCCGGCGCATCGAGCGGGTGTACGCGCTGCTGCCGCGCCTGGCCGAGCGCCGCGCCCAGCAGGGCGGCACGCTGTCCGGCGGTGAGCAGCAGATGCTCGCCATCGGACGCGCGATGGTCACCGGGCCGCGCATGCTGCTGCTGGACGAGCCGTCGATGGGCCTGGCCCCGCTCGTCGTCGCCTCGGTCATGGAACTGGTGCGCGAGGTCAACGCCGAAGGGGTCTCGGTGCTGCTGGTCGAGCAGAACGCCAAGGCCGCGCTCAAGATCGCCCACCGCGGCTACGTGATCGAGAACGGCCGGTGCGTGCTGGCCGGGTCGGCGGCGGAGCTGGCCGGCGACTCCCGCGTCGTCGAGGCCTACCTGGGAGGTGCCTGACCGTGGAAGCCCGCAGACCGCCCGGCGCGGCCACCGGAGGCACCGGCCTGATGCCCGGCCACGGAGAGACCCGCACCACAGGCGCGGCGTCCGCCCTCGCGGAGATCAGCGCGGTCGACTACCACACGGGCGGAGAGCCGTTCCGCGTCGTCACGGCCGGAGTCCCGGACATCCCCGGCGCCACGGTCCTGGATCGCAGGGACAACGCCTCGGCGCCCGGGTTCGGCGAGATCGACCGGGTGCGGCGGCTGCTGTGCCACGAGCCGCGCGGCCACGCCGACATGTACGGCTGCTTCCTGGTCCCGCCCGATGACCCCGGCGCCCACCTGGGCGCGCTGTTCTGGCACAAGGACGGCTACTCCACCGCCTGCGGCCACGGCACGATCGCCCTGGGCGTCCACGCCGTGGAGTCCGGGCTGGTCGAGGCCGGCCCCGACGGCGACACCGACGTGGTCGTCGACGTGCCCTCAGGACGGGTCACCGCGCGCGTCCGCCGCTCCGGCGGGCTGATCGAGTCGGTGACCTTCCGCAACGTGGCCTCCCACGTCGCCGCCCGGAAGGTGCCGGTGATCGCCGTCACCGCCGGCGGCGTCGCGGCGCAGGCCGAGGTCGACATCGCCTACGGCGGAGCCCTGTACGTCTCGGTGCCCGCCGGCGCGTTCGGGCTGGCCGTGGAGCCGCGCCACCTCACCGAGCTGATCGTCCTCGGCCGCTCGATCAAGGCGTTCCTCACCGACCACCCCGCCGCGCGGCATCCCGCCGACGACCGGCTGTCGGGCATCTACGGGGTGATCTTCTACGACGAGCTCGCGCCGGGCCGCCAGCGCAACGTCACCGTCTTCGCCGACGGCGAGGTGGACCGCTCGCCCTGCGGGTCCGGTACCGCCGCCCGGCTCGCCCTGCTGCACGCCGACGGGTTCACCGGGGAGCTCGTCCACGAGAGCATCGTCGGGAGCGTGTTCACCGGGAGGGTGGCCGAGGAGCGCGGGGACGCCGTCATCCCCGAGATCACCGGCATGGCCTACCGCACGGGTGTCCACCGGTTCACCCTCGACCCGCGCGATCCCATCGGCCTGGGGTTCACGCTGCGATGAGCGCGCTGCCCTCCATCGACGGGGACACCCTGCGGGCGCTGCTGCCCATGGGGCGGGCCGTGCGTGTGCTGGGCGACGCCCTGTCGGCCGGGCTCGATCCCGGCGCCGGCCCGCCCCGCCCGGTCGTCGAGGTCCCGGCCGGCCAGTTCCTGCTGATGCCCGCCGCGCACGGACGCCACGCGGGGATCAAGGTCGCGACCGTGGTCCCCGGCAACCCGGCCAGAGGGCTGCCGCGCATCCAGGGCACCTACCTGCTGCTGGACGGGGACACGCTGACGCCCCTGGCGGTGATGGACGGCGCCGCGCTCACCGCGCTGCGCACCCCCGCCGTCTCGGCTCTGGCCGCGGCCCACCTGGCGCGCCCGGACGCGCGCTCGCTGGTGGTCTTCGGCACCGGGCCCCAGGCGTGGGGGCACGTCGAGGCGCTGTGCGCCGTCCGCCCCGTCGAGCGGGTCACCGTCGTCGGCCGCGACGCCGCCCGCGCCCGCGCGCTCGCCGAGCGGTGCGACGGCCTCGGCCTCCGCGCGACCGCGCTCACCACCGCCGGACCCGCCGGACCCGCCCGGCCCGCCGGGGCGGTCGCGCCCGTGGAGAGGCCGGCGGCGTCGGCGGAGGCGGCCGGCGGGACCGTCGGGGTGACGGTGTCCGGCGAGGTGGCGGCGGCCGTGGCGTCCGCCGACCTGATCGCCTGCTGCACGAGCGCCAGAGAGCCGCTGTTCCCGGGCGCGCTCGTCGCCGACGGCGCCACCGTCGTCGCGGTCGGCTCGCACGAGCCGGACGCCCGCGAGATCGACGGTGAGCTGGTCGCGCGGGCGACCGTGGTCGTCGAGTCCCGGGCCGCCGCGCTCGCGGAGGCCGGCGACCTGGTCATCCCCGTCAGGACGGGCCTGATCGGAGCCGGTCACATCGCGGGCGACCTCGCCGAGCTCGTGCGGGGCGGCGTCGAGCCGGGCCCCGGCCCTCGCGTGTTCAAGAGCGTGGGCATGGCCTGGGAGGATCTGGTCGTGGCGGCCGCCGTCCACGAGGCGTGGGCGGGCCGATGAGCCTGGGGAGGGGTGCCGGCATGGCGAGGGCCGAGCGAGGTGGCCGGGCGTGCGCGCCCGCGCCGCATGACCGCGTGAGCGGCTCCGGGCGGCGTGACCGCGTGAGCGGCTTCGAGGGGAGTGTCCGGGCGGGGCGCTCCGGGCGGGGTGGTCGGGCGTGAGCGAGGAGGGGAGGCTGGATCTGCCCGTCATGGGCGGACGCCAGAGCCTGCGCGAGCAGGTCGCCCAGGCGCTGCGCGACGCACTGGTGGCCGCCGAGATGCGCCCCGGCGTGGTGTACTCCGCCCCGGTGCTGGCCGCGCAGTTCGGCGTGTCGGCCACCCCGGTGCGCGAGGCGATGCTCGACCTGGCCAAGGAGGGCCTGGTCGAGGCGGTGCGCAACAAGGGGTTCCGGGTCACCGAGCTGTCCGAGCGCGACCTGGACGAGCTCACCGAGATCCGCAGGCTGCTGGAGGTCCCCACGGTCGCCCGGCTGGCCGGCGCCCCCGCCGCCGGGGACGCCGAGCGGCTGCGGCCGGTGGCCGAGGAGATCGTCTCGGCGGCCGAGCGCGGCGACCTGCTGGCCTACGTCAACGCCGACCTGCGCTTCCACATGGACCTGCTGGCCCTGGCCGGCAACGCCCACCTGGTGGAGATCGCCCGCGACCTGCGCTACCGCGCCCGGTTGTACGGCCTGAAGACCATGTCCGAGCGGGGCACGCTGGCCGACTCCGCCCGCGAGCACCTGGACATCCTGGACGCCCTCGCCCGCGGCGACGCCGAGGCCACCCGCACCCTCATGGACCACCACATCCAGCACGTGCGCGGCATCTGGGCCGACCGCCCGGAGTGACGAAAGGGCCCCAAGGCCGATACGCCGGAACCGCGGCCGTCCCGCCCGTCTACGCGGTGAGGCGCCGCTCGAAGCCGGTGACCATGGCGAGCAGGCCGGCCTCGAACCACTCGTCGTAGAACGCCGCCACGGCGGGGTCGGCGACCGGGCCGGCCGGCCGCGTACCCGGCGGGCGGCCGACCTGGGCCAGGGCGTGGCCGAGGACGTAGACGCCCACCGACTGCACGGCGGTCAGGGCGTCCTGCCGGGCGACGTCCGAGGCGGCGAAGCGCTCCAGCAGGCCGGCCAGCAGGGCGAGGCCGGTGTCGACGTCGACGGGATGGGTGGCCAGCAGGGGCACGGCGTCGGGGTGGGCGAGCAGCGTCCGCCGGTAGGCGACGGCGAACAGACGCAGGGCCTCGGTCCACGGGACGGCCGGGACGGGCTCGGCGACCGCCTCGGCGAACAGGTGGCCGACCAGGGCGGTGAGCAGGGCGTCGCGGTTGGGCAGGTGCCGGTACAGGGACATGGCCGCCACATCGAGCCGGGTGCCCAGGCGGCGCATGGTCAGCGCCTCCAGCCCTTCGGCGTCGAGGATCTCCACGGCCGCGGCCACGATGCGCTCGCGGCTGAGCACGGCGGGCCGCCCGCCGCGCCCGGCCGCGCGGGGCCGGCTCCCCGCTGGTGGGTTCATGCGGTCAGGGTAGCGGCGAGGGTGGTCGCCAGCATCAGTAAGGAGAGCGCGCCCACGACCATGTGCTGGACGTCGATCACGACGTCGTGGCCGTCGGTGCGCAGGAGCTTCAGCGTGCGGGTGTAGTCGCGCTGGTAGGTCTCCAGCTGGGCGGGGGTGGCGGCGCAGAAGTAGGGCACCCACCAGTTCCACAGGTGGCCGACCATGATCACGTAGCACAGCAGGGTCGCCGTGACGAGCGACCAGGTCTGGTGCAGGGCGACCCCCGCGGCGATCAGCAGGGGGAAGGGGTAGTTGATCGCCGCCGCGGCCAGCCGCCGGCCGACGTTGCCGGGGGCCAGGTCGTTGAGCGGGAACATGGGCACCCACTCGGTCACGGCCAGCCAGGCCAGCCAGACGAGCGGGACGATGATCGCGAACGTGGTCATGATGCCTCCATGTAGTTTGTGTACGACGTAAGCTTACGTCGTACACAAACTAGGACGCAAGAGTCCCGCCGGGTCCGGTGACCGAACGTCAAAGGCTGTTGACTGAGTAGGTAATACAGGGAAAGCTGGGACGGAGACCGGCCGCTCCCGAACGACCGTGGAGGCTCCATGAGCGTCACCGACGAACTGCTCGTCAACGCCGAGCGCTACGCGGCGGACTTCGGCAAGGGTCACCTGCCGCTGCCGCCCGCCCGGCAGGTCGCCGTCCTTGCCTGCATGGACGCCCGCCTCAATGTGTACGGGCTGCTCGGGCTCAGCGAGGGCGACGCGCACGTCATCCGCAACGCCGGCGGAGTGGTCACCGCCGACGAGCGCCGCAGCCTCGCCATCAGCCAGCGCCTGCTCGGCACCCGCGAGATCATCCTCATCCACCACACCGACTGCGGCATGCTGACCTTCACCGACGACGCCTTCAAGGACGCCATCGCCGGCGAGACCGGCCTCAAGCCCGACTGGGCCGCCGAGGCGTTCGCCGACCTGGACGAGGACGTCCGCCAGTCCATCGCCCGCATCCACGCCGACCCGTTCATCCCCGTCAAGGACTCGGTCCGCGGCTTCGTCTACGAGGTGGAGACCGGCCGGCTCCGCGAGGTGAAGGCCTGACGGGCGGCCGGCGAGGCCGCCGGCGTCGGGGGACGCGGGCGCGCGGCGGGCGGGCGGCGGTCAGGTGGTCCGGGCGGTCACGTGCTGCGGGCGGTCACGTGCTGCGGGTCGCCCCGGCGGAGGCGATGACGACGCAGATGATGGCCGCCCATTCGCGCAGGTGGAGGACCTCGCCGAGCACCACGAGCCCGACCAGGGCGGCCATGGCGGGTTCCAGGCTCATCAGGATGCCGAAGACCCGCTTGGGCATCCGCCGCAGCGCCTCCAGCTCCACGCTGTAGGGGATGACCGACGACAGCAGGCCGACGCCCGCGCCGAGCAGCAGGAGCTCGGGGGAGAGCAGCGCCGTGCCGCCGCTGGTCACCCCGATCGGCGCGATCACGACCACCGCGACCAGCATGGCGAACGACAGGCCCGAGGTCCCCGGGAACCGGCCGCCCACGGCGGCCGAGAGCAGGATGTAAGCGGCCCAGCACCCGCCCGCCACGGCGGCGAACGCGATGCCGGCCCAGTTCAGCCCGCTCGTCTGGCCCCACGGCGCGAGCAGCAGGATGCCGGTGGCGGCCAGCGCCACCCACAGCAGGTCCTTGCGCCGGTGTGAGGCGGCGACCGCGACTCCGAGCGGTCCGAGGAACTCGATGGTCACGCAGATGCCCATCGGCAACCGGGCCAGGGCCTCGTAGAACGAGAGGTTCATCACGCCCAGCGTCACGCCGAAGGCCGCCCCCGCGGCCAGGTCGCGCCGGCTCAGCCCGCGCAGGCGGGGCCGGGCGACCACGGTCAGAATTGCCGCGCCCGCCGCGATGCGCAGGAACACCACCGCGCTGGGCGGCAGCGCGGCGAACAGGTTCTTCGCCAGGCCGGCGCCGATCTGCACCGACAGGATCGCCAGGATCACCAGCCCGGACGGGGGCACGGCGCCGATCGCGGCGCGCGCCATGGCGCCCGGCCGCGCCCGGCCCCGGGGGAAGGGGCCGGCGGAGGAGGACAGGGAGTGCACGGTCATGGGCGTCGGTCCTCGGATTCCTGGCACGGGGCGTGCGGTCGGGGAGGCGGGGCGGCCGGCCGCTCACCGGCGGCACTCCGGCGCGTTAGAGCATAGGCCGCCGGACTCTTCAGATCGGCCACGGGGGCCGCGCGGGCCGCCGGCGCCGGTGTGGTCGCCGGACCGGCGTCACGGATGACCGACGTGCCGCCACCGCGGTGTTCCGCCGGCGACGCGCGCCGGCCGACGCGGCCCACGCGCGGGCGCCCTGACTCCTATGACAAGCTCGGCGACGCGCGTAGGCTGAGGGAAGCGGTGACTTGCTCGCGCCCGGTTCGAGCGCGCAGGCGATTTCTCTCGCACCGTGGGATCGGATCCGATCGTGACAGCCTTGTCGATCCAGATGGCGCACGACCAAGATCACACCACCCTCGCCCTGATCGGTGACCTCGACAGGACCTCCGCCGTCCACCTGGACGACGCCGTCGAGGCGGCACTGTACGACGGTCATCGGCACCTCACCGTGGACACCTCCGAACTGACCTTCTGCGACTCCTCGGGACTGTGGGCGTTGCTGCGGGCCCAGCGCGCTCTGGCGCAGGTCCAGGGCACCATGGCGCTCACAGGCGTTCACGGCGTCCTGCGGCGCGTCCTGGAGGTCACCGGGCTCGCCGACGCCTTCACCATTCACCACACTCCGGCTCCCGCTGCCCGCCGGGCACCGCACCGGGCGCCCATCAGAACCCGGTCGGCGTAGTCCGGCGCCTCACTCCCAGCGGAAGAAGCGGGACGCCAGGGCCAGGGAGACGACGGCCCACGCCAGCAGGACGAGCACGTCGCGCGCCGGGAAGCCGCTCGCCCCGGACAGCACCGCGCGCACCCCCTCGGTCAGCGCCGTGATCGGCAGCAGCTCGACGACGGCGCGCAGCGGGTGCGGGAAGGCCGACACCGGCACCACCACGCCGCCGAGGCCGAGCAGCACCAGGTAGACGAGGTTGGCGGCCGCCAGTGTGGCCTCGGCGCGCAAAGTGCCCGCCATCAGCAGGGCCAGGCCGCTGAAGGCGGCCGTGCCGAGCAGGAGCAGCACCGCGGCCCACAGCGGGTTGCCCCGGGGGTGCCAGCCCATGGCCAGGGCGACGGCCGCCACGACCACGACCTGCAGCGCCTCCACGGTGATCACCGCGAGCGTCTTGGCCAGCAGCAGGCCGGGCCGGGACAGGGGAGTGGCGCCCAGGCGCTTGAGCACCCCGTACCGCCGTTCGAAGCCGGTGCCGATCGCCTGCCCGGTGAAGGCCGTGGACATGATCGCGAGCGCGAGCACGCCGGGGGTGACGAAGTCGACCCGCCTGCCGGGCACCTCCAGCAACGGGATCGCGGAGAAGCCCACCAGCACCAGGATCGGGATGATCAGCGTGAGCAGGAGCTGCTCGCCGTTGCGCAGCACGGCCCGGATCTCCGCGCCGGCCTGCGCGAGCACCATGCGGCGCAGCGGCGCCGCTCCCGGAGCCGGCGTGAAGTCGAGCACGGGCGCGGTCACCGGGATCTCCTCGGGAGCATCGGGGTCAGGCGGTGGGCGGTCGGCGCCGCGGTGCCCGCGGGGGCCGGGACGCGAGCGGTGGCGGTGCGGGCGAGGGCGCGCGAGCGCGGCGGGGTCATCGCAGTTCCCGTCCGGTGAGTTCGAGGAAGACGTCCTCCAGGGTGCGGCGCTCAACGCTCAGGTCGTCGGTGGTGACCCCCTCGGAGGCGCACCAGGCGGTCACCGTGCCCAGCAGTTCGGGACCCACGTGGCCCTCGATGACATAGTGGCCGCTCGGGGACTCCTTGGCCGTGCTCCCCGTGGGCAGCGCGTTCAGCAGTTCGTCCAGGTCGAGCCCGGGGCGCGCCCGGAAGCGCAGCTGGCGCTCGGCCCCGGTGAGCGACCGGGGGCTGCCCTCGGCCACGACCCGGCCGCGGTCGATGATGACGACCTTGTCGGCGAGCTTCTCGGCCTCGTCCATGTGGTGGGTGGTCAGCACCGTGGAGACCCCGCGGGCGCGCAGCTCGGCGATGACGTCCCAGCAGGCGTGCCGCGCCTGCGGGTCGAGCCCGGCGGTCGGCTCGTCGAGGAAGACCAGCTCGGGCCGGCCGATGATCGCGGCCGCCAGCGACAGGCGCTGCTGCTGGCCGCCGGACAGGCGGCGATAGGGGGTGCGGGCGTGCTCGGTCAGGCCGAGCCGGTCGAGCAGGGCGCCGGGGTCGAGAGGGGCGGCGTGGAAGCGGGCCACCAGCCGCAGCCACTCCCCGGCGCGGGCGGCCGGGGGCACGCCGCCGGACTGCGGCATCACCCCGACGCGGGGTTTGAGCGCGGCCCCGTCGCGCGCGGGATCCAGGCCGAGCACGCGCACGGTGCCGCCGTCGGCGCGCCGGAACCCCTCGCAGATCTCCACGGTGGAGGTCTTGCCCGCGCCGTTGGGGCCGAGGATCGCGGTGACCGCGCCGCGTTCGGCGACGAGGCTCAGACCGTTGATCGCGAGCGTGCGGCCGTATCGCTTGACCAGGTCGGTGAGCGCGACGGCTGGGGCGTTCATGAGGACGAGTCTAGGGACCGCGCGCCGCGGTCCCGGCGGCGACCGGGGCGTCCGGTGCCGCGCGACGGTAAAGCTTCGCGTGCCGCGTGACGGTAAAGCTTCGCAGCACTTCCCATCAAGGCGGGCGGTCGCGGGACATGTCGGCCGTGTCGCCGTGTGAGGCTGACGCTCGTCCCCTGCCGCGCCCGCGCGGACGCGGGCGGCGGCTCGGGCGTGAACATCCGCCGTCAAGGAGGTCCGGCATGCCCACGCGTACCGGTTACAAGCCCGGCGTGCCCTGCTGGGTGGACCTCGCCAGCACCGACCTCACCGCGTCGGTCGCCTTCTACGAGGCGCTGTTCGGCTGGCGGGCCGCGTTCGACACCTGCGGGGAAGCGGGGGTGTACGGCCGTTTCTCCCAGGGCGGCAGGCTGGTGGCGGGCATCGGCCCGACGTTCTCCCCGGACCGTCCCTCGGCCTGGAACACCTACTTCGCCACCGGGGACGCCGAGTCGGCCACCGAGCGGGTCAAGGAGGCGGGGGGACGGGTCGCCGTCGGGCCGGTCCAGGTCTTCGACGAGGGCACCATGGCGGTCCTCCAGGACACGGAGGGCGCCTCGTTCCTGGTCTGGGAGCCGGTGCGGCACCAGGGCGCACAGCTCGTGGACGAGCCGGTCGCGCTCTGCTGGAGCGAGCTGGCCTGCCGCGATCCGGAGGGGGCGAGGGCCTTCTACGGCGAGGTCTTCGGCTGGAGCTCCCGGAGCCTGACTGGCCCTGGGGGCGGCGACCGCGCCGAGTGGCTGCTGGACGGCAGGCCCGTGGCCGGCCTGCGGACCATGAACGGAGTGCCCTCGCCCGGCCGCGGGACGCCGTCCCTGGGGGAGCGGGTGGCGCCGTCTCCGGGAGGTACGCCGTCCGTGCTCGAGGCAGGTACGCCATCCGTGCCGGAGGCAGGTACGCCGTCCGGGCCGGACCGCGGGGCGCCGTCCTCGCCGGACGCGCCGCACTGGCTGGCGGTCTTCGCCGTGGCCGACTGCGAGGCCACCGCCGTCCTCGCCGAACGGTGCGGCGGCGCGGTCGTGAGCCCGCCGCGGGATCTGCCCGCCGGACGGCACGCGGTGCTCGCCGATCCGTGCGGCGCCGTCTTCGCCGTCATGGCTCCGAGCCCTCCCGGCGGGGCCAAGCCGACGCTCTCCTCGTCCGGGGAGAGCGGACCTCCTCTGAAGGGCCAGGTCGCGCCCCGAGGGTAGAATCGCCTGGTAGCGGCGGTGCTACCGGCAAGGTCCACCATGAGCGCAACCCGATCGGGACGGAGTGTCGGAAGAGGGCTGACACCCCTCATGCTCATCGCGAGCAGCGTGCTCGCGATGCTAGTGGGGCTCGTCTTCGGAGCGCCGTTCTGGGCGATCACCGACCTGCTCCGCGCGACGGACGCTCGAGAGCACACCCGCGTCACGCTCGTCGAGATGAACGGCCTCCAAAAGCTCGTCCTCGACCTTGAGACGGGAGCACGCGGCTACCTCATCACCCGGCAGCAGCGTTTCCTCCAGCCGTGGGACGCCGCCAGGGAGGCCTTCCCCGGGGAGGCGCGGAAGGTGATCGGCCTCGCCCGCACGACCGAGCTGCGGCGCCAAGCCCTCGAGATCGCCGGTGACGGGGATTCCTTCCTCCGCGACTATTCGGTCCCGCTGGTCGAGGCGGCGAAGCGGGGGGATCCTTCCGCCTGGAGCGTGGCGACGACGGTGGAAGGGAAACGACGCGTCGACCACTTCAGGGCTCAGTTCGACCGGTTCGACCGCGAGGCGCGGTCCATATTGGCGGCGCAGGAGCAGGCCGCCGAGGCCAAGGTTCGCTGGGCGACCGCGGCGGCGGCCGGCGGGCTGGTGGCATCGGTCCTGCTCATCGCCGGTTACAACGGGTATCTGACACGGGCGATCGTCCGGCCGGTGCGCCGGGCGGCCGCCGTCGCCACCAGGCTCGCCGGCGGTGACCTCTCGGCGCGCATGCCCGAGACCGGCACCGGCGAGATCGGGGAGCTCGAAGCCGCGTTCAACGGCATGGGGAGTTCCCTGGAGGAGAGCCGCAGACTGGCGGACGAGGCGCACATGCGCCTCAAGCTGCTGTACGAGGCCGGCACGGCGGTGGGCACCACGCTGGACGTGGGCCGGACGGCGGAAGAACTGGTGCAGGTGGTGGTCCCCGAGTTCGCCGACTTCGTCACCATCGACCTGGCGGTGTCCGTCCAGCGAGGTGAGGAGCATCCTCCAGCCGAGTGGGAGGAACTGTGCCGGGTGGCCAGGGGAGGCATCGAAGAGGTCGTCCCCTTCCAGCCGGCGGGCAGCCTGATCACCTGGCGGCCGTCCACCCCGCAGGCGAGCAGTCTCCGCCACGGGATCACCATGGTCGAGCCCGATCTGCGGCGGGCCATCGCATGGCGGTCCCAGGACGGCGAGGAGGCCGCGCGGATCCTCGATCGCGGCTGCCATTCGCTGATCACGACCCCGCTGTCCGCTCATGGAATGCGGATGGGCGTGGTCAGCTTCTGGCGCTCCCATCCGCATGAGGCTTTCGACGATGAGGATCTGTCCTACGCGGCGGAGCTGGTCGCCAAGGCCGGCGTCGCCATCGACAACGCCCGCCGCTACACCCAGGAGCGCGACACGGCGCTGACCCTGCAGCGCAGCCTGCTGCCCCAGCGGCTGTGCGACCGGCCGGAGGTGGAGATCGCCTCCCGTTACCTGCCCGCGGGTGTGCAGGCGGGTGTGGGGGGCGACTGGTTCGACGTGATCCCCCTGTCCGGCTGCCGGGTCGCCCTGGTCATCGGGGACGTCGTCGGCCACGGCATCCACGCCTCCGCCACCATGGGGCGGCTGCGCACCGCCGTGCGCACGCTGGCCGACGTCGACCTGCCGCCCGACGAGCTTCTCACCCATCTGGACGACCTGGTCATCCACCTGCTCAACGAGCAGCAACCCGGCGCGGCCGAAGGCGAGGCGGGGATCTTCGGGGAGCTGGGAGCCACGTGCGTGTACGCCGTCTACGATCCGGTCTCACGGTGTTGCACCATGGCGACCGCCGGTCACTTCCTGCCCGTCCTGGTCATGCCCGACGGCACCACGGAGGTCGTGAACGGGCCTGTCGGCCCTCCCCTCGGCATCGGCGGCCTGCCCTTCGAGACCACCGAGCTGTTCCTGGCCCCCGGCAGCGTGATCGCCCTGTTCACCGACGGCCTGGTCGAAGTCCGCGACCGCGACATCGAGCAGGGGCTCGCCGAGTTGCGCCGTGCCCTGGCGATGCCGGCGGCGTCGCTCGAAGACGCCTGCGACCTCGTGACCGGCGCGCTGCTCGACGGGCGTCGCGCGGCCGATGACGCGGCCCTTCTCCTCGCCCGCACCGGAGCCCTCTCCACGGACCGGTTCGCCACGTGGGAGGTCCCTGCCGACCCGGCCTGGGTCTCGCACGCCCGCCGGCTGGCCATGGACCAGCTCCACGCCTGGGGCCTGGAGGAGATGGAGTTCGTCACCGAACTCGTGGTCAGCGAACTGGTGACCAACGCCATCCGCCACGCGGCTCCCCCGATCCAGCTGCGGCTGATCCGCGGCAACACGCTGATCTGCGAGGTCTCGGACGGCAGCAGCACCGCGCCCCACTTGCGCCGAGCCCGCGTCTTCGACGAGGGGGGCCGCGGGTTGCTGCTGGTGGCACAGCTGACCCAGGGCTGGGGGACCAGGCAGACCACCTCTGGCAAGACGATCTGGTGCGAACAGGCCCTGCCGGCGTCCGTGCCGAGCGACGGGGCACGCGAAGCGTTCCCGGAAGTCGTGTGAGCGTGGCGTCACCGGCGGCGGATCCCGCGCCCGCTCCCGCGGACCGTCCATGGCCGGTTCGAGGGCGTCCGTTTTGAGGGTGTCCGTTATAAGGGCGTCCGCGAAGACGGGGACCGGAAAGTTATGGCGAACCGGGAATTAGGTGGGCTTTGTAGAGGTTAGGGGTTCCTCGCCCCCCTGTGGGCTGTTTGGTACCTCAGCTCACGAAAGGGATCGCATGCGCGCGACCGCTGTGCAGCAAGACGCCCCGGCGGATCGGTCCGCCGGCCAGAGGCGCCGGCGGGGAGTGCTCGTGCTCATCCTGGGCGCGCTGTCGGCGATCGGGCCGCTGTCCATCGACATGTACCTGCCCGCGCTGCCGGCCATCAGCGGGGAGATGATGACCGGGGCCGCCCAGATCCAGCTCACGCTGACCGCCTGCCTGGTCGGGGTCTCGGTGGGCCAGCTCGTCGCCGGGCCGCTGAGCGACGTGCGGGGACGGCGCGGCCCGCTGATCTTCGGGGTCGGCGCCTACGCGCTCGCCTCGCTGCTGTGCGCGTTCGCCCCCACGGTCTGGGCCCTGGTCGGGCTGCGCCTGGTGCAGGGCCTGGCCGGCGGCGCGGCGCTGGTGATCGTCCGGGCGATCGTGCGCGACCTCTACGACGGACCGGCGATCGCGCGCATCTTCGCGACGCTGATGCTGGTGAGCGGGCTGGCGCCCATCCTGGCCCCGATCGCCGGGGCCCAGTTGCTGCGGGTCACCTCCTGGCGCGGGGTGTTCGTCGCCCTCGGCGCCGCCGGGCTGGTCCTGCTGCTGGCCGTGCTGGCCGGGGTGCGCGAGACGCTGCCGGCCGGGGAGCGGGGCGGCGGCGGGTTGCGGCACACTCTGGCGATCTTCGGAGTGCTGCTGCGCGACCGGTCGTTCATGGCGGCGGCGATGGCGGGCGGGCTCGGCTTCGCCGGCATGTTCGCCTACATCTCGGGGTCGCCGTTCGTGCTCCAGGAGATCTACGGGGTGTCCCCGACCGGCTTCTCGGTGATCTTCGCGACCAACGCGCTCGGCCTGACCCTGATGGCCCAGGTGGGCGGCCGGGCCGCGGGCCGGGTCCCCCCGGCGCGGCTCGTGCTGATCGGCCTGCTGCTGGGCGTGGTCGGCGCCGCCGGTCTGGCCGGAGCCGTGCTCGCCGGCCTCGGCCTGCCCGTGGTGATCGCCTCGCTGTTCACGCTGATGTGCGGGGCCGGGCTCTCGCTGCCCGGGTCGGGGGCGCTCGCGCTGGCCGGCCAGGCGCCCCAGGTGGCCGGCAGCGCCTCCGCGCTGCTCGGCCTGCTGCAGTTCGCCTTCGGCGGGCTGTCCGCGCCGCTCGCGGGCCTTGGCGGCACCGGGACGGCGCTGCCGATGGCGCTGGTCATGGTGGTGCTCACCATGGCGGCCCTGATGACCTTCCTCGGGCTGCGCCGCCGCACGCCCGCGACCGGCGTTTCCCCAGCTTAGGTAAGCCTTACCTGCGTGACGTACCCCATGAACGTCGAGTTGTGTGCCGGGAAGGAATTACGGCACACTGATGTTGTGAAAAACGTGACCGGGATGACGAACGCCGAGAAGGGCGCCGAGCGCGGTACGCGCGCGCGCGTCGCACGGCTCATCCTGGAGCACGGCCCGATCAACGCCGCCGCCCTGGGCGAGCGGCTCGGGCTGACACCGGCGGCGGTGCGCAGGCACCTCGACGCGCTGCTCGCCGAAGGCATGATAGAGCCCCGCACGGTGCGTCCCCGCGGTCAGCGCGGGCGCGGACGGCCCGCCAAGCTGTTCGTGATCACCGACGCGGGCCGCAGCGCCTTCGTGCACGCCTACGACGGCCTGGCCGGGGGCGCCCTGCGCTTCCTCGCCGAGCGCGCGGGCGAGGAGGCCGTCGCGGAGTTCGCCCGGTCCCAGGTGAGCGGCCTGGTGCGGCGGCTGGCCCCGGCGATGAGCGAGGTGCCCGCCGACCAGCGGGTGCGCGTGCTCGCCGAGGCGCTGACCGCCGACGGCTATGCCGCCTCGGCCAGCCAGGCGAAGTCGGGCGGCGAGCAGTTGTGCCAGCACCACTGCCCCGTGGCGCACGTGGCGGCGGAGTTCCCGCAGTTGTGCGAGGCCGAGACCGAGGCCTTCGGGCAGCTTCTCGGCACCCCCGTCCAGCGCCTGGCGACCATCGCCCACGGCGACGGGGTGTGCACCACCCACGTGAGCCCGAGGGCGCTGGCCGCACAGCGGAACCAACCTGTGACCCCCCGGCGCACCGCGACCGTGGACACCTCAGACGACTCCGGCGATGTGACCATAAGCACATCGCGGAACGCGATCGAGAGCAAGGAGACCGGAAGGTGACTCTCACCGACCGCCCGGAGCTTGAAGGCCTCGGGAATTACAAGTTCGGCTGGGCCGACGCCGACGTGGCCGGCGCGACCGCGCGCCGCGGCCTGTCCGAAGAGGTCGTGCGAAACATCTCCGCGTTGAAGAACGAGCCCGAGTGGATGCTCGACCTGCGGCTGAAGGGCCTTCGCCTGTTCGGCAAGAAGCCCATGCCCACGTGGGGGTCCGACCTGTCGGGCATCGACTTCGACAACATCAAGTACTTCGTCCGCTCCACCGAGAAGCAGGCCGCCTCCTGGGACGAGCTGCCGGCGGACATCAAGAACACCTACGACAAGCTCGGCATCCCCGAGGCCGAGAAGCAGCGCCTGGTCGCCGGCGTCGCCGCGCAGTACGAGTCCGAGGTCGTTTACCACAAGATCCGTGAGGACCTCGAGGAGAAGGGCGTCATCTTCCTCGACACCGACACCGGCCTCAAGGAGCACCCCGAGATCTTCAAGGAGTACTTCGGGTCGGTCATCCCGGTCGGCGACAACAAGTTCGCCTCGCTGAACACCGCGGTGTGGTCGGGCGGCTCGTTCATCTACGTGCCGCCGAACGTGAACGTCGAGATCCCGCTGCAGGCCTACTTCCGGATCAACACCGAGAACATGGGCCAGTTCGAGCGCACGCTGATCATCGTCGACGAGGGCTCCTACGTCCACTACGTCGAGGGCTGCACGGCGCCGATCTACTCCTCCGACTCGCTGCACAGCGCGGTCGTCGAGATCATCGTGAAGAAGAACGCCCGCTGCCGTTACACGACCATCCAGAACTGGTCGAACAACGTCTACAACCTGGTGACCAAGCGCGCCGTCGCCTACGAGGGCGCCACCATGGAGTGGATCGACGGCAACATCGGCTCCAAGGTCACGATGAAGTACCCCGCCGTGTACCTCATGGGAGAGCACGCCAAGGGCGAGACGCTGAGCGTCGCCTTCGCCGGCGAGGGCCAGCACCAGGACGCCGGCGCCAAGATGGTGCACCTGGCGCCCAAGACCTCCTCGACGATCGTCTCCAAGTCGGTCGCGCGCGGCGGCGGACGCACCTCCTACCGCGGCCTGGTCCAGATCGAGGAGGGCGCGGCGGGCTCGGCCTCCACGGTCAAGTGCGACGCCCTGCTCATCGACCAGATCAGCCGCTCCGACACCTACCCCTACGTCGACGTCCGCGAGGACGACGTCTCCATGGGGCACGAGGCGACCGTCTCCAAGGTGTCGGACGACCAGCTGTTCTACCTCATGAGCCGCGGCCTGAACGAGGACGAGGCCATGGCGATGATCGTGCGCGGCTTCGTCGAGCCGATCGCCCGCGAGCTGCCCATGGAGTACGCGCTCGAGCTGAACCGGCTCATCGAGCTGCAGATGGAAGGAGCGGTGGGCTGACCATGGGGCTCGATTCCAAGCCACTGTCGACCCTGCACGGCAAGGCTTCCTACAAGCTGGAGGACTTCCCGGTCCCCACCGGCCGCGAGGAGTCCTGGCGCTTCACGCCGCTGTCGCGGCTGCGCGGCCTGCACGACGGCACCGCCGCGGGCTCGGGCACGGTCGTCGTCAACGTGGACGCCGCGCCCGAGGTCTCGGTCGAGACCGTCGGCCGCGACGACCCCCGCATCGGCAAGGCGTTCGCGCCGACCGACCGGGTCAGCGCCCAGGCGTTCACCTCCTTCGAGAAGGCCACCGTGATCACGGTGCCGAAGGAGGCCGTCACCTCCACGCCGACCGTCATCAGCCTGCGCGGCGAGGGCGGCGGCGCGGTGTACGGCCACATCGTGGTCGCCGTCGAGCCGCTCGCCGAGGCCGTGGTCGTGCTCGACCACCAGGGCAGCGCGGTGTACGCCGACAACGTCGAGTTCGTCGTCGGCGACGGCGCCAAGCTCAAGGTCGTCAGCCTGCAAGACTGGGCCGACGACGCCGTGCACGTCTCCCAGCACCACGCCCACCTGGGCAGGGACGCCACCTTCCGGAGCTTCGTCGTCACCCTCGGCGGAGACCTGGTGCGGCTGTCGCCGTCGGTGACCTACACCGGCCGCGGCGGCGACGCCGACTTGAGCGGGCTGTACTTCGTGGACGCCGGCCAGCACATCGAGCACCGCCTGCTGGTCGACCACAGCGTCCCCGACTGCCGCAGCAACGTCGACTACCGCGGCGCCCTGCAGGGCGACGACGCGCACGCCGTCTGGATCGGCGATGTGATCATCCGCGTCGAGGCGACCGGTACCGACACCTACGAGCTCAACCGCAACCTCATCCTCACCGACGGCGCCCGCGCCGACTCGGTGCCGAACCTGGAGATCCTCACCGGCGAGGTCGCCGGCGCCGGCCACGCCTCGGCGTCCGGCCGCCTGGACGACGAGCACCTGTTCTACCTGCAGGCGCGGGGCATCCCCTTCGACGAGGCGCGCCGCCTGGCCATCCGCGGGTTCTTCGCCCAGCTCATCCAGAAGATCGAGGTCGAGGAGATCCGCGAGCGGGTGCTGGCCGCGGTGGAGGCGGAGCTCGGCTCATGACGTTCATCAAGGCCTGCACGATCTCCGACATCCCCGACGGCGGGGTCGTCGGCGTCGAGGTCGAGGGCACTCCGGTCGCGCTGGTCCGCAAGGACGGCGAGGTGTTCGCCCTGCACGACGTGTGCTCGCACGCCGAGGTGCGCCTCAGCGAGGGCGACGTCTACGACGACACCCTGGAGTGCTGGCTGCACGGGTCGTGTTTCGACGTGCGCAGCGGCAAGCCCACCGGGCCGCCCGCGGTGCGGCCGGTCCCTGTCTACCGAGTGAAGCTCGAAGGCGACGACGTGCTCGTCTCGCTCGACGGCGCAGACCATGCTGAAAATGGGGAGTCTTAAGTGTCCACGCTGGAAATTCGTGACCTGCATGTCGCCGTGGAGGACAAGGAGATCCTGCGCGGCGTCAACCTGACCGTCCGCGCGGGGGAGACCCACGCCCTCATGGGCCCCAACGGGTCGGGCAAGTCGACGCTCGCCTACGCCGTCGCCGGCCACCCGAAGTACACCATCACCTCCGGCACGGTCACCCTCGACGGTGAGGACGTGCTATCGCTGACGGTGGACGAGCGCGCCCGCGCCGGGCTGTTCCTCGCCATGCAGTACCCCGTCGAGGTGCCCGGCGTCTCGGTGTCGAACTTCCTGCGCAGCGCGGTCACCTCCGTGCGCGGTGAGGCGCCCAAGCTGCGGGTGTTCACCAAGGAGCTCAAGCAGGGCATGGACGCCCTGTCGATCGACCCCGCCTTCGCCCAGCGCAACCTCAACGAGGGCTTCTCCGGCGGCGAGAAGAAGCGTCACGAGATCCTGCAGCTCGAACTGCTCAAGCCGAAGATCGCCATCCTCGACGAGACCGACTCCGGGCTGGACGTCGACGCCCTGCGCGTCGTCTCCGAGGGCATCAACCGCTTCGGCGCGTCCGGCGAGACCGGCGTGCTGCTGATCACGCACTACACGCGCATCCTGCGTTATGTGAAGCCGGACTTCGTCCACGTCTTCGCGGGCGGCAGGGTCGTCGAGGAGGGCGGCCCCGAACTGGCCGACCGGCTCGAGTCCGAGGGTTACGAGCGCTACACGAAGGCGACCGCATGACAAACGGCATGTTCGACGTGGACAGGATCCGGAAGGACTTCCCGATCCTGTCGCGCGAGCTGCCCGGGGGGAGGCCGCTGGTCTACCTCGACTCGGGCAACTCCTCCCAGAAGCCCACGCAGGTCATCGCGACCATGCGCGAGCACATGGAACAGCACTACAGCAACGTCGGCCGCGCCCTGCACACGCTCGGCGGCGAGTCGACCGAGGCCTACGAGGGCGCGCGCGACAAGGTGGCCGCCTTCATCGGCGCGCCGGACCGCGACGGGGTGATCTTCACCAAGAACGCCTCCGAGGCGCTCAACCTGGTGGCCTACTCCTTCGGCAACCCGGCCAGCGCCGACGAGCGGTTCCGCATGGGGCCCGGCGACGAGATCGTCATCTCCGAGATGGAGCACCACTCCAACATCGTGCCCTGGCAGTTGCTCGCCCAGCGCACCGGCGCGACCCTGCGCTGGTTCCCGGTGACCGACGAGGGCCGCCTGGACCTGTCGAGCCTGGACGAGCTGGTCAACGAGCGCACCAAGATCGTGTCGGTCGTGCACCAGTCGAACGTCCTCGGCACGGTCAACCCGGTGGACGGCATCCTGGCCAGGGTCCGCGAGGTCGGCGCGCTGATGATGCTCGACGCCTCCCAGTCGGTGCCGCACCGCGCGGTCGACGTGGCGGCGCTCGGCGTCGACTTCGTGGCCTTCACCGGGCACAAGATGGCCGGCCCGTCCGGCATCGGCGTGCTGTGGGGCCGGCGGGAGCTGCTGGAGGCCATGCCGCCGTTCCTGGGCGGCGGCGAGATGATCGAGGCGGTCTGGATGGACCACTCGACCTTCGCTCCGGTACCCCACAAATTCGAGGCCGGCACCCCACCTATCGTCGAGGCGATCGGGCTCGGCGCGGCCGTCGACTATCTCACCGCGGTGGGCATGGACGACATCCGCCGGCACGAGCACGAGCTTACCGTGTACGGTTTGAAGGCGTTGTCCGAGGTCCCGGGCCTGCGCATCATCGGGCCCACCACGGCCGAGGACCGCGGCGGCCTTCTGTCGTTCACCATTCCGGACATTCATCCCCACGATGTGGGGCAGATATTGGATGACCAATTCGGCGTCGCCGTGCGCGTCGGGCACCATTGCGCCCGGCCGCTGCATTTGCGCTTCGGAATACCGGCGACGACGCGGGCGTCTTTCTATCTGTACAACACCACGGACGAGATCGACGCACTGGTCCGGGGCATCCATTACGTCCAGAAGGTGTTCGGATAACAGATGATCGCCGAGTCGCTGTACCAGGAGCTGATCCTCGAGCACTACAAGCACCCGCAGGGCCGTGGCCTGCGCGATCCGTTCGACGCCGAGGTGCACCACGTGAACCCCACGTGTGGCGACGAGGTGACGATGCGGGTCAAGCTGGGCGACGGCGGCCAGGTCGAGGACGTGTCCTACGACGGCCAGGGGTGCTCGATCAGCCAGGCCGCCGCCTCCGTCCTGCACGAACTGGCCACCGGTTCCACCGTTGACCATTCTCTGGCGGTGGTGGACGAGTTCACCCGGCTCATGCAGGGCCGGGGTCAGATCGAACCCGACGAGGACGTGCTGGGTGACGCCGTCGCCTTCGCGGGTGTGGCGAAGTTCCCGGCCAGGGTGAAGTGCGCCCTGCTGGCATGGATGGCCTACAAGGACGCCGTGGCGAGGAGCTCGGCATGAGCGTCCCGCGGCCGGTTGGATTGGACGGCCCCGCGCGCGGGGCGGCATGTGCGAGGCAAGGCGAGGAGGCGGCGTGAGCAAGCCCGTGGAGACCCCGACAGGGCCCGTCACCGGGTTCGACGGTGAGGCGAACCTGGAGGAGGTGCTCGAAGCCCTGAGGGACGTCGTCGACCCCGAGCTCGGGGTCAACGTGGTGGACCTCGGCCTGGTCTACGGCGTGAACCTCGACGAGGGCGAGCCCGGCGCGCCGCCGGTCGCCACCATCGACATGACCCTCACCAGCGCCGCCTGCCCGCTCACCGACGTCATCGAGGAGCAGGCGCACTCGGCCCTCGACGGCATGGTGTCCGACGTGAAGATCAACTGGGTCTGGCTTCCCCCGTGGGGCCCCGACAAGATCACCGACGACGGCCGCGACCAGCTTCGCATGCTCGGATTCAACGTCTGAGCACCGCGGTTCCCGACGCCCCCACGAGACCGGCCCGCGGCGCCCGGCCCTGCCGGGCCGCCATCCCGTCGCCGGGATCGGTGCGGGGCGTCCCCTTGGACGCCGTTGTCCCTGTCTGCGAGACCTCGGTACGGCGATCCGCGCCTTTCGCGCCTGGTACGGCCCGTCTCGGAGCCTCGGCCGCGACCCGCTTGATCGCCTCCGGGCGAGGATAGGCTAGACTTCAGTTCGCCCACTTTTTCGAGTGGTGCTCGCGTGTGCCATGAGCGCACCGCTTCGCATCCTTCCGGGTGCCCGTGTTCGAGTGCGGCGCAGGCCGCACGCCCCCGGCTCGTCCTTTCGCAGAAGTGACGCGCCATCTCTCTTCGATCGAAAGGCACGACCAATCGTGACCATCATCAACACCGCCATGCCCGCCGACGCCATGACCGGCGCGGGGCACGACCAGGACGCGCCGACCGCGCGGTCCGCGCGGGCGGTGTCCAGTCCGAAGGGCTCCGCGTCCACGGCCCCCGCCGAGACCCGGCCGCAGGCCGTCCCCGCCGACGGCGAGACCCTCCCCGAGTCCGCCGCCGACGCGCCGGCGGAGTTCTCCCTGCTCGGCCTGCCCAAGCCGCTCATCACCGCGCTGGCCCGGCAGGGCATCACCAGCCCGTTCCCCATCCAGCGGGCCACCATCCCCGACATCCTGTCCGGCCGCCACGTCCTTGGCCGCGGCCAGACCGGCTCGGGCAAGACCCTGGCCTTCGGCCTGCCCACCATGGCGCTGCTCGGCGGCGTCAAGGCGGCTCCGCGCCGGCCGCTCGCCGTCATCCTGGTCCCCACGCGTGAGCTGGCGATGCAGGTGACCGACGCCCTCGAGCCGCTCGGCCGTGGCCTGTCCCTGCGCATCAAGACCGTCGTCGGCGGCATGTCCATGGGCCGGCAGATCGAGGCGCTGCGGCGCGGCGTCGAGATCGTCGTCGCCACCCCCGGCCGGCTCACCGACCTCATCCAGCAGGGCGAGTGCTCGCTGCAGGACGTGCGCGTGACGGTGATCGACGAGGCCGACCACATGTGCGACCTCGGCTTCTTCCCGGTGGTCAGCGCGCTGCTCGAGCGCACCCCCTCCGACGGCCAGCGCCTGCTGTTCTCCGCCACGCTCGACGGGGACGTCGACAAGCTGGTCCGCCGCTTCCTCCACGACCCGGTGACGCACTCGCTGGCCCCGGCCACCTCGCCGGTGGAGACGATGGAGCACCACGTGCTCCAGGTCACCCGGGACGACAAGTTCGCCGTCACCGCCGAGATCGCCGCCCGCGAAGGCCGCACGATCATGTTCGTGCGCACCCAGCACGGCGTCGACCGGCTGGTCAAGCAGCTCGCCCGGGTCGGCGTCCGCTCCGGCGGCCTGCACGGCGGCAAGCGGCAGAACCAGCGCACGCGCATCCTTTCGGAGTTCCGCGAGGGCGCCGTCGGCGTGCTGGTCTGCACCGACGTGGCCGCGCGCGGCATCCACGTGGACGACGTCAGCCTCGTCCTGCACGTGGACCCGCCGATGGACCACAAGAGCTACCTGCACCGCGGCGGCCGCACGGCCCGCGCCGGCGAGCGCGGCACGGTCCTGACCCTCGTGCTGCCCAACGAGCGCCGCTCCACCGAGACGATGACCCGCCGGGCGGGCGTCCAGCCGTTCCGCCTGAAGGCCACGCCGGGGCACCCCCGCCTGGCCGAGGTGGCGGGCGCGCAGCGGCCGAGCGGTGTGGAGGTCCCGGTGTGGGAGCCGGCGGCCCCGGTCGCCGCCAAGCGCCCGCGCCGCGAGGGCGGCCACGGCGGCGGCGACCGCCGTCCGCGCCGCTTCCACGACCGTCCCCGCGAGGACGGCGACCGCCGCGACGGCGCCCCCCGCGGCGAGCGCCCGGCCCCGGCCGACCGTCCCGCCCGCGGCTACCAGGGCGAGCGTCCCTCGCGCGGCTACCAGGGCGAGCGCCCGGCGCGCGACGCCCGCGGCGGCCCCCGCCGCCCCGCCTCCGACCGCCGCGACCACACCCCCGGCCGCGCCGTCCGCTGACCCACCGACGACCCGAACACAAAGGCGCACCCGCTCCCCGCAGGTGCGCCTTTGCCATGCTCCACGAGCTAACGATCCATCGCGCACGCACAGTTACTCGTGTGTCGCTGAAAGTATGCGCTTCCCTAATTGTGCATGGCACAATCCGCTGGTGCGGAGGATCAGGTTCACTCGGTCGGCGCGCAGGCATTCGTATTGGGAGAGGGCGAGCGCTGGCGGTGATCAGAGGTGGCCCGCCCACCGTGGTGCCACCACCTGGCCCTCACATGGATGAACAGTGGCACTGGATCGGACTGGACGATCGCGGCCTGGAGCTGGAGATCATCGCGGTCATGACGGAGAAATGCCTGCTGGTGATCCATGTGATGCCGACCGCGCTCAGGAGGAACACGCCGTGACGGAATACCGTGGCCAATGGCCCCCTGATGACGTCGAACTCGCCTTGGACGACGCTTCGGACGTCGATCTGGAGGCTGAGGAGATCTATGACCGGCGCGGCAATCGCATCGATCAGGCGTATGTGGACGCGGCGGTGGAACACGTGCACAGGACGGTGGGCCGTCCTTCACTCGGCGCGAGCGGCGATCGCTCTCCTCAGGTGACGTTCCGCCTGAGCGCTGAAGAGAAGGCGGCCGCCAAGGCGCTGGCCGAGCGGGAGGGGAAGACGGTGTCCCAGTTGGCCCGGGAGGCTTTCGCTCAGTACATGCGCAAGCATGGTGGCCACGCCGCATGAAGCCGCATGGACCTGACGTCGTGGTCGAAGGCGCGTATGGCCAGGAGTGTTCGCGGGTGACCGTATGTCAGGACAAGAGATGATCTAGGCCGGTGGGGGAGCGGTGCTGCCTCGGGGGGTGAGGCGGGCGGCCTGGTCCTCGTAGGCGGTGACGTGGTCGCCGGCGATGAGCGAGAGCAGGCGGCGGGCGCCGTGCGCGCCGTAGGCAGGGATGTCGCGGGTGAGCGCGGTGAGCGGTGGCCGGACCACCTGCGAGAGCGGGGAGTCGTCCCAGGCGACGATGGACAGGTCGCCGGGGACGTCCAGGCGCATCTCCTGGGCGACCGACAGCCCGGCCACGGCCATGATGTCGTTGTCGTAGACGACGGCGGTCGGCCGCGCGGGCGAGCTGAGCAGCCTGCGGGTGGCGCGGGCGCCCTGCTCGCCGGTGTAGTCGGTGTGCACGGTGACGGCCTCGCTCACGCCGAGGCTCGCGCAGACGGCGGTGAACGCCTCGTCGCGCAGCGCGGTGTGCAGGAGCCGGGGCAGACCGGCGACCCGGGCGATGCGGCGGTGGCCGAGCGCGGCGAGGTATTCGACGGTCTCGCGGACGGCCGTGCCCTCGTCGGACCAGACCGGCAGCAGCGACCCCGACCCCGAGGGTTGCCCGAACACCACGACCGGCATGCCCATCGACTCCATCTCGCTCACGCGGGAGTCGTCGGAGTGCAGGTCGACCAGGATGGCGCCGTCGACGCGGCCCTCGCCCCACCATCGGCGGTAGACCGCCATCTCCTCGTCGTGGTCGGCGACCACCTGGAGCATGAGCGCGTACGAACGGGCCGACAGCTCGCCCTCGATGCCGCTGATGAGCTCCATGAAGAACGGCTCGACGCCGAGGAAGCGCGCCGGGCGGCACAGCGCCAGGCCGACGGTGTTGGCCCTGGCCCCGTTCAGGGCGCGGGCCGCGCTGTTGGGCCGCCAGCCGATCTCGTCGGCGATCGCCAGGATGCGTGCCCGGGTGGACGCCGACACCCCCGGCTGCCCGTTGAGCGCGTAGGACACCGCCCCTTTGGACACCCCGGCCTGCCGCGCGATGTCGGCGATCGTCGGACGTTTCACAGCGGCCCCTTTGCTGAACCGGTCTAGACCAACCGTGTCTGCCCAGTACCTTACTACGCTCCTTGCAGGTGGAACGGGCTCTCCACCGGCCGGGCGGCCGCCCGGTGTACGGGGCGCTCACCCGATCGGCGCGGGGAATCAGGGGGCGGGCACGGTGGCGCTTCCGTTGCGACCGCATACGCGGGGGCCATGGCCTCACGTCTCTTATCCGGTTCAGCACCTACCTCCCCATCAAAGGCGGGAACACGCGGGACCGGCGGCCGTCACCTTCATCGGCGCCGCTGGGGGATGGCCACCCGATGGCCTGCCCGCCGCACGGCCCGGTCCCGTCCTGGTCCGTTTGACGCGCCGGGCGGCTCTCGGGCGGGTGCCTAGCACGCCTCGCGCCCGCCGCCGACTACTCTTGACGAGCAGGCACACCGACGTGAGAGAGACCATGAAGACCTTCGAAGAGCTGTTCGCCGAGCTTTCGGACAAGGCGCGCACCCGTCCCGCCGGGTCGGGCACCGTCGCGGCCCTGGACGCCGGTGTCCATGCCATCGGTAAGAAGGTCGTGGAGGAGGCCGCCGAGAGCTGGATGGCGGCCGAGCACGAGTCCACCGACCGGGCGGCCGAAGAGATCTCCCAGCTGCTCTACCACGTCCAGGTCCTCATGATCGCCCGGGGCATCGGGCTCGACGAGGTCTACAAGCATCTCTAGGCCGGAGCATCCGGCCGCAGCCGACCGACCTCGTTCCTCGACCCGATGCCTCTCCGATCCGAAAGGGACCACGGCAAGCCATGCTCCGTCTCGCCGTACCGAACAAGGGCGTGCTCAACGAGGCCGCCCAGACCATCCTGAAAGAAGCGGGCTACCGCTCGCGCAAAGACTCCAAGGAGCTCGTGGTCGTCGACCCCGAGAACTCCTGCGAGCTGTTCTTCCTGCGCCCGCGCGACATCGCCGTCTACGTCGGCGAGGGCACCTTGGACGTCGGCATCACCGGCATGGACATGCTGGCCGACTCCGGGGCACCGGCCGAACAGATCATTCCGCTCGGCTTCGGGGTCTCCACCTTCCGCCTGGCCGCCAAGCCCGGCGCGTTCACCTCGATCCACGACCTCCAGGGCATGCGCATCGCCACCTCTTACGCGGGGCTGCTCGGCAAGTATCTCGCCGAGGTGGGCGTCGACGCCCGCGTGATCAAGCTGGACGGCGCGGTGGAGACCGCGATCAGGCTCGGCGTCGCCGACGCCGTCGCCGACGTGGTCGAGACCGGCACCACATTGCGCAATGTCGGCCTCGAGGTCTTCGGCGAGCCGATCGCGCAGTCGCAGGCGGCCCTGATCAAGCAGGTCGGCGCCGAGGAGACCCCCGCGGTCAAGCAGCTCGTCCGGCGCCTGCAGGGCGTGCTGGTCGCCCGCGACTACGTCATGATCGACTACGACATCCGGGCCGAGCGCATCGACGAGGCCATCGCGATCACCCCCGGCATGGAGGGGCCCACGGTCTCCCCGCTGCACCGCGAGGGCTGGGTCGCCGTCCGGGCGATGGTCCCGCGCAAGGGCCACCAGCAGATCATGGACCAGCTCTGGGAGATCGGCGCCAAGGCCGTCCTGGTCACCGCCATCTTCGCCTGCCGCCTTTGATTCCACGCTGATCCCGCTCCGATGATCCCGCTCTGACAAATGTCATCGCCAGGCCCGGATGGTCGGCACTGAGGATCTCCGGCGTTCCCTTTTAGCGTTGAGCACATGAACGCCATATCCCTCGCCGGCGTGCGAAAGAGCTTCGGTGAGGTCCGCGCCGTGGACGGCCTGGACCTCACCATGGAGGCCGGGCGCACGGTCGCGCTCCTCGGCCCGAACGGGGCCGGCAAGTCCACGACGATCAACATGCTGCTGGGCCTGACCCGCCCCACCGCCGGGGACATCCGCGTCTTCGGCCGCACCCCCGACCAGGCGGTCGCCGCCGGCGACATCGGCGCGATGCTCCAGGAGGGGACGCTCATCCCCGAGCTGACCGTCCGCGAGCTGGTCGACTTCGTCCGCCGCCTCTACCCTCGCCCCCTGCCGCTGGACGAGCTGCTGCGGATGGCCGACCTGACCGACCTGGCCTCGCGCCGCGCCGACCGGCTGTCCGGCGGTCAGTCCCAGCGGGTGCGGTTCGCCCTCGCCGTCGCCGGGTCGCCCCGGCTGCTGGTGCTGGACGAGCCCACCGCCGCCATGGACGTCGAGTCGCGGCGCGCCTTCTGGGAGGGCATGCGCGCCTACGCCGCCCAGGGACGCACGGTGCTGTTCGCGACCCATTACCTGCAGGAGGCCGACGAGAACTCCGACCGGGTGATCGTCGTCGCCCGCGGCAAGGTGGTGGCCGACGGCACGGCCGCCGAGATCAAGGCGGGCGCCGGCGGCAGCTCGGTGGAGTTCTCGCTCGGCGTCCAGTCGGCGGCCCGCCTGGACGCCCTGCCGGGGGTCACCGGCGTCACCATCCTCGACGGCAGGGTGACGCTGCGCACCGCCGACACCGACGCGACCGTGGCCGCGCTGTACCGCCGCACCACGCTGGAGATCAGCGACCTGCAGATCAACGGGGCCGATCTGGAGGACGCCTTCCTCGCTCTCACCCAGTCCTCGGAGGCGTGAACCATGCCGCACTACATCAAGATCGAACTGCTTCGGATGCTGCGCAACAAGCGCTATATCATCTTCGTCGTGGCCTTCCCCGTCGCCTTCTACCTGCTGTACTCCAACCTGTACGGCGACCAGGCCGACCCCTCGACCGGCACGCGGGCCGCCGTCATCCTGATGGTGTCCATGGGCGCCTACGGGGCCCTGGCCGCCTCGATCATGTCCACCGCCGTCCCGTGGGCGCAGGAACGGCAGAGCGGCTGGCTGCGCCAGCTCCAGATCACCCCGCTGCCCGGCTGGTCGATCATCCTGACCAAGCTCATCGCGTCCCTGCTGCTGGTGCTGCCCGCGCTGCTGTTCGTCGTGCTGGCCGCGGTGCTCACCCAGCACGTGTCGCTGAGCGCGGGGGAGTGGGCCGCGCTGATCCCGGTCATGTGGGCGGGCACGATCCCGTTCGCGGCGCTCGGCCTCATCATCGGCTCGCTGGTGCGCCCGGACACCGCCCAGCCGATCGCCATCATCAGCATGTTCGGCCTCGCGCTGCTCGGCGGCCTGTGGTTCCCCGTCGACATGCTCCCCAGTGCCCTGCGCACCGTCGCGCACGCCCTGCCGTCCTACGACTACGCCTCCATCGGCTGGGACATCGTCGCGGGTCACACCCCCTCGGGGGCGTCGGTGGCCGGCATCCTCGGCTGGGCGGTCGCGCTCGGCGCCATCGCGGTGTTCGCCTACCGCAGGGCGACGGTGCGGGCCTGAGTCATGAGCGGTCTCAGCAGCGTGTTCACCTTCGGCGGGGCGGGCGACAAGCCGTCCCGCTGGAGGCGCCTGCTCGGCACGTCCTTCGGCCTGGTCTACCTGTTCTACCCGGTCTCGGACGTCACCTCGGGCGCGATCACCGGAACCAAGGCGTACTGGGCGGTCGCCTCGCTGGTCGCCTTCGTCACCTGCTACATCGCCACGGTGCTCAGCCCGAAGGACTACGGCGAGCCGGGACGCTGGACCGCTCCGCTGCTGTCGGTGCTCGTGCTGATGGCCATCGTGCTCCCGATCATCTTCGGGGGCGGCTGGGTGGCGCTGCCCGTCTACGTCACCGTCGTGATCAGCATGGGCCTGCCCAGCCGGGTGGCCCTGGCGGGCATCGCGGGAATGGCCGGCGTCGTGGTGGTGGACGGCCGCATCGCCGGGGCCGACGGCGGGGCCATCGCGCTGCTGGTGATGCAGGTCGTCACGCTCGGCGTGCTGTTCATGAGCGTCCGCAACACCCGCGTGCTGCTCAACCGGCTGCACAGGGCGCAGAGCGAGGTGGCCCGCCTGGCGGCCAGCGAGGAACGGCTGCGCATCGCCCGCGACCTGCACGACCTGCTCGGCCACAGCCTGTCGCTCATCGTCCTCAAGAGCGAGCTGGCCGGACGGCTGGCCGAGAGCGGCTCGCCCAGGGCCACCGGCGAGATCCGCGACATCGAGTCGGTCGCCCGCATGGCCCTGCAGGAGGTCCGCGAGGCGGTCACCGGCTACCGCCAGCGCGGCCTGTCGGAGGAGCTCGACAGCGCCCGCGCCGCGCTGGACGCGGCCGGGGTGAACGTCGTGGTGCGCACCACCGGCACTCCGCTGCCCGACACCCTGGACGGCCTGTTCGGCTGGGCGGTGCGCGAAGGGATCACCAACGTCGTCCGCCACGCCCGTGCCCGCAGGTGCGAGATCACCGTGACCTATCACGAGGGCAGGGCCGGTCTCGAGGTCACCGACGACGGCCACGGGGACGGCACCTACGGGCCGGGCAGCGGCCTGACCGGGCTCGCCGAGCGCGTCCAGGCCGCCGGCGGCACCCTGGACGCCGGCCCCTCCGCCGGGGGCGGCTTCCACCTGCGCGTCACCGTCCCGGCCCCGGTGGGAACCCGCGCGTGACCCGGCTCACGAACCATCCGCGCATGGCTTGGCGCACACCCCGCCCGGGCCGCGTCACGCCGCCGCCCGGCCTTCGCACCCCCGGGAGCGGCACGTGATCAGAGTGGTGCTGGCCGAGGACCAGGCGATGGTCAGGGGCGCCCTGTCCACCCTGCTCGGCCTGGAGGCCGACATCGAGGTCGTCGGTGAGGCCTCCACCGGAGAGGAGGCCGTCGCCGTCGTCCGTGAGACCAGACCCGACATCGCTCTGCTCGACATCGAGATGCCGGTGATGGACGGCATCACGGCCGCCGCCGAGATCGTCCGCGTGGCGCCCGGCTGCCGCGTCATGATCCTCACGACGTTCGGCCGGCCCGGCTACCTGCGCCGGGCGATGGAGGCCGGCGCGGTGGCGTTCATGGTCAAGGACAGCCCGGCCCGCGAGCTGGCCGCCGCCATCAGGCGGGTGCTGGCCGGGGAGCGGGTGATCGACTCGGCCCTGGCCGCCGCCGCCCTCAGCGCCGGCCCGAACCCGCTGTCCCCGCGCGAACGCGACGTGCTGTCCGCCGCCGCCGACGGCTCGACCATCGGCGACATCGCCCTGCGCCTGCACCTGTCCGAGGGCACCGTCCGCAACTACCTGTCCACGGCCATCCAGAAGACCCACACTCGCAACCGCATAGAAGCCGTCCAGCGAGCCCAATCCCAAGGCTGGCTCTGACGACGCGCGTGAGGGCGTGGCCGGAGCATCCGGCGCGCTTCGCGCGAGCGACGCTCGGGCCGTTCGGATGAGCCCGGAAGGTTCTGAAAGAGATCCGGGGAAGCGTGTCGGATCGGGGCGGTGGTGTTCGTAGCAGGGGTGAGGCCGCCGCAAGGCGCGCGACCGACTTCCCGCGAGGAGACACCGTGACCGCCACCTACACCTTCGACATCTTCTCCACCCTTGACGGCTTCGCCAACCACGACGGTGACTGGGGCGGCTACTGGGGCAAGCAGGGCCCCGAGTTCCTCGCGCATCGCGCCGCCGCCTACCGCGACCCGCTGCGCATGGTGCTCGGGGCCACGACCTACGCGTCGAACGCGCCGTTCCTTGACGCGGGCTTCGACCGCAGCCTGTTCGACGGATGGATCACGCGCATGTTCGCCTCTCCGGTCACGGTGCTGTCCAGCCGGCTGACCGAGCCGCTCGACTGGCCGGACACGACCATCGAGTCCGGCGATCCCGTCGAGGTGGTCACGCGGCTCAAGGCCGAATCCGATGTGCCGCTGCGCTCCCACGGCAGCCTGACGCTCAACCGGGCGCTGCTGAACGCCGGCCTGGTCGACACCATCGAGGTGACGGTCTTCCCGGTGATCTCCGGGGCGACCGGCGTGGACCGGATCTTCGACGGCGCGGACGACTTCGACCTCGAGCTGCTCGAGGCCCGGACCTTCGACGGCCACACACAGGTGCTGACCTACCGGCCGACCCGACACGGCTGATCGGCGACGGGGCCGCCGCCGGTTCGCGTGGCGGTCGGCCCGGCCCCGAAACCGCTGCCGTGGCTAGGCCGGTGGTTCGACGACCACCGCCAGCATGCGGGTGACCTGAGCCGTCAGCAGATCCGGATCGGCGTCGCGCAGCGCCGAGGTACCGATGAGGCGGCGCAGCAGCCAGGTGCCGGCCAGCAGGGCGAGCCCCAGTTCGGCGCGTTCCCGCGCGTGGGGGCCGTGCAGGGCGGCGGTGAAACGGGCGCCCACGTGCTTCTCGATGCCGGCTCGGATGATCTCCGCCGCTCTTGGGTTGGCCGCCGACTTGAGCGTCAGCTCGAACGGTCCGAGGTGGTCCGTCTCCGGGGTGGTGCGGTCCACCAGCGCGCGGGCGGTCTCGGCCGTCAGGTCGGCCGGATCGGCCGGATCGGCCGGATCGGCCGGGACCATCGTGGGCTCGGCGAACGAGACGTCCACCACCTCGGTGAACAGCCCTTCCTTGGAGCCGAAATAGCGGTTGACGAGCATGGCCGTCACTCCGGCGTCCGCGGCTATGTCGCGGACGCCCACCCCGTCGTAGCCGTGCCGGGTGAAGGCCGTGATCGCCGAGGTCAGGATGGCCTGCCGGGTGGCCGCGGCATTGCGGGGCCGGGCGGTGGGGTGCGTCATGGCGAGCAAGTCTACGACTGACAACTTGTCGTGGTAGTCTACGACTGTAGACAAAGTCTCGACCCAAGGAGTTCTGGTGGATCTGCAACTCACCGGACGTCGCGCCCTGATCACCGGGTCGACGTCCGGACTCGGTGAGGCCACCGCCCGGCTGCTCGCCCGGGAAGGCGCCGCGGTCGTGATCCATGGCCGCAGCGCCGAACGGGCACAGGCGGTCGCCGACTCGATCGCCGCCGACGGCGGAAAGGCGTCGATCGCGGTGGGCGACCTGGCCACCGATGCCGGCGCGGACGCGACGGCCGAGGACGCTCTGGCCGGCGGTGACGTCGACATCCTGGTCAACAACGCCGGCGCGTACGAGCACCTGAACTGGGCCGACGCCACCGCGGACATATGGAAGGACACCTACGACATCAATGTCGTGTCCGGGGTGCGGATGATCCAGCGCCTGGTTCCGGCCATGCGTGAACGCGACTACGGGCGGGTCGTCACCATCGGAGGCGGCCTGAGTACGCAACCGTTCAACAGCCACCCGCACTACAACGCCTCCCTCGCTGCCCGGCACAACCTGGCCGTCTCACTCGCCCGCGACCTGGCCGGCACCCGCGTCACCTCCAACGTCGTGGCACCCGGCGCGATCCTCGTCCCGGCCGTGCGTGACTTCCTGGTCAAGCTGTCGCCCGGGCGCGGCTGGGGCGAGACCTGGGAGGAGATCGAGTACAACTCGGTCCGCGAGATCGTGCCCAACGACCGGGTGCGCTACGGCAGGCCAGAGGAGATCGCGGGCGCCGTCGCCTACCTGTGCGGCCCCTACGCCGAGTACATCAGCGGCGCGACCATCCGCGTCGACGGCGGCACGGTCCGCGGCGCCTTCTGAACGCACCCACCGCGACCAGCCAGGTCATCGCGTGTCGAGCCAATCCCAAGGCCGGCTCGGACGAAGAGTCCAGCGGCCAGGTGCAGCCGAGATCAGGGAACACCTGATCAGTCGCTGAGGAGGCGCTCCCACAGCAGTCCGTCCCGCCAGCTCCCGTCGAGGAAGATCGAGGAGTGCGCGACGCCGTACGGGCTGAACCCATTGCGGCGCAGCACCCGCTGTGACGGCAGGTTCTCCAGGTTGGTGGACGCCTCGGCGCGGTGCAACCCGAGTTCGTCCGTCATCACCTGGAGCACGAGCCCGACGGCGCGTCCGGCGTGCCCCTGATTCTGGGCGACGCCGGCGATCCAGTATCCGACGGAGCCGCGGAGCAGATGCGGCTGCGGCAGAATGTTCCCGACGGTGACCTGTCCGATCACCTGGTCGTCGGCGAGCACCACACCCGGCCAGACCGAGCCGGCCCGGTATCGGGCCAGCAAGCCGTCGATCCGCTCCGCCTGGCCCTCTGGGGTGAAGAAGTCGGCTGGCTGGGCGGGTTCCCACGGCCGGAAAGCCTCGAAGTCCCGCGCCCGATGCGCGGCTATCGGGGCGGCGTCGGCGGGCTCGATCAGACGGATCCTGGTGCTGCTGCGCATGGGCCGATCCTCGTCGCGGCGCGTCGGATGAGACAGCCAGCCTAAGCGAGGGTGCCCGCGCCTTTCCCGGCCTCATCTCGACCGAGGCGGCTAGCTCAGGGCGGCTCTGGCGCCGTGCGCTTCTGAGCGGCGGCGCTCTCCGTATCGAACATGTGATCTAAAACTTCTAGGAGCGGGGCTTGGGCCGAGGTTACGATCTTGGTGGTGGTCGGCCGGGTCGATCGGCCGGCTCTCCACGCTGACGGGGCGGAAAGGCGCCTCGCTGACCGGACGGGAGATCGAGCTTGAGGCGTGCGCTGATCGCGATGGGCATGGGGTTGAGCTTGCTGGGGTCCACCGTCGTCGCAGGTCCGGCCCGGGCCGCGAGTCCGCTGGCCGTGCCGTTGGCTTCCACTGTGACGGCGGCTCAGCAGGTCGCGAGCTTCTGGCTGGCCGACGGGGCCGCCAATCTGAGGAACGCCACGCCGTACACCGTGGAGACCGAGACCGGCGGCGAACGGCTTTCCGCCGACATCGTCCCGGACGGTCCTCCGGCGTCCATCCCGCCGCTGGAGGGGCCTGCCTCGCCTGAGGGCGAGACGCCCCCGACCTCGGGCAAGGTGTTCTTCATCGGCAGCGATCTGCTGCCGCACTGGTGCACGGGTACGGTCGTGCACGCGAAGTTCAGGAACGTCGTCGCGACGGCGGGGCACTGCGTGCTGGATGTTGAGGCTCCGATGGGCGCGCTCTGGAAGTGGGTCTTCGTCCCCGGCGGCCACTCCGACGGAACGACCCCGTTCGGCCTCTATGTCGGCAAGCGTGCCTACACCCACTACGACCTGGACGACCTTCGCGACTACGACCGGGACTACGCCTTCGTGAACGTGTACGACGGGGTCGTCTCCGCGTCGCCGGACGCGCTGAGCGACGTCGGGAGGCTGGGCGATAACGTCGGCGGGCAGGGGATCGAGGCCAACCAGCCGCTCCCGTCGACGGTGGACGTGCTCGGCTATCCCGCCGGCCCTCACCCCGACGGCAGCCTGCCCTACACCGGCGGGACCCTCGAACGCTCGACCGGAGCGGCCTTCGCGGCGAAGGTCACGATGTTCAGGATGGACCGGCCTGTCGGCGTGGATTCACCGTTCACCGGTGAGGGGTCCCTCGGGTCCTCGTGGCTGACCCAGTACAGCGACGACAGCCGTAAAGGCTATCTCAACGGCATCACGGTCAGCGTTTCCGACACCGACGGCGACGGCCGGTACGACACCGGCATATCGCCGTACTTCGACGGCGAGTTGTACGGGGTCTACCTCAAGGCCACCGCCTACTGGACGGGTTCCATCATCTGAGCGCCCTCCGTCCCCGCCGCGCCCGCCCGTACGGGTGGGCGCGGTGCCGCTGTTGATTGCTTCAGGCCACCTCGCCGGCCTTCGTGGCGCGCAGGAAGCTCGTCCAGGCCTCCGGGGGAAGGTCAGGACGGGGCCGCCGGGGTTGGTACATCAGCGGCGCGACCGTCCGCGTCGACGACGGCACGGTCCGCGGCGCCTTTTGAAGACGCCCACAGTCATCCACCCATCGAGGGCCGTAAGGCCCGCCGGCAGCGGCTGACCTGGCGCCGGCGTGGTTACAGATGGTCGCTGACGAGCGTGGCGAACTCGTCCAGCACGTGCAAGGTCTCGTCCTCGGGCAGGGTCGGCAGCGAAAGCGCCAGGCGGTCGGCCCCCGCTTCCGCGTAGGCGGCGATGAGTTCGGCATCGGGTGACACCGACGCCACGATCACCGGCACGTCCCCGGCGACCTCGGCCAACTGGTCCAACTGGGGCCGGACCCGGGCCGGGTCGTCCGCCGAGTGCGGCATCCAACCATCGCCGTGCTCCGCCACCCTGGCCAACGCCGCCTGGCCATCTCCACCGATGTAAATGGGCGGATGCGGGTCTTGTACCGGCTTGGGCCAGCAGAACATCGGGTCGAAGTCAACGTACCGGCCGTGGAACTCGGCCTCGTCCCTGGTCCAGATCTCCTTGATCGCGGTGAGCCTTTCGTTCAGCAGGGCCCCCCGGGTGCGTGGATCCGTGCCGTGATCGCGCATCTCCTCCCGGTTCCAGCCCGTGCCCACACCGAAGATCACCCGGCCGCGGGACAGCAGGTCCAGGCTGGCGACCTCCTTGGCGGTATGAATGACATCGCGCTGGGCCAGCAGGGCCACGCCGGTTCCGAGCAGCAGGTCGTCGGTCACCGTCGCCGCTGCGGACAACGCGACGAACGGGTCGAGCGTGCGGTAATACACCCTGGGCAGCTCGCCGCCCATGATGAACGGCGTCTCTCGCTTCACTGGGACATGGCTGTGCTCATGCAGGAAAAGGGAATCGAAACCGCGCTCCTCCAACGCCTTGGCCAGCACGGCAGACCGGATGCCCTCGTCCGTGATGAACGTCGTGACACCAACCCTCATGTCTCAAGTCAAGCACTCTCCCTGCGCCTGTCGCCTGCCAGGGGTGGGCCGGAGTCGCACCGCCCGACGCGGAACCGTGCGGCGTCCGGTACGGCACCACGATGCGGCGACGTTCGAGCCGGTCACCGATCTTCACCACCGTCAGGCCGCGGGCCACCCGCCGGCGGGTTCCGCCGTGCACGCGTTCTCAGGCCGCTCCTGGGATGAGGCAGCGCTGCAGGTAGTGTGAGTACGTGGGAGTCGCGCTGCTGGGCGCGCCATCTGGTTCGGTATCCACCACCGCGCATCGACGGCGATCGGCGCGTCCTCAGAGCTCGCAGGCATCGTCCCCTGAACGGCATCACTGGGATCTGTGAGATCGAAAACATGAGGACACATCATGTCGAGGGTCACATATGAACCGAAGGTCACGGGCCTGGTCCTGATCGACACCGTGAACGACATCTTCTCCGAAAATGGAAAAGGCTACCCTCTCTTCAAGGACGAGTTCGCGCGGATCGGTGTTCTGGATAATCTCGTACGCCTGCTCGCGGGGGCACGCGAGCGACAGATACCGATCTTTTTCTGTCCGATGTCCTACACCGAAGAGGACTACACGACGTGGAAGCACCTGTCCGGCATCCACCAGGAGATGTACGAGAAGCGGATGTTCGAGGCCGGCAGTTGGGGCGCTGACTTTCACCCTCGGCTGGGGCCGCGTCCCGGCGAGATCACGATCATCCCGCACAAGAACATCGACGTGATCGCCAACACCGACCTCGACGTCCAACTGCGTCAGCACGGCGTCGAGTACGTCGCGGTCGCCGGGATGATCGGCACCCTCTGCGTGGAGTCGACCGCGCGCAGTGCGATGGAACGCGGCTACCACGTGACGACGTTCACGGACGCCACCGCCGCCATCGGTGGCGAGGAGGCCTACGAGGAAATGGTGCGGCGCTACCGGCTGATCTCCCATGCCACCGTCGACGTCGGAGGCTTCCTCGTGGCGAGCGGCAGGAGCGTTCGGTCGGGCTGAAGGCAGGCCGCGAGGTCGTTCTCTCCGCCGGGGCGCGACGGTGACTCCTCATCCAGGCCGGCATGGATCCGCGAGACCTCGGACGTGGACATCCCCGGTATCGACGCCCAGGGCCGCCGCCGGCTCATGTGCCGGTCGCGCAGTGCCGGCGGCGGGCTTCTTGGCTCAGGCGCTCAGGTGGTCTGGTCGGACTTCATGGCCCGGAGGAACCTCGTCCAGGCCTCCGGGGGGAAGGTCAGGACGGGGCCGCCGGGATTGGTGGAGTCGCGGACGGCGACGACTCCGGGCAGGTTGGCCGCCACCTCGACGCACATACCGCCGTCACTTCCGGACCGGCTCGATTTGCGCCATCGCGCCTTGGTCAGATCCATCTCCGCACCGCTTCCTCGATCATCTTGAGGGACAGGGTCTGTGCGTGAGCTTCGCCGCGGAGAGTGTCGTGCAAGGTGCGAAGCCGTGTGATCGTCGCGCGATCGTCAACGGTACGTCCCTGCGGCTGTGTCTCCACATATCCGGTATAAGCGGAACCGCGCATTTCCGCTATGCCGAACGCCCCGAGAAACCCTGCGGCGGCCCTGGAACCGTAGGGGACTATCTGAATGGTGATCCTCGGCAGGCGGGACATTCCCGCCAGGCTTTCCATCTGCTCACGCATGACGGCGGGGCTTCCGATCGGCCGATGGAGAACGCCCTCATCGACGAGGGCCCAGACCATGGGCGGGTCGTCGCGTGAGAGGGCGTTCTTGCGCTGCATGCGGCCGGCGAGGCGTGTCTCGATCATTTCCGCCGTGATGCCTGGGTCGTCCTCGAAGAGCGTCCGTGCATATGCCTGTGTCTGGAAAAGGCCGGGGACGAGGAGGGGGTCCCATAGACGGAGATCGGTCGCGCGTAGTTCCTCGGCGGCCCAGTCGCGGAAATGCTCGGGGACCGGGGGGAGGGGCGGCCAGGCGTCCAGGTAGAGGCCGTGCATGACGCCGTCGAGGCGGAAGACCTGGTCGCACAACTGGGCGAGGCCTTCTGTGGGGATGCGTCTGCAGGTCTCGACCATGCCGATCAGGCTCTCGGAGTAGCCGACCCTGCGGCCGAACTGCTCCTGGGTCATCCCCGCCCTGAGGCGGTGCCGCCGTAGCTCGTACGAGAACCGCGCCGCACCCGATGATTGGGGGTCGATATCGACCATTCTGCCCATCTATCCCTCGCCTTCGCCGCGCCACGGCACATCCCACGAGCTCACCACGCCATGACCGGGGGAGTGCCTTTCGGTGAGTTCGATCGGCTACGCAAAGTATCCGATCGACTACAGGATGGTAAGGCGAATTCGTGCCCAGTGGCAGACGGTTTTCGGTCCACGACCGTAATTGGACGCGCCTCGCCGCCGGGCACCCGACACCCCGACTCGTATCGTGGAGGCGGCCGATGGGCGGCGGCAGAACGCGGGAGCAGTACCTGGAGATGAGGGCCGAACCGGAGGCCGCGGGCTACGCGCGCGAACACGTCAGGCGCGTGCTGTCGAAGTGGGGCAGAGAGGGACATCCTCGAAACCGCCGAACTCGTCGCCTCGGAGCTCGCGACCAACGCCGTCAAGGCGACATGGAAGATCGGGGCTCTGGAAGGGTGTGCCGGTCCCGGTCACATCTGGATCGACCTGCACCAGACGGGCGTCCTGGTCGTGCTCGAAGTGTGGGACGCCGGACGGACCCCTCCCCGGCTCAAGGCCGCGGGGCCGGACGACGAGGGCGGGCGCGGCCTGTGGCTGGTGAACGCCCTGGCGGACCGCTGGGGATGCCGCTACCCGGTCACCGGCGGCAAGATCGTCTGGTGCGCCTTCGGCTCGGTACCCGAAGCCTCAGGGGGGGTGTCACTTCCGCGTCGAGGCGGCTAGGTGCGAGGTCGTCGTGACCACGAAGTGCAGCGCGCCGCGGGGTCACCGGTCAGGGACGTCCGCTGAACGCGAGCCTGCCGCCGAGGACGAGCAGGACGGCGCCGACGATGCCGTCCAGCACCGGCTCGAAGAGACGGCGCCCGAACAGCCGGGCCGCCCGGTGCGCGGTGAAGGCGAACACGAAGGTCCCGGTCAGGTTGCCCATGGCCGCGATGAGCGTCAGGCCGATGATGAGCGGGGTGGCCGCCGTGCCGCCGGTCGTGACGAACTGGGGGAGCAGCGCCGTGAAGAAGGCGGCGGCCTTGGGATTGAGCAGGTTGGTGGTCAGCCCCTGCTTGAAGAGCGCCCCGGAGGTCACCGGAGCCTGGACGGGCACGGGAACGGTCGCCGCGGGACGCGCCGCCCGCCGCCATGCCTGCCAGAGCATGCGAGCTCCGAGGTAGCCGAGGTAGACGCCGCCGGCGAGCTTGAGCACGGTGAAGGCGAGCGCGGACGCCGCCAGCACCGCGGCGATGCCCGCGCACGCGGCCAGTCCCCACAGCAGCAGGCCCGTCGCGCTGCCGAGGCCGGTGCGCACGCCGGCGGCCCAGCCGTGGCGCATCGCGTTGCGCACGACCATGGCCGTGTCGGGGCCGGGCGTTATGGTGATCAGCGTGACGATGCCGAGATAAGCCACAAGCGCCTCATGTGTCATATCCCGACCCTATGGGCCTGTGCGGGCTTCGGATCTTGAGATGAGTCGAAGGCTCCGGACCCACCCGATCGCTCCGCGTAGGAGGGTCCACTTCGATGATCGTCGGCTGTGGGTGATCGCTCGATCGACCACGGGTGCGATCACGGAGCTGACGTGCTCAGGGCGTACGTGAGTCGCCGATCACCCTCGTCGGTGCGCTCGTCCTGGTCGTGGCACGCGTCGCGGCGGTGTCGTGCCGGTGCTGCGGGCCGAGCACGCGAAGCATGTCCAGCGCCTCGGTGCCGCCGGGCGGCGGAGTGAAGACCCGCAGCCGCTGGTCGGTCGCGGGCGTCGCCAGCACTTCGCAGTCGAGGTCGATCCTGCCGAGCTCGGGATGCCTGAGCCGGTACGGGTGTGACACGCGCACCGCGACCTCGTGCCGGTCCCACAGCGCCGCGAACTCGGCGCTGGCCGCGCGGAGCCGCGTGACGAGTGTGCGGGATGCCGCGTCGTTGCCCCGGCGGGCCGCCTCGGCGCGCAGGTCGGCGACCAGCTGCCGGGCGTGCTCCTCGTGCTCTTCGGCTGCGAAGTGGCTTCGCACGTCCGGTTCGGTGAACCAGCGCAGCACGATGTTGCGGTCCTCCTGGGCCACGGTGCACACGCACCCGAACAACGCCGCCGCCATGTCGTTCTGCGCCAGCAGGTCGCCCAGATCGCTCAGGACCTGGACCGGAACGCTGTCCAGCTGGTCGAGCAGGTACAGCATGCTCGGCCGCAGGTACTCCCCGGCCCGCGCCCCCTCCGGCGGGCGGTGTCCGGCGAGCAGGTACAGGTGGTCCCGCTCGTCGGTGGTGAGCCGCAGCGCGCGCGTCAGCGCGGCCAGCATCTGAACCGAGGGCTGCGGGCTTCTGGCCTGCTCGAGCCGCATGTAATAGTCGGACGACATCCCGGCGAGCACCGCGACCTCCTCGCGGCGCAGTCCTGGCGTACGCCGCCTCGGGCCCTCGACCAGCCCGACGTCCCGTGGAGTCAGCCGTTCCCGGGACCGGCGCAGGAAATCGGCAAGGTCGTCACGGTTCATCACCATATCGGTAGTGATATCACCACTCGTGGAACGCATCCTCGGACCGCCGATCCTAGGCGGACCGCTCCGGTTCTCAGCCGTCGAAGGCGAAGGCATAGTTCTGGTGTGGCCGTCCAAGGCCCGACCGGACGAGGCGGAGCGGTGATCACGTCATGAAGGCAGTGCGGTTCCACGAGTACGGCGGGATCGATGTCCTGCGGGTGGAGGAGGTGGAACGTCCTGCGCCGGGCCCCGGGCAGGTGCTGGTCGAGGTCCGCGCGGCCGGGATCCAGCCCGGCGAGGTGATGATCCGGGAGGGCGCGCGGCACGACCGCTGGCCGGCGAGGTTCCCCTCCGGGCAGGGCAGCGATCTGGCCGGCGTCGTGGTGGAGGCCGGTCCGCAGGTGCGGGGCTTCTCGGTGGGAGACGAGGTCCTCGGCTTCACCCACAACAGGGCGAGCCACGCGGAGTTCGTCGTGGTCGACGACGTGAATCTGGTCTCGCGCCCGGAGGGGCTGCCCTGGGAGGTGGCCGGGTCGTTGTACGTGGCCGGCACGACCGCGTACGCGACCGTGTTCGCGGTCGACCCCGGACCGGCGGACACGGTCGTCGTCTCCGGTGCGGCGGGCGGCGTCGGCTCGCTCGCCGTGCAACTCGCCCGGCGGCGCGGCGCCACGGTGATCGGGCTGGCGAGCGAGCCGAACCACGCCTGGTTGAAGGACCGCGGTGTCGTCCCGGTCAGGTACGGGGAGGGTGTGGCCGAACGGATCCGGCAGGCCTGCGGCGGGAACGTCGACGCGTTCATCGACACCTTCGGCGACGGCTACGTGGCGCTGGCGGTGGAACTGGGCGTGCGGCCCGAGCGGATCGACACGATCCGCGACTGGCGGGCCGCGGCCAAGGTCGGTGCGCGGACCTACGGAGAAGGCGCGGCGGCGTGCGCGGTCGTGCTCGGCGAACTGGCCCGGCTCGCCGCGCGCGGGGAGCTTGAGGTGCCGATCGCCCGCGCCTACCCGCTGGAGGGAGTGCGTGACGCCTTCCGCGAGCTGGAGCGGGGGCACACCCACGGCAAGATCGTGCTCCGGCCCTAGAGCCTGTACGGCACTGGAGATCAGAGGGATTCGCCGGAAGGCGACTCGTCCGCCGAGCGGTATGGGCGCCATTTCGCCCCTGTCATAAGGGATTAACACCGGCGAAATTCGCTGCCGGGTGTCAAGTAATAGGTTGACGGTGTCGGCCGAGGGTTTCTCTCGACCGTACGCGTGCGCGCACTGCACTGCCGGTCCCTGATCAGGACATGTCCGTCCGCACCTTTCGCCCAGGGATGCGAAATGACCGAATCCAGTGTGTCACCTCCACCCAGCCACGCACCCGACATGGTCACCACTACCGCCACCACGACGACCGTCCCGGCGCCCTCCGGCGAGGACGCCCCGGCCGGCGGCCTGGTCAAGCCCGGTTACGATCCCCGGCTGGCCAACGAGGACCTGGCTCCACTGCGCCACCAGAACTGGTCCTCCTACAACATCTTCGCCTTCTGGATGTCGGACGTGCACAGCGTGGGCGGCTACGTCACCGCGGGCAGCCTGTTCGCCCTGGGCCTGGCGAGCTGGCAGGTGCTGTTCGCGCTCGTGGCGGGCATCGTCATCGTCAACGTCTTCTGCAACCTGGTGGCCAAGCCCAGCCAGATGACCGGTGTGCCGTACCCGGTCATCAACCGGGCGATCTTCGGCGTGCTGGGAGCGAACATCCCGGCCGTCGTCCGGGGACTCATCGCCATCGCCTGGTACGGCGTGCAGACCTACCTGGCCTCACAGGCGCTCATCATCATCTTCCTGAAGTTCTGGCCCGCCACGGCGGCCCTGAACGACGTGCGCGAGTACGGGCTCCTGGGGCTGCCCGCCCTCGGGTACATCTGCTACGCCATCCTCTGGGTGGCGCAGGCGGCGGTCTTCTGGAAGGGCATGGAGGCCATCCGCCGGTTCATCGACTGGGCCGGGCCCGCCGTGTACGTGGTCATGCTGGTCCTGGCCGTCTACCTGGTGAGCCGGGCGGGATGGCGGAACATCAGCCTCGACCTCTCCCAGGGTGAGGTGCTCGGCTTCGGTGAGTCCATCCCGGTCATGCTGGGCGCCATCGCCCTGGTCGTCTCCTACTTCTCCGGCCCGATGCTCAACTTCGGGGACTTCTCCCGGTACGGGCGCTCGTTCGCCGCCGTGAAGAGGGGGAACCTGCTGGGGCTCCCGGTCAACTTCCTCTTCTTCTCCATCCTGACGGTGATCACCGCCTCGGCCACGGTGCCGGTGTTCGGCGAGTTGATCACCGACCCCATCCACACCGTCCAGCGCATCGACACGCCGTTCGCCATCCTGCTCGGCGGGCTGACCTTCGTCATCGCGACGGTCGGCATCAACATCGTCGCCAACTTCATCTCCCCGGCGTTCGACTTCTCCAACGTCAACCCCAGGCGGATCAGCTGGCGTACCGGCGGCATGATCGCGGCGGTCGGGTCGGTGCTGCTCACGCCCTGGAACTGGTACGGCAACCCCGACGCCATCCACTACACGCTCGGCCTGCTCGGAGCCCTCATCGGGCCGCTGTTCGGCATCCTGATCGCCGGCTACTACGTGTGCTCGCGGCAGCGGGTGTGGGTGGACGAGCTGTTCACGCTCGACCGGGCGGGCCGCTACTGGTTCCGCGGGGGGTACAACCCGAACGCGGTGTGGGCGACCGTGGCCGCGGGCGTGCCGGCCATCGCCTCGGTGCTGGCACCCAAGCTGCTGCTCGACCTCGGTCTGACCACGATCGACCTGACCTGGATCGCCGACTACAGCTGGTTCATCGGGTGCGGGCTGGGCTTCGTGGCGCTGGTCGCGTTCGAGCGGGTCTCGCCCCGCATCACCGGCCTGGACCGCGACCTGGCCGCCGCCTCCGACGGGGCCGCCGCCTCCGACGACGGGGCCGCCGCGCGAGCGGCCGTCCCGGAGGGCGCGACTCCGGCCGGCCCGTGACCCGCATCCGTGTGATCAACCCCAACACCGCCCAGGCCATGACCGAGTCGATCGGCCGTTGCGCCCGGGCGGTGGCGGGGCCGGGCACGACGATCGTGGCCGTGAGCCCGGCCATGGGCCCCGAGTCGATCGAGAGCCACTACGACGAGGCGCTCGCCGTTCCCGGGCTGCTCACCGAGGTCGCGGCCGGTGAGCGGGAGGGGACCGACGGGTACGTCATCGCCTGCTTCGGCGACCCCGGCCTGGACGCGGCGCGCGAGCTGGCGGCCGGCCCCGTCGTGGGGATCGCCGAGGCCGCCATGCACGTCGCGACCCTCGTCGGACGTGGCTTCAGCGTGGTGACCACCCTGTCCAGGACGGTGGGCCGCGCCTGGGACCTCGCCCACAGGTATGGCTTCGCCGCCGCCTGCCGGGGCGTGCACGCTTGCGACATCTCCGTGCTCGATCTGGATCGCCCTGACGGTGACGCCCGCGAGGTGGTGACCAGGCTGTGCGCCGCCGCCCTCGAAGCGGACGGCAGTGACGCGGTGGTGCTCGGCTGCGCCGGGATGGCGGCGTTCTGCGCCGAGATCTCCGGTCGCCTCGGCGTCCCGGTCATCGACGGCGTGACCGCCGCCACCACCCTCGTCGAGTCTCTGGTGCGCCTCGGGCTGCGCACGAGCGCCCGCGGCGAGTACGCGCCGCCCCCGCCCAAGCGCTATTCGGGACCTCTCGGCGGCTTCACCATCCCGGCCCGGGGATGACTTCCGCCGCGCCGCCGGAAACGCCCCATCGCGGCATGTGGTCCGTCGGCCACGCCGGCACGCGGTGGTCGTGCCGGCCGGATCAGGGGCTCGCGGTGCCGATGTCGAACGCCTCGATCAGGCGTGCCGCGCCGGCCCGGCCGGTGTCCGGGGCGAGCAGCGCGCGCTGGCGTTCGGCGCCGGTGCCCGTGCGGGCCAGCGCGGTCAGAAGCCGGTCGACCTCCTCCTCGTCGCCGGTCTCCCGCAGCGCGGGACGGATGCGGTCGAGCATCTCGTCCACGAGCGCGGTGGCGGGCACCCCGCCGCCCGTCCTCGGATGAACGCCGTCGCCGTTCAGCCCGAAGCGGGCGGCGGCCCACAGGGCGGCCCGCAGGATCTCGGTGTCGCCGAGGTCGGCGGTGTCCTCACCCGCCGCCAGTTCGGCGCAGGCGGTGCGCACCAGCGCGCGGGACAGGGCGGCCTGCAGCACCGCCTCGTCCACGGTGGCGGCGACGTCCGCGGCCCTCAGCTCGACGGTCGGGAACCGCGCCGACGGCCTGGCCAGCCAGTACGGGTGCGCTGAGGGGACCAGCGCGCCGCTGCGGTGCAGCATGGCCGTCACCTGGTCGTAGTGCGCGGCACTGGAGAAGTGCGGGGGGATGTCGGTGGCGGGCCAGCGGGACAGCGCGACGGTGCGCCAACTCGCGTAGCCGGTGTCGGCGCCGTCGCAGAACGGGGAGTTCACGGAGATCGCGAGCAGGGTCGGCAGCCAGGGCCTGAGCCGGTTGACCACCGCCACCGCCATCTCACGGTCGGCCACGCCCACATGGACGTGCAACCCGCACGTCTCCTGCTGGGTGACGAGCAGCCCGTACAGGTCGCGCAGCTCGCCGTACCGCGCCTTGGCCGACACGGTGCGGGGGACGGCCGGAGGGGTGACCGGAGAACCGATGGCCAGGACGCGCAGGCCCGACTCGGCCGCGGCGCGTCCCAGCCGGGCCCGGCCCGCGGCCAGCACCTCGCGAAGCCCGCCCAGGTCCGTCCGCACAGGCGACACCGTCTCGATCATGGACGCCAGCAACTCGGCCTCGAACCCGGTCGCCGACCCCGCCGGCCCGGCACCCGTACCCGCCGTCGCGGGGGCGCTTGAGCCGGTCGCCGCGGCCTGCTCGGCGTGCCGGTCGGCCACGTTCGCAGGCTCGCCGGCCCACGGTCTGTCGAGTACGTCCAGCAGTCGTGCGTTGCCGGGGACGGGGCGGCCGTCCAGGGCGTCGACGACCAGGAACTCCTCCTCGACGCCGAGGGTGACCGCGTCGCCCTCGGCCGGCCGATAGGACCGCGCGAAGCTCACCTACACCGCCCCGGGCCATGACGGGGACACCACGAACGGCTCACGACGGCCCGGGCACCTGCGCGACACGGGCGGCTTGCGGCGCTTCGGCTCGTTCATCGACGCCATTCTAAAACCGCCACCCCTCACCCACGAGCCCCGAAGGGCGATGATCGATGCGCCCCGACATTCCCCGGGCGAGGGGGAACATGCTCGCCCCGCACCGCTTCAGGAGTGATCGACGTTCGGGTGCCGCATGGCGAACGCGCGCCACGCGTCTGGACGGGAACCGCGGCGGCCGAGTCGGCATGCCCGGCGGAGGGCACGGACGGGCGGCACCTCACATTCCGCCGGACCGGAGAGGTGATTCCTCCGCGCTGCGGGGGAGGTGACGGCGATGGCGACGAGTGGGATACAGGACCGGATCCAGCGTCATATCGACACGCTGATCGAGACCGGCGCGGAGACCGGTGTGCAGGTCGCCGTCCATCACCATGGCGCGCTGATCGTCGACGCGGTGGCCGGTACGGCCGACCCGGCCACCGGGAGGCCGCTCACCTCCGGAACGCCGATCTTCAGTTTCTCCACCGGCAAGAACGTGGCGGCCGTGCTGGCGCATCTGCTCGTAGAGGGTGGTCTCATCGGTTACGACACCCCGGTCACGGACCTGTGGCCCGAGTTCGGCGTGCACGGCAAGGCCACGGCGACACTGCGGCACGTGCTGACCCACACCGTCGGCCTTCCGGCCATGCCGCGAGAGATCACCCCGCGCGAGCTTCCCGACTGGGTAAGGGTGTGTGAGGCGCTGGCCGCCGCCGAGCCGCGCTGGCCGCCGGGCACCGCCGTCGGCTACCACTCGTACACCTTCGGCCATCTCGTCGGCGAACTGGCCCGCCGCGCGACCGGGCGGCCCATGCGCGAGCTGCTCCGTGAGTGGATCACCGCGCCGCTCGGAATCGAGGGGCGGCTCTACTTCGCCGCTCCCAAGGAGTCGCTCGCGGGGCTGGCACGCCTGGAGCAGCAGGCGCGGCGATGGCCTGCCGGCCCGGACGACGGTCCTGCGATCCTCGCACCCTGGGAAAGCCGGCCCAGTGCCGACTTCGGCAACGACGAGGAGATCCTGCGCGCCGACATTCCATCAGTGGCCAGCGCCACCGCTCACGGCCTCGCCGCGATGTTCAACGCCGTGCTGCAGGGCGAACTCCTGGACTCCGCGCGGTCGGCGGAACCGTCCGCGCTCGCGTTCGAGGGTGTGGATCAGGTTTTCGGCAATCCGTCGCGGATGGCGCTGGGCTTCCCGATAGGCAGGATCGGCGCACCTGCCGAGGAGAACTCCGTGGCATTCGGATGGCCGGGCGGAGGCGGAAGCTACGCCTACGCGGACCCCGTGCGGGGCGTCGCCTTCGCGCTGACGAAAACCCGGCTCGTCCCGAACTTCGACACCGCCCTGTCGGTCACCGCCATTCTGGCCGACCACCTCGCCGGGACCCGCTGAGCATTTCCTGCGGCTGTGCCGGGATGGGATTCGCGACGATCAGAAGGAGAGATCATGTCCGCTCACACGGCCGGCGACTCGACCGCGCCGCAGACCGGCCTCGGTCCGTTCTCCTCGCCCGGCGCCTGCCCGACGCCCTGGGAGGAGACGGAGTGGGCACTGCGCCGGATCCAGAAGTTCCAGCTGTGCACCGTGCGCCGGGATGGCCGCCCGCACGTGACACCGTTGCTGGCGATGTGGACGCTGGGCGCGATGTGGTTCACCACCGGCGAGAACGAGCAGAAGGCCAAGAATCTCAGCGCCAACCGGCACTGCGCGCTGACCGCCGGAACCGGCACCCTGACCGGCGTGGACTACGTCATCGAAGGCACCGCGAGCCTGGTCACCGACCAGGCCACCAGGGACGCCGTGGCGACCGCCTTCGAACAGGCCTACGGCTGGCAGCTCACCCGCGAGGACGGAACCTGGTACCACCTGGGCGACGCCGTCCGGACCGGCGATGTCCGGCTCTACCGGCTCCAGCCGGACAAGGGCTTCGCCTTCGCCACCGGTAGCGAGTCATCCGAGACCCGCTACCGGTGGAGCTGAAGGCGCAACGCCGCGCCGCCCACGCAGTCGTGCCGTGACCTCCCCGCCGCAGAGCGCTCGGACGGGCCAGGCCACCGGATGGCGATCGCGGGTGACGGCTTCAGCCGTGCGAGGCCCTTCTCCTGCGCATGCCGGCGCGGGGAGGCGTTCGAGCGGATCAGTAGTGGTACTTCGTCACCTGCTTGCGGCGGACGATCATTCGGAAGATCCACAGTGGGAGCCACACGAACAGGCCCATAAGCCACAGGTGAGGATGGTCAGCACCAGGTGCAGCGTGTGTGACCCGGCGGACAGACCACGCTGTTTGGTCACGATCTTGCGCGGCCCGGGTGGCGGCGGTGGGTACTGCTGATCGTGGTACGGCTGCTGCGGGTGGCCGTAGGGCGGCTGGTTCGGAGGATAGGGGGGCTGGCCCACGCGGTCGCTCTCCATAACTGGATAGTGGTAGTGATCTTTGTGGGACGTGCAGGCGTCGCGGCCGGTTTACCGCGCCCCGCTCCCCGAAATCAGCATGACCCACCTCGCGGACAACCGCCGGCGGCCGGCCCCGGCTCTGCTCAAGGCGGCCCTGAGACGGGTCCGACCAAGGTCACCAGAGGGCGGGTAGCCGTTCACATCTGGGGCACGCCTGCCTCCGGCCCTGAGGACGTGTCCTGGGACGCCCTCGCAGGCGCGGAAATCTACAACGTAAAGGCGGCGGCCCGGGTCAGCGCTGGGCGGGCTGGAGGTCGGCGACGTGGCGGATCAGGTCGCCGACGTGGACGACGCCCATGCAGCGGCCCACCTCGTCCACCACCACCAGGTCGTCGTACACCCGCGCGGAGTCCTTGCCCGCCACCTGCATGGCGGCGATGACCGGGGTGGTCTTGGGCACGACGCGGGGCGGGTCGGCCAGGCGGTGCGCCGGCTTCTTGGCGTGCAGCGCGTGCCCGTAGGGGCCGGCGATCGACAGCAGGAAGCGGCTGCGCTCCACGCTTCCCCGTGGACGCTGATACTCGTCGACCAGGATGACGCTGGTGATCGACGGTTCGGTGCCGAGGGCCTCCACCACCTCCTCCGCCGTGGCGTGCATGCCCAGCGTCACCGCGGGCATCAGGAACTCCTGGACCCGGGGCCCGAGGTCGATCATCGACGGCTGCGGCTCGGCCGGCACCGGCAGCGGCACGTGCACCCTGCCGTGCGAGGGCCGCCAGTCGAGCGGGGCCAGCAGCGGCCCCTGAGCGAGACGCACCCCCCAGCCGCGCAGCGTCGTGAGCTGCGCCTCGTCGCGCACTTGGGGAGCCAGGACGTGGACGCCCAGGCTCTTGGCCATGTGCGCCACCGCCTCGCCGACGGCGTTGCGCCGCGCGTCGCGGGGCACCCGTTCCATCAGTTCGGGCGAGAGCACCAGCGCGTACGGCGCGGCGTCGGCGATCAGGTCGAGCGGGACGTACGAGGTGCCGAGGCCGCCGACGGCGACCAGGTAGCCGATGGTCCGCAGGCCGTCGATGCCGGTCAGCAGGGCCCGGCGGTCGCGCGCCGCGACGTCGCCGGTGATCACCAGGATCACCTCGCGGGGGCGGCGGCTGGTGGCGCGCATGGCCTCGTGCAAGGGGGCGAGGGCTCCGGAGCCCTGGACCACCGCGTCCGAGGGCACGGTGAGCAGCAGCGGCAGCAGCGCCTCCTCGTGGGCGGCGGCGTAGGCGGCGGCGACCGTCCCCGAGACGTCTCCTGTGATCCCGATGGAGGCCGCCTCGACGGCGATCACCCCTCCGGTGTCCAGATCGACGATCGGGAGGAAGGCCGCAGTGGCCCGCGGGGCTCCCGGCGTCCCCGACGGGAACGCCCCGAACGACGCGAACGACTCGGAAGGTCCAGACGGTCCAGATGGTCCAGAGGAGAAGCCCGGGTGGCCCCCGGAGCCCGTGGGGCCGGAGGTCGGGAAGCCCGGGTACGTCGCCGTCGGCGTCGCGCCGGGATGTGGGGGCGCGGGGTGTCCCGGGAGGACCGCCTCCGGGCCGCCGGGGGCGGCTCCGTGGCGGCCGGGGGAGGGGGCGCCGGGAGATCCCGGTGAAGCCGGAGGGGCCATCGAGGCTCCCGGGGATGCGTCGGTATGGGTGGCGGTCGCCAGGATCGAGGCGGCCGGGGAAGAGGTTCTGAGGACCGTCACCCATGGATTGTGCTGCGGTTTCATCACTTCAAGGCACGCTGGAAGGCGGAATTCACGGATATTTCCCCCACTGTTGGAGGGAAGGATTTCTTTACCGACAGTCGGAAGCGCTGTCACACCCCGTAGTCAAGATCCCGTTCCGGGTGCCTCCATCTTCGCCGGTTCCTCCGAGCCCCACGGCGGGCCCGCGGCAGGCGGTCCTGCGGAGTGAGGCCGAGGTGTGGCTCCGCAGGGTGGCGCGGGCCGGTGCGACTCGGCGCCAGGTGGGCGGCGAGGCGACCCGGCCGGCCACGGGCGGGTCTCGCCTCATGGGACGGGCACGGGCGGCCTGTCCGCCGTCCGCGTGCGTGGGCCTTCGTCCTGTACTGTCGCTGGTCATGGCGGGACGACCGGCGGCGGGCGGGGGGCGATGGGTGTCGGTCGCGCCCGAGCGCCTGGAGGGATGGCTGCGCGGGTTCGCCGAGCGGCACGGCGCGAGCGAAGCGGCCTTGCGGGACGAGGCCACAGCGGTCCCGCGCGGCGAGGTGGTGTGCCTGCGCGCCTCTGACGGCGCCGTCGCCGAACTCCACGTCCCCTTTCCCCCGTTCACCGCGCCACCCTCCGCGGATGTGCCACCCAAGACGTCCACCGCGGATGTGCCGCCCGAGACGTCCACCGCGCCACCCTCCGCAGATGTGCCGCCCGAGACGGCCACCGCCGAGGCGGAGGACGTTCGCGGTGAGGGCCTCCTCGCGGCCCTGGTCGCGCACGCGACGGCCGAGCGGGTGATCGGTGTCCTGCTCGTGCGGCTCGGCGGGCACGCGGCGGGCGTGTTCGAGGGACGGCGGTTGGTGGCCTCGAAAGTGGGCTCGCGCCTGGTGCACGGGCGCAGTGCGGCCGGAGGCTGGTCGCAGCAGCGCTTCGCCCGCCGCAGGGAGAAGCAGGCCGGCGAGGCGTCGCAGGCGGCGGCCGACGTGGCCGCGCGGGTGCTGGTGCCGCGGGTGGCGGCGCTGGACGCGGTCGTCCTCGGGGGAGATCGGCGCGCCGTGGACGCCCTGCGCGCGGACCGGCGGCTCGCGCCGCTCTTCGCCCTGGAGGCCGGGCCCTTCCTGGACGTGCCCGACCCGCGGCTCGCCGTGCTCCAGGACACCCCCAAGAACTTCCGCGCCGTCCGCGTCCGCCTGCTGGACCCCGCGGGCTGAGCCCCGGCCTCCGCCTGCCGTGTCCGGCTGCTCGATCCCGCGGCCTCCGCCGTCCGCGTCGGTAGGAGGGGGCGCGCCGTCCGGTTCCGCTGCTCGACCTCGCGGGCGCGACGCGGTCACCGCCGTCCGCGACGGTGGGCGCAGGGCCCTGACCAGCGCTTACCGGCAGAACGGCGGGCCGGGACCTCCGTCCCGGCCCGCCGCTACGACGCGCCCTGCCCAGGGCGGGCCCGGATCAGGTGGCGGCGCAGGTGACGGTGGCTCCGGCGCCGGTTCCCGTGCCCTGGAACCCGAAGTTGGTGCTCTGCCCGGCCGACAGCCGCCCGTTGTAGCTCGCGTTGGTGACGGTCACGGTGCCGCTGGTGCCGGAGTTGACGCCGCTCCAGATGGACGTGATCGTGGCTCCGGAGGGCAGGGTGAGGGCGACCCTCCAGCCGTTGATCGCGGCGCCGCCCGCGGTGACGTTGACGGAGGCGACGAACCCGCCGGCCCACTGGTTCGACACCGAGTAGGCCGCCGAGCAGCCCCCGGTCCCGCCGCTGGGCGACGGAGAGGGCGACGGGGAGGGCGAAGGTGACGGGGACGGGGACGGCGAGGGGGAAGGCGACGGGGAAGGAGAGGGGGTGCCGCCGTCGAGCGTGAGGTTCTTCTGCTGGACCTGCCACTGGGTGTTGCACAGGCCGCAGTTGGGGCCGACGAAGTTGGTCCCGGCCGTCGTGTCGCCCTTCAGCCGCCACTTGAGGTACAGCACCGCCACGCGGCCGAATTCGCCGCCGTTGGTCTGGCCGTAGGTGCCGCCGTGCCCGACGTTCAGATTGCCCATGAAGGCGGGCAGCCCTGACGGCAGCTTGCCCCAGTCGTCGATGGCGTTGGGGTAGGCGATGTCACTGGTCCCGCCGATGAAGTAGGCGATCGGCTTGGTCAGCCGGCGGAGCTGGTAGTCGTCGGAGTCGTTCAGCAACCCGCTGCTGAAGATGGTGGTCGTGGTGACACGCGAGTCGTTGGAGACGGCGTAGGCCTCCAGGCCCCCGCAGGAGTAGCCGCCTACGGCGATCTTGGTGGTGTCGAGTCTGCCGTAGTACTTACTGCCCTGGCGGCCGTTCTCCGCGACCGCCCAGTCGATGGACTGGGTGAGCATCTGAGACGTCGTCGAGCCCGAGGCGTTCGGGCCGCCGCTGGCGATGGCCAGGAACCCGTACGAGGCGATCTCACGGAGGAAGTTCTGCTGCGAGAGCCCGTTGGCGGAGCAGCCTCCGTTGCCCCAGACGAAAATGGGGAGTTTCTCGGACGGGAGGGTTCCGGGCCGGTAAATGGTGTGATTGGCCAGGCCGGTGGAGGTCTCGTAATCAGCCGGATAGGGGCCTGAACCGCCGACCGCCGCTACGGCGCTCGGCGTCATGGTGAGCGCCACCATTCCGGCGCATATCGGGGCGACCGCGGCCGCCAGTACCGCGCTGATGATCGAGCGTTTTCTCATTTCGCCCTCCGAAGGCATGACAACGGCGCTCTGTGTCGGATGTGGCATACGCGGCGGACGCCGGCGGGAGCCCGGCAGCGGCATGGCCGACTCCCACCGCGCCGGGCCGGCCGGCGCCGGACCGAATCCGCGGATCGATACGGCGAACCATCGGCTGCCGGTCGCGCTCGTGTCAGGCGCGATGAGCCGATGGGCAATGCGCAGTTACTATCACTGCGGCGAATAAAAGTGTCAAGCGACCGCATTCAGCCGGTCGAGCGGTGTGCGCGCGGGCCGGAAACGCCCCAGGCGCGATCGGCATCCGGGCGGGCGCCGGTCGTCCGAGTGAGTGAAAGTTTCCTTTAACCGTCCCTGCGGACCGGGGTGGAAACGGAGTTCTCCGACGCCCGGAAGTGGGTGATCCACGATGCGGCGTCCGGCCAGTACGGCGTCGTGACCTGGACCAGCCGCGCCTCGGCGAGCGTGCCGAGAGCGGAGTGGATCTCCAGCATGAGCTCCCTGGCGGCCTGGCGGGGCCACGGTGCCGGCAGGAGGTGCTCGGGGAGGTCCGGGTCGATGTCGGGGAACCTCCGCCAGGAATCCATGACGGAGGTCCGGGCCACCAGCGCCCGGGTCGCGTCGACCTGCCCGTCGCGCACGGCCGCCCGCAGATCCGAGTACCGCGCGATGAAACCGTCGTAGGCCGAGGCGAGGCCGGCCAGATCGTAGGCGGCGGCAGGGCCGTGCGGGCCGGCCTCCGCGTCGAAGCGGGTGTGCATCACCGACCAGCGGCCACCGTCGACCTCGTCCATGATCTCGTGCAGCGCCTTGGTCGCCGGACCCGCGTCGGATCCGGGCCGGATCCACACACTGTCGTACAGCCGGGCGAAACCCAGCGCCCCCAGAGCCCTGCGGACCGCGTGCCGCGGGGCCTGGCCGGACTGGGGGATCGAGAAGGAGACGGTCACCCAGTCGCCGGTCCACCGCGGCGGGCGTGCGCCGAAGCCGAGGAAATGATCCATCCGGGCGCGATGCCTGGCGATCGCCTGAGAGGTGAGGTGGTACACGGGCGGCCGTCCGGATCCCCGCACGGCGATCAGGCCACGCCTGGTCAGCCGGGACAACGCGGCCCGCGCGCTGGACTCGCTGATGCCGAACTCCCCGAGCATCGCGACCACCGCCGCCGACGGCAGGTTCGCCTCCGAGGAGTCGAGGTACTCGCCGAGCAGGGTCGCCAGAAGGTGCTGCGGGTTGGGGCCGGCCTGCGCCCGCGGGGCTCCGACATCCTCCGAAGGCACGTGGGCGCTCACGTCATCAGCTTGCCGCACGGCGACGTCCCCGCCGAACGACTCTGCCCTCGCGCCGTCCGCCTCGTGTTCGTCCCGGCGAGCTCAGGGCCCCTTCCATATACGGGTTTCCCACGGCGTCCGCCCGTCCGGAACCGTCACAGGCTTGTGCTGATCGCGCCGGCGACGCGGGCGGTGGTGTCGGCGAGCCGCGGCAGCGGATGCGACGCTCCGACCAGCGCGTATAGGGCGGCCACCGTCTCGCCCGCCGCGTCGTGGAGGGGGGCCGCCACGCAGCGCACGAGCGGCATGAGCTCCCCGCGGTCGTAGGCGACGCCCGTCTCGCGGATGTCGGCGAGCTCCCGGCGCCCGCTCCCCGGCGGCAGGGCCAGCGATCGGCCTGCCGGAGTGCAGGCCAGCAGGACCCTGCCGGCCGCGGTCGTCCAGCACGGGGACGAGGTGCCGGGCACGATCGGCGCGAGATGCCGCATCTCGCCGGCCACCGCGTCGATCACCATGGTGTGCCCGTGCGACAGGACGCAGACCCCCACCGTCGCTCCGGTCATCCGGGCGAACCGCCGTAGGGGGCGCTGCACGGCCTGGCGCAGCGCCGGACTCGCGCGCCAGGCCCCGGCCAGCCGGTGCATGCGCTCGCCGACGCGGTACCTGCCGCCGGACTTCTCCACCGCGCCCAGATCGGTCAGCTGTTCCAGCAGGCGGTACGCCGTCGCCTTGGGCAGGCCGCTCTCGGCGGCGATCCGCGTCAGACCGGCCTCGCCGGTGCGTTCGAGGACGTCCAGGAGGGTGAAGGCGCCTTCCAGAACGCCACGCCCGGCCGTCACCGGCCCCTTCGCGGAGTCCGCGCCGACTGAACCCGTCATGGGCGAACAGTACGGCGCGTGACCGCCATGTACCAGTCTTGTCACCGAAACCGTCTCAGAAGGACGCGGCGGGCCGGCGACCCGGTAGGCGGACCGCGGGGCGGACCGGGGAATCGGCGGGCGCGCGGCCCATCAACCCCGCCGCAGGCAGCCCGTACACTAGGCCTATGCGCACTCCCGATTGATCGGCGCACTCACGAAGCGGGCCGAGCCGCGTGGCGGCCCCGCCGCGTTCCCGGTATCCACCGTCAGCACGTCCTTCGACCTTGTTCCCCGCTCTGGGAGTGTTCCCTCATCATGATCATCGCGTCCGACATCGAACTGCGCGCCGGTTCCCGCCTGCTCATCGAGGGGGCCTCCTTCCGCGTCAACCCCGGCGACCGCATCGGCCTGGTGGGCCGCAACGGCGCGGGGAAGACCACGCTCACCAAGGTGCTGGCCGGCGAGGGGCTGCCCGCCGCCGGCACGGTGACCACCACCGGCAGCGTCGGCTACCTCCCCCAGGACCCGCGCACCGGAGACCTGTCGGTGCTGGCCGCAGACCGCATCCTGTCGGCCCGCGGCCTGGACGAGGTGCTGCGCGAGCTGCGCCAGGCCGAGATCGGCATGGCCTCCGACGACTCCCGCGTGCGCGATCGCGCCGTGCGCGCGTACGGCCGCCTGGAGGATCGGCTGCACGTCCTCGGCGGGTACTCCGCGGAGGCCGAGGCGGCCTCGATCGCCTCCAGCCTGGGCCTGCCCGACCGCGTGCTCAAGCAGCCGCTCCAGACGCTGTCCGGCGGCCAGCGGCGGCGGGTGGAACTGGCCCGCATCCTGTTCAGCGGAGCGGAGACTCTCCTGCTTGACGAGCCGACAAACCACCTCGATGCGGACTCAATCGGGTGGCTTCGTGATTTTTTACGATCACACCAGGGCGGTTTGATCATTATTAGCCACGATGTCGGGCTTCTTGAAGCGACGGTCAACCGGGTCCTGCACCTCGACGCCAACCGCGGCGTCATCGACACCTACAACGTCGGCTGGACCACCTATCTGGCCCAGCGCGAGAGCGACGAGCGGCGCAGGAAGCGCGAGCGCGCCAACGCCGAGCGCCAGGCCTCCCAGCTGCTCTCGCAGGCCGACCGCATGCGCGCCAAGGCCACAAAGGCCAAGGCCGCCCAGGACATGGAGCGCCGCGCCAAGCGCCTGCTCGCGGGCGTGGAGGAGGAGCGGCGCTCCGACAAGGTCGCCAAGCTGCGCTTCCCGGACCCGGCGCCGTGCGGGCGCACGCCCCTGACGGCCACCGGCCTGTCGAAGTCCTATGGCTCGCTGGAGGTCTTCACGGACGTGGACGCGGCCGTCGACCGGGGCAGCCGCGTGGTCGTGCTCGGCCTGAACGGCGCCGGCAAGACCACGCTGCTGCGCATGCTCGGCGGCCTGGAGAAGCCCGACTCCGGCCAGATCCACCCCGGCCACGGCCTCAAGCTCGGGTACTACGCCCAGGAGCACGAGACGCTGGACGCCGGCCGCACGGTGCTGGAGAACATGCGCTCGGCGGGCTCCGACGTGCCCGACGTGACGCTGCGCAAGGTACTCGGCTCGTTCCTGTTCTCCGGGGACGACGCCGACAAGCCGGCCGGCGTGCTGTCGGGAGGCGAGAAGACGCGCCTGGCCCTGGCCACACTGGTGCTGTCGAGCGCCAACGTCCTGTTGCTGGACGAACCCACGAACAACCTCGATCCCGTCAGCCGCGATCAAGTACTTTCAGCGCTAAGATCCTATTCTGGGGCAATTGTCCTGGTTACGCATGATGAGGGTGCCGTTGAGGCCCTACAACCAGATAGGGTGATCTTGCTACCAGACGGAGTCGAAGACGCTTGGAGCGATGAATTTTCCGATCTTGTGGCACTTGCCTGATCTTAATTTGAGCGGGTACGGATCTTTTCCCATGGAGTAGGTAGCCGATCCGGCTGAAATGACTGATCATGGCGTGAGTAACGCTGCGGAAGTCTGGCACTACAGGAGGTACTCGTGGCCGAGACTCTCAAGAAGGGCACCCGGGTGACCGGGGCCGACCGTGAAAAACTGGCCGCCGATCTCAAGAAGCGGTATGCCGCGGGTGAGAGCATCCGCGCGCTCGCCGCGTCGACCGGCAGGTCATACGGGTTCATCCACCGCATCCTCAGCGAGTCCGGCGTGACTCTGCGGGGGCGCGGGGGCGCCACCCGGGGCAAGTCCAAGCGCTAGCGGACGCCTCGGTTACGCGCGACCGCAGCCGCTCGTGCCGTTCAGCCGAAGCCCGTCCCGCCCGCGCCGGTAGAATCTCATTCTGGAACCTGCAGTGGGTTCGGGCGTGACGGGACAGTGAGGCATGGGGACGGAGCGGGCGATGGCGGAAGCGGCGACAGGGGGGAGTGCGGCGGACACCTCGGCGAGCGAGGATGCCGAGCCGGGCACGCATGGAGCGCTGACGCGCGCCGGAGGGGTGCGTGGCGAGGCTGAGGGAGCCCCTGACAGCGAACAGCTCGCGGAGATCGGTCTGCGCTTCGAGGTGGACGGCGAGATCGCGACGATAACACTTGACCGGCCCGAGCGGCGGAACGCCCAGACGTTCGCCACCTGGTCCGCTCTGGCTCAGATCGGCAGAACGTTGCCTGAGCAGGTGCGCGTCGTCGTGGTCCGAGGCGAGGGGCCGTCCTTCTCAGCCGGCATAGACGTGCGGCTGTTCACGCCCGAGGGTGTCTCGGGGCAGGGGTCGTTCGCGTCCGCGGCCGCGCTCGACGGCGGGACGATCGACCAGCGCATCAGGGAGTTCCAGGACGGCTTCCTGTGGCTGCGCCGCCCCGACATCGTGTCCATCGCGGCCGTGCACGGGCACGCGATCGGGGCCGGATTCCAGCTTGCCCTGGCCTGTGACCTGCGCGTCATCGCCGATGACACCAAATTCTGCATGAAAGAGCCCGCGCTCGGGCTCGTCCCCGACCTCACCGGCACCAAGCCACTGGTCGATCTCGTCGGCCTGTCCCGCGCCGTGGAGATCTGCCTGACCGCGCGCGTCGTCGAGGCCGGCGAGGCGCTGCGGCTCGGCCTGGCCGAGCGCGTCGTCCCCGGGGACGAGCTTCAGGCGGCGACGAAGGAGCTGGCCACGTCCCTGCTGGCGACCGACCGTGACGCGGCGGCGGCGACCAAGCGGCTGCTGCAGGGGGCGTCCGGCCGCACGTTGGAGGAGCAGGCGGCGGCCGAGCGCGCCGAGCAGCGGGCACGCATCAAAGCGCTGTTCGGGGGCGTCCGTCAGGCGTGATCGTTCGCCTTGAGCTGACCGGGGAATCGGGGGGCCGGTTCTCCTGCTTGGCGGGAGGAGGGATCGGGCGAGGCCCGGTCCCGGGGCGCGCGGTGAGAGGATCGGCGGACGGCTGATGGCGATGATGGGCGGGGGATACGGTCCCCAGGTGATGCGGTCCCTGCGGCGGGACAGCTCGGTGACCAAAGAACGGCTCACGCCGGGGACGGTGCCGCGCATCTCCCGGTACGCGCGGCCCTACCGCGGGCAGATCGCCGCGTTCCTCGCGCTGGTCGTGCTGGACGCGGTGATCGTCATCGCCAACCCGCTGCTGCTGAAGTCGATCATCGACGGCGGCATCATCCCGCGGCGGGCCGACGTCGTGGTCATGCTGTCGTTGATCATCGCCGGCCTCGCCCTGGTGGACGCCGGGCTCGGGCTGGCCCAGCGCTGGTTCTCCTCGCGCATCGGCGAGGGCCTGATCTACGACCTGCGCACCGAGGTGTTCGACCACGTCCAGCGCATGCCGGTGGCCTTCTTCATGCGCGCCCAGACCGGCGCGCTGGTCTCGCGGCTCAACAGCGACGTCATCGGCGCCCAGCGCGCCATCACCAGCACGCTGTCGGCCGTGGTGTCCAACGTGGTCAGCCTGATCATGGTGCTCGGCGCGATGCTGATCCTGTCGTGGCAGGTCACGCTGGTCGCCCTGATCCTGCTGCCGATCTTCATCTTCCCCGCCCGGTACGTCGGGCGCCGCATGTCCGGGCTGACCCGCGAGCAGATGCAGCTCGACGCCGAGATGAGCTCGGTCATGACAGAGCGCTTCAACGTCGCCGGCGCCATGGTCGCCAAGCTGTACGGCCGGCCGGACGACGAGGCCTCGCACTTCAGCGATCGGGCCGGCCGGGTGCGCGACGTCGGCATCACCGTCGGCATGTACGGCACGGTGTTCCGCGTCGCCCTCGGCCTGGTCGCCGCGCTCGCCACCGCGCTGGTGTACGGGGCGGGCGGCGTGCTCGTGGTCGACGGCGCCTTCCCGCTCGGGACGCTGGTGGCGCTCGCCGCGATGCTCATGCGCCTCTACGGCCCGCTGACCAGCCTGTCCAACGTCCACGTCGACGTGATGACCGCGCTGGTCAGCTTCGACCGGGTGTTCGAGGTGCTCGACCTGAAGCCGATGGTCGCCGAGAGCCCGCACGCCCGGCCGCTGCCCGGCGGGCCGGTCACCATCGAGTTCGACGACGTCCAGTTCCGTTACCCGGCCGCCGAGGAGGTCTCGCTGGCCTCCCTGGAGTCGGTGGCCAGGCCCGACACCGGCCCGAGCCAGGAGGTGCTGAAGGGCGTCACCTTCACCGCCGCGCCGGGTCAGCTCATCGCGCTGGTCGGGCCGTCCGGCGCGGGCAAGACCACGATCACCTCGCTGGTGTCGCGGCTGTACGACGTGACCGGCGGCGCGGTGCGCATCAACGGCGCCGACGTGCGCGAGGTCACGCTGGCCTCGCTGCGCGAGACGGTGGGCGTCGTGATGCAGGACGCCCACCTGTTCCACGACACCATCGGCGCCAACCTCCGCTACGCCCGCCCGGGCGCCTCCGAGGAGGAGATCTGGGAGGCGCTGCGCGCGGCGCAGATCTCCGAGCTGGTCGAAGGGCTGCCCGACGGGCTGGACACCGTCGTCGGCGACCGGGGCTACCGGCTGTCGGGCGGGGAGAAGCAGCGCATCGCGCTGGCGCGGCTGCTGCTGAAGGCCCCGCGGGTCGTCGTGCTCGACGAGGCCACCGCCCACCTGGACTCCGAGTCCGAGGCCGCGGTGCAGCGGGCGCTGAAGACGGCGCTGGCCGGCCGCACCTCACTGGTGATCGCCCACCGCCTGTCCACGATCCGCGAGGCCGACGAGATCCTCGTCGTGGAGGACGGCCACGTCGTCGAGCGCGGCCGCCACGACGACCTGCTCGCGGCGAACGGCGCCTACGCCGAGCTGTACAGCACCCAGTTCGAGCACCAGCGCTAGCGCCGCCGGCCGCGGGCGGGGCGGTCCGAGGAGGTCCTGGAGCGCTCGCCCCGGTGGCCGGCGCCCGCGGGCGGCCGGGTCACAGGTAGCCGAGGCGGGTGAGCTCCTCCTTGGCGACCTTCTCTACCAGCGCGAGGTCGTCGGGCCGTAGCCGGGAGCGCCACGCGCCGACCTTGGGCGCGCCCGCGCCGTACAGCGCGACCTTGGAGACCCGGCTCTCGACGAACTCCGACACCGCCGCCACCGTGGCGCCCGGGGACTGGGCCATCTCCTCGTAGCGCACCGTGAGGAGCTGGTCGGGCGGCATCTCCTGGCGCAGCGCGGCGCTCAGGCGCACGGCGCTGCGCCAGCGCAGGGCGCACTTGCCCGCCGAGTCCATCGCGGTCCACTTCTCGCGGTGCTCGCTGGCGTTGACCCCGAGGAAGGGGTTGGGGAACTCGGTCTCGTCGCTGAGCATGCTGGTGCGGAACAGGCTCATCGAGGCCCGGTCGGCGAGCATGTCCGCGGTGACGTCCCTGCCGTCCCGGATGAGCTGGATGAAACGGGCGTCGGGGAAGGCCTGGAGCAGCACCGGCGCGCTGTAGAGCAGGTCGGGGTTGGCGTCGCCGAACCGGACGACGGCGCCGGGCGAGGCGCACGGGCCGCCGCCGGTGACGGCCCCGGCCTCCCGGCAGGACGCCGGGCACTCGGCGCACGCCCCGGGGACGATCTGCCAGGCCTCGGCCAGGGCGTCGCGCAGCACCCGGACGGCGCCGCCGCCCTTCCTGCGCATGATGGAGGGACGGCGGGCGAAGGCGTAGACCACGTGGGCGACCGCCGCCCGGCCCATCGTGAGGTGGAAGCCGGGCGAGCGTTTCAGCGCACGCGCGAGGAGGTCCACGCCGGAGTGCGGCGCGCCGAGCACGAACACCGGCCTGCGGACCTTGATGCCGTTGACCACCAGAATGTGGGTCGGGGGTCGCATAAGTGAGGACAGTCTGACACCCTTTGCGAGGTGAACGAACCGGCCACGCCCCGCCCGTCGGTGGTACATGGCGTCACCTGGGTAAGCGTACTCACAACTGTGGCGGTTTCCGCCCATTCACGGGTTTTCGACGCCCCTAAATCAGGACGGATTCGGGGTATGGGAGGCGGGCGATGAGGGACAGACGGCTGTGGGTCCCCGGCCGGCTCCACCCCGGCGACCGGGTGGCCGTCGTCGCGCCCTCCGGCCCGGTCGACCCGGTGCGCCTGGCGCGCGGCCGCCAGGTCCTCACCGAGATCGGCCTGGACGTGGTGGTCATGCCCAGAGTCCTCAACCGGCGCGGCTACCTCGCCGGGTCGGACGCCGGCCGGGCGGCCGACCTGCAGGAGGCGTGGTGCGACCCCAGCGTGCGGGCCGTCATCTGCGCCCGGGGCGGCTACGGCGCCACCCGCCTGCTCGACCTGCTCGACTGGGCGGTCATGGGCACGGCCCGGCCCAAGATCCTGCTCGGATCCAGCGACATCACCGCGCTGCACCAGGCGTTCGCCGTGCGGCTCGGCGTCGCGGGCTGCTTCGGCCCGATGCCGGCCTGCGCCACGCTGAGCGACCCCGAGGGCCCCGAGCCGTCGTCGCTGGCCCACCTGCGCGCCTCGCTGTTCGAGGGCGACATGCCGGACCCGGTGGCCGGCGACCAGGTGATCGTGCCCGGCCACGCCGAGGGCCCGCTCACCGGCGGCAACCTGTCGTTGCTCGCGGCGCTGTGCGGCACCCCGTACGCCATGCGCGGGCAGGGGCACATCGTGCTGCTGGAGGACATCGGCGAGGACCCCTACCGCGTCGACCGCATGCTGACCCAGCTGATCTCGGCAGGGTGCCTGACCGGCGCCCTCGGCATCGTGCTCGGCTCGTGGGTCGGCTGCGGCGACCCGATGCCCGCGCTGGTCGACCGGCTGGCCCCCCTCGGCGTGCCGATGATCGCCGGAGTGCCGATCGGCCACGGGACACCACAGTTCACCGCCTGGATGGGAGCGGACGCGGTCATTGATACCGAATCGTGCTCTTTGACTTGCCTGTTCCGCGACCCCGCTGCGGCACTGTAGGCGCAGTTCAGGGGAACACCGGGGGAAGACAGTGGCAGTTGGGAGCCTTGCGTGGGCTTGCTCAGGCGATACCGGGACCGGCGGGCCGGCGCGTCGCGGCGCTCGATCGAGGACGCCGACCTGGACTCCCTGCTGACGCTGGTGGCCGAGAGCCTCGGCTACGACCACGCGTTGCGGCCCGGGGCCTCCTCGATGGTGCTCACCGGGCCCCGCACGGTGACGGTGCGGCTGGACGGGCTGCGCCGCGAGGCGGCGCGGCGGTCGCGGGAGGACTGGCCGGTGCTGGTCTCCGAGCACCTGGCACGGGCGGTGGCCCGGCCCGAGGACCTGCCGGACGTGTGCGATTACGCCCAGGTCCGTCCGCTGCTGCGTACCCGGGTGGTGCTCGCCGACGGGCTGGATGACGACCCCTCCCGGCTGATCGGCCGCCACCTCGGCTCGGACCTGATCGAGATCCTCACCGTCTCCGGGCGCCCAGTGCGCCCCGAGGAGGCGTTCTGCTGGCCGGTCCCGCCGGCCGAGGCGCTGGAGGCCGCCGGGCGCAACGTGCTCGCCGACGAGCGGCTGACGGCCGAGCGCGTCGACCTCGACGGCATCGCGGCCTACGTCATGTCCGGCTCGCCTGCCAGCTCCGCCGTGCACCTGCGCAAGATCCAGGACTACCTGGTGGTCTCCTCCGACGGGCTCATCGTGGCGCTTCCCCGCCCCGGCGAGATGATCGTCCATCCCATCGACGGCCTGTCGGTGATGCGCGCCATCGAGCGGCTGTGGCTGCTGGCCCACCGCGAGTACCGGGCGCACGACGACGGGCTCAGCCCGCACGTGTACTGGTGGAACCACGGCAGGCTGACCCGCATCCAGGCCGACCTGGTCGTCCAGAACGGCCAGCGCCGCCTGGTCGTCGCCCCGCCCCCCGACTTCGCCCGCCTCCTGGCCGCCATGGCCAAGGACCGCTAGACCGGCCCGCCGGGGGGAGGCGGGGGCGGCCTAGAGAAGGGCGGTGTGGCGCGGGGCGGAGCTGGGGCGCGACAGGGTGTGCGCGGTGTGGATCAGCGGGACGTGGCTGAAGGCCTGGGGGAAGTTGCCGACCAGGCGCCCGTAGCGGGGGTCGTACTCTTCGGCCAGCAGCCCGACGTCGTTGCGCAGGGACAGCAGCTTCTCGAACATCTCGACGGCCTCCTTGCGCCGGCCGGCCATCGCCCGCGCCTCGGCCAGCCAGAAACTGCACGCCAGGAACGCCCCCTCGCCGCCGGTCAGGCCGTCCACGGTGTTCTGGTGGGCGATCGGGTAGCGCAGCACGAAGCCGTCGGCCATCAGCTCGCGCTCGATCGCGTCGATGGTCCCGGTGACGCGGGGGTCGTCGGGCGGCAGGAAGCCGGTCTGCGGGATGAGCAGCAGCGAGGCGTCCAGCTCCTGCGACCCGTAGGACTGGGTGAAGGTGTTGCGCTCGGCGTCGTAGCCCTTCTCCATGATCTCGGCGTGGATGCGCCCGCGCAGGTCGCTCCAGCGCTCGACCGGGCCGCTGTGGCCGAACCGCTCGACCTGCCGGATCACCCGGTCGGCGGCCACCCACGCCATCACCTTGGAGTGGACGAAGTGCCGGCGGGGCCCGCGGACCTCCCACAGGCCCTCGTCCGGCTCGTCCCAGTGGGACTCCAGGAACTCCATCAGCGACCGCTGGATCGCCCAGGTGCGCGAGATGGAGGTCAGCCCGGAGGCTCGCGCCAGGTAGAGGCAGTTCATCACCTCGCCGTACACGTCGAGCTGGAGCTGGTCGACCGCGGCGTTGCCGAGACGCACCGGCCGGGAGTCCTCGTAGCCCTCCAGCCAGGGCAGCTCCATCTCGGGCAGACGGCGCTCCCCGGCCACGCCGTACATGATCTGCAGGTCCTGCGGGCGGCCGGCGATGGCGCGCAGCAGCCACTCGCGCCAGTCGCGGGCCTCCTCGACGTAGCCGGCGCCGAGCAGGGCGTCGAGGGTCATCGTGGCGTCCCGCAGCCAGCAGTAGCGGTAGTCCCAGTTGCGGACGCCGCCGATGTCCTCAGGCAGGGAGGTGGTGGGCGCGGCCACGATGCCGCCGGTGGGGGAGTAGGTGAGGGCCTTGAGCGTGATCAGCGAGCGGTCGACGGCCTCGCGCCAGCGCTCCTCGGTGCGCGGGGTGCACTGGGAGATCCACTCGCGCCAGATCGCCTCGGTCTCGTCCAGCTCTTCCAGCGGGTCGATGCTCGGCGGCTTCGGCGAGTGGGAGGGGTGCCAGGTGAACACGAACGCCAGCCGGTCGCCGGCCGACACGCGGAAGTTCCCCTTGTGGGCGTAGTCGCCGCCCTGCAGCGGCACGGGGGAGTGCAGCCACACCGAGTCGGGCCCGCCGATGGCCTGCAGCAGCCCGTTGTCGCGCCGCACCCAGGGCACGATGCGGCCGTAGTCGAAGCGGATGCGGATGAGCGTGCCCATCTCGACGCTGCCGGACAGGCACTCGACGACCCGCACCAGGTCGGGGTTGGCATGCCGGGGCGGCATGAAGTCGGTGACCCGCACCGTGCCGCCCTCGGTGTCCCACTCGGTCTCCAGAATGAGGGTGTTCTCGCGGTAGCGGCGCCGGGTGCTCAGCCGCCGTCCGGGCCCGGCCGGGCCGATCCACCAGTGGCCGTTGCGCTCCTCGCCCAGCAGTGCCGCGAAACAGGCGGGGGAGTCGAAACGGGGCAGGCACAGCCAGTCGATCGACCCGTCCCGGCCGACGAGGGCGGCCGACTGCATGTCGCCGATGAGTGCGTAGTCCTCGATCCGCATGCCGTCACGCTAGTACGCCCGAGGGCTCGCGGCGCACGCCTCGGGCGACGGGCCCGGCCTCGCGGGCGGCGGCGCGGGCGTCAGCCGCGTGGACGCATCAGCGGCATGAAGAACTGGGTGAGCGGGCCGATCAGCACCGCGAAGGCGATGGTGCCCACGCCGGCGGTGCCGCCGAGCAGCCAGCCGACGGCCAGGACGCTCAGCTCGACCAGCGTGCGCGCCGTCCTGATGGACAGGCCGAGCCGGTGCAGCCCGGTCATCAGCCCGTCGCGGGGCCCGGGGCCGAGCCCGGCGCCGATGTACAGGCCGGTGGCGGCGGCGATCACCACGATCGCGGCCAGCAGGTAGGCCCAGCGCACCACCAGGTGCCCGGGGGTGGGCAGCACCCAGATCACCAGGTCGGCGAACAGCCCGAGGAAGACGATGTTGCTCACCGTGCCGAGGCCGGGGCGCTGCCTGAGCGGGATCCAGAAGACCATGACGGCGGCGCCCACCACGATGATCCACGTGCCGATCGACCATCCCGTGCGCACGGCCAGGCCCTGGTGGAAGACGTCCCACGGGTCGTTGCCGAGACCGGACTCGACCTGCAGGGCGATGCCGGCGCCGTAGAGGAACAGCCCGGCGTACAGGCGCAGCAGGCGGGCGGGGAGCGAGCCGACGTGGGGCAGGGAGATCTCAGTCATGGTGCGGCCATGGTCGGACGCCATTGGCTTGCCACTAAAGGGCCAATCAGAGAAAGTGGCCTTATGGAGCGCTATGTCAGTGGGCCATGGCTGGCCCGGCTGGTCGACCTGCCGCCGGACACCCGCCCGTACTACCGCGCGCTCGCCGACCGCGTGCGCGGGCTCATCCTGGACGGCCGCCTGGCGACGCGCGTGCGCGTGCCCGCAGAACGCCACCTGGCGCAGGCCCTCGGCGTCAGCCGCACCACCGTGACCGCCGCCTACGACCGGCTGCGCGAGCAGGGCTACCTCGACAGCCGCCAGGGCGCGGGAAGCTGGACGAGCCTGCCCGACCCGGGCGCGCTCGGCACCGACAACCCGTGGCTCGCCGCCGGCGACGACGGCCTGATCCCCCTGCACGCCGCCGCCCCGCCCGCGACGTCCCTGCTCCCCGAGGCGCTGGCCGCCGCCACCGAGGCATACCCTCGCTACGGCCTGGGCACCGGCTACGACGCGGTCGGCGTGGCGCCGCTGCGCGAGGCGATCGCCGCCCGGTACGGCGCCCGGGGGCTTGCCACCCGGCCCGACCAGATTCTGGTCACCGGCGGCGCCCAGCACGCCATCCACCTGGTCATGACCCTGCTGACCGGCCCTGGCGACCCGATGCTGGTGGAGTCGCCGACCTACCCCCACGCCCTGGACGCCGCCCGCCTGCGCGGCGCCCGGCTGGTGCCGGTCGGGTTCCCCGAGGACCGCTGGGACCTGGACCTGATGGCCTGCGCCATGCGGCAGTCGGCCACCCGGCTCGGCTACGTCATCCCCGACTTCCACAACCCCATGGGCCTGTTCATGGACGACGCCGGCCGGGCCGAGCTGGTGCGCGCCGCCCGCAGGTACGACACCACCCTCGTGGTGGACGAGAGCTGGGCCGAGCTGGCCGTCGACGAGGTGCCCGCGGCCCGGCCGCTGGCCGCGTTCGACACCGACGGCCGGGTGATCAGCATCGGGTCGGCCTCCAAGCTGTGGTGGGGCGGCCTGCGCATCGGCTGGATCCGCGCCACCAGCGCCATGGTCCGGCGCCTTGCCGTGCTGCGTGTCGGGGTGGACATCGCCGCGCCGCTGATCGAGCAGCTCGTGGTGGCCCACCTGTTCGAGCGCATAGAGCTGGCCAAGGCAGAACGGGCCCGCGCGCTCGGCGCCTCCCGCGCGGCCCTCGCCGGGGCGCTGCGCGCGCTGCTGCCCGAGTGGCGCTTCACCGAGCCGCGCGGGGGCGGGTCGCTGTGGGTGCGGCTGGACGCCCCGAACGCGACGCCGCTCGCCGACGCGGCGGCGGCCCGGGGAGTGCGCCTGGCGCCCGGTCCGTGGTTCGGCGTGGACGGCACGCTGGAGCGCTACCTGCGCCTGCCGTTCACCATGCCGCCGCGGGCGCTCGCCGACGCCGTGCCGCGCCTGGCCGCCGCGCGCGCCGCGGCCGCCTCGCCGGGCTCCCTTCCCGCGCCCGGACCGCGGGACGCCGCGCTGACCCCCTCCCTCTGACGGGCCGCGGCGCGAGCGCGCCTCACACCTTCGCCGGGGCGGCGGAACGCTCCGGCGAGCGGCCGGAGGCCGCCGTCACACCTCGCCCATCAGCACGCGCAGCCGGTGAGCGAAGGCCAGCAGGACGCCCGAGGCCAGGACCGCGATGGCCGCGAGCGTGGTGAAGTACGCCGGCTCGGACATCACCCGCAGCAGGCGCGCGGTCTGGCCCCCGATGGCGTCGCCGACGGCGAAGGACAGGTACCACACGCCGAGCATCTGGCTGCGGAAGGCGTGCGGGGCCAGCTCGACGGTCACCGACAGCCCGACCGGGCTCAGCGACAGCTCGCCGAAGACCTGGACGAGATAGACCAGGAACAGCCACCAGACCGAGATGCGCCCGGTCTCGGCGAGCCGGGCGGCGAGCGCCATCACCACGAAGCTGACGCCGATCATGAACAGGCCGAACGCGAACTTCTGCGCCGCCCCCACCCGGTCGCCGAGCTTCACCCACAACGCCGCGAAGACCGGCACGAACACCATGATCATCAGCGGGTTGAACGACTGCGTGGTGGCGGCCGTGATGGAGTGCCCGAACATCCGCAGGTCGGTGTGCACGGCCGCGAAGTCGTTGAGGACGGTCGGCGCGAGGTCGTAGATCATCCAGAAGATCGCGGCGGCGGCGAACAGCCAGATGTAGGCCTTCATCCTGGTGCGCTCGACGGGGGTCAGGTTGTGGCTGCCGAGCAGGATGTAGGCGAAGTACCCGACCGGGACCATGATCGTCAAGATGGTGAGCGCCACCGTGAAGCGGTCGACGGTCAGCGTCCCGCTCGCCGCCCACAGGGCGAGCGCCACCGCCGCGGCGCCCAGGCCGGCCGCCGCGACCAGTGCGAAGTGGCGCCGCTCCTGAGGGGTGAGGCGGTGTCCGGGCGTCTCGCCGGCGCCCCGCAGATGGCGGCCGCCGGCGACGTACTGCGTCAGGCCGATGGCCATGCCGACCGCGGCGGCGCCGAAGCCCACGTGCCAGCGGTCGTCCTTGGCCAGGTTGCTCACCACGTACGGCGCGGCGAACGCGCCCACGTTGATGCCCAGGTAGAAGATCGAGAAGCCGGCGTCCCGCCGGGCGTTGTCCCCTTCGGGGTACAGGGCGCCGACCATCGTGGAGATGTTCGGCTTGAGCAGGCCGGTGCCGGCGACGATCAGCGCCAGGCCGAGCCAGATGAGCGCCGGGCCGCGCAGCGGGATCGCCATGCTGATGTGGCCGAGCATGATGACGCACCCGCCGATGAGCACGGCGCGGCGGGCGCCGAGCACGCGGTCGGCGATCCAGCCGCCGGGCAGCGCCAGCAGGTAGACCAGCGCCCCGTACACGCCGACGACCGCGGTGGCGGTGGGCTTGGGCAGCCCGAGGCCGCCCTGGACGACGGTCGCGGTGAGGAAGAAGAACAGGATGGCGCGCAGCCCGTAGAAGCTGAAGCGCTCCCACATCTCGGTGAGGAACAGGGTGACGATGCCGCGCGGATGCCCGAAGACCCTGCGCTCCTCCACCTGCGTGCTGAGTTCCTGCGACATGCGGTACGCCCCCCGTGCGCGTTCACTGCCTGGCCGGCGCCCGGCGGGCCGAGGGCGTCGCCGAGGCGGGGGTCCTCGCCGTCGCGCCTTGAGCGGCACCGTGGGCGTGCTTTCTGGACTTAACGTGACGTTCGTCCGTTTTATTGCTTAGTGCCGGAATTCATTTTCCGGATTTCCATAGGAGCCGATCACCGAGGGTAAGGGAAACGGGCGTCGAGGAGCCCGGGAACGGCCGGGGTCACGCGTGTTCTCACTTCCAGGGGCTTGTTCGATGTGAACGAGCTGTGGTGCGATTCATGCCATTCATGTAAGTGGGCACTTCTGGAGGCGAAATGGCCGACCCCCGGGTCCTTGCCGAACGTAGGGAAATCGAGCAAGAGATCGCCGGCCACACCATCTGCGAACAGCTCAAAGTTACGGCGGAACGCTTTCCGGACGCGCCCGCCTACTCCGACCGGTCGGGCGACGGCTGGACGACCCTGACCTATTCACAGGCCCGGCGGCGGGTGCTCGCGATCGCCGCCGGCCTCGCCGAACTCGGCCTCGGGCGCGGCGAGGCCGTCGTGCTGATGATGGTCAACCGCACCGAGCACGTGCTCGCGGACCTCGGGGCCGTCCACGCCGGCGGGGTGGCGTGCTCCATCTACGCGACCTTCGCCCCCGACCAGGTCGCCTTCGTCGCCAGGGACGTCAACGCCAAGATCGCGGTGCTGGGGGGCGCCGCCGACCTCGCGCGCTGGACGCCGATCCTCGACGAGCTGCCCGGCCTGCGCAAGGTCATCGTCCTGTCCGACTGCCCCGAAGGCGAGCTGTTCATCAGCTGGGACGACTTCCTCGCGCTCGGCGAACGCGCCCTCGCGGCCGACCCCGCCGCCGCCGAGGCGCGGGCCGCCGAGGTGTCCGCGGACGACGTGCTGACCGTGCTCTACACCTCCGGCACGACCGGCAACCCCAAGGGCGTGCCGCTGACCCACGCCAACATCTGCTTCGAGGTCGCCGTCAGCGTCCGCCTGACCGGCCTGCCCGACCACGGGTCCCAGATCTCCTACCTCACCTACGCCCACGTCGCCGAGCGGGTGCTCAGCCTCTACATCCCGCTGTTCAAGGTCTACCACGTCCACTTCTGCCCCGACCTCGCCGAACTCGGCACCGTGCTGGCCCAGGTCAAGCCGCTTTTCTTCTTCGGCGTGCCACGGGTGTGGGAAAAGATGATGGCCCGCCTGCAGGCGCTGCTGGCCACCCAGCCCGAGCAGGAGCAGCAGAGGGTCCGCGCGGCCATGGCCGCCGGGCTCGCCTACGTCGAGGCCTGCCAGTACGGCCGGACGCCGAGCGCCGAGGTCACCGCCGCCTACGAGCAGGCCGACGCCGCGCTGCTGTCCGTCGTCCGCTCGATGATCGGGTTCGAGAACGCGCGGTGGCTGGCCACCGCCGCCGCCCCGATGCCGCTGGAGGTGCAGCGGTTCTTCGCCGGGTTCGGCATGCGGGTGGTCGACGTCTACGGGATGACCGAGACCAGCGGCGCCTTCACCGGCAACAGCACCGAGATGTTCAAGCTCGGCACCGTCGGCCGGGCCTTCCCCGCCGTGGAGGTGCGCGTCGCGCAGGACGGCGAGATCCTCACGCGCAGCCTGGCCAACACCGCCGGCTACCTCGACCGCCCCGAGGCCACCGCCGAGCTGATCGACGAGGAGGGCTGGCTGCACACCGGCGACGTCGGGTCCATCGACGAGGACGGCTTCGTGCGCATCGTCGACCGCAAGAAGGAGCTCATCATCACCGCGGGCGGGGAGAACATCTCGCCGGCCAACACCGAGAACCTCCTCAAGGAGCACCAGCTCATCGGCCAGGCGCTCGCCTACGGCGACCGCAGGCCCTTCGTCGTGGCGATCCTCACCCTCGACGGCGAGGTCGCGCCAGTCTGGGCCAAGGGGCGGGGCATCGAGTTCGCCTCGCTCTCCGAGCTGGCCGAGCACCCCGACGTGCTCAAGGAGGTGGACGCGGCCGTCGCCGCCGCCAACGCCAAGCTCGCCCGCGTCCAGCAGGTGAAGCGGTGGCACCTGCTGCCCGTCGAGTGGACCGCCGAGACCGAGGAGCTCACCCCGAGCCTCAAGCTCAAGCGCCGCGTCGTGCACGCGAAGTACGCCGCCATCATCGAGGAGATGTACCGGGCCTGACGCGGGCGTTTTGCCGGGCGCGGGGCGTGTCGGGCCCCGTGCCCTTACCCGCGGCCGCCTACCCTCCAGGCCATGACCTTGAGACGTCTGCTCACGTCGTCGGCCGCGGGGCTGGCCGCGCTCACGGTCCTGGCGGAGGCGCTCTCGGCGCCTTCCGCCGCCGCGGCCGGGGCGGTGGAGGCGCGCGCGCTCGGCGGGCGCCCGCCCGCCGAGGCGGGGCCGGAACCCACGGCCCCACCCGCCGCCCGGTCCGCGCCGGACCGGCCGGCCATCAGGTCGGTGCGCGTCCTTCCCCGGGAGCCGGTCGCGCGGCCGAGGCACGGGGTGCGGCTGGTGGTCGAGGTGGTGGCCCGGGGCGCCGCCGGTCCCCGCGGCGTGACCCTGCGGGTCGAGCCCGGCCGGCGGGGCCGTGGACGGGCCGCCCCGCCGCCGCTCCGCCACGCGCGCGGCGGCGGCTGGGAGGTCTGGCGGTTCACCCCGCCGGTGCGCCTGTCGCGGTGGTATCCGGCGGGCCGGTGGAGGGCGGTCGCCACGGTCAGGGACGCCCGCGGGCGGCGGACGACGGCCGCCACTTCGTTCCTGTTCAGGAAGGCCAGCACGCTCACCGGCGTCCAGGCCGTGCGGGCGCGCAAGCGGCCAAGGGCGCTGCGGGTGAGCGGGACGCTGATGCGCGTGGACCCGACCGGCAGGTTCGACTACTGGTCCTTCCCCCGTCAGCGGGTGAGCATCCAGTTCAGGAAGCACGGCGGGCGTCGCTGGAAGATCCAGGCGCGGGCGCGGACCGACCGTGAAGGGGTGTTCCACCGGCGGGTGCCACGCAGGCACGGGGTGTGGCGCGTCGTGTATCCGGGGACGCGGAGGTACGCCGGCGTCATCCGGGTTATCCGACACACATGACGTAACTAGGACATATGCCGCCGTTCCCCATATAACAATCTCATTGCGTGTCCGATATGTGTAGATCTTCTTGTGAGTGCGGCGCAACTTTTCCCCCTCTTTCGGCGTCTATGACGTAGGCACACCCCCCCTGGGATGCCTTTCTCTACGGGGAGAGGAAGTTCCGCATGATGAAACGCATCGCTACCGCTCTGGTAGCGGCCGCCATGGGCGCCTCGGCGCTCTCGGTGGCCGCGCCGGCGATGGCGGACGAGACGCCGGACACCACGGTCAGCATCGAATCCGTCCGAGTGACCCCCGATCCGGTGGTCATTCGCGGAGGCGATCACGTCGCGGTCACCGTCACGGTCACGACCGTGGGCGCCGAGGACGTGAAGATCGACTTCGATCCCACGGGAGAGGGTGCGCAGCCTGACTGCAACCCCTGCCCCGGGGCCGCGAAGGCGTCCAAGAGCGGCTCGGACTGGAAGAGGTGGGACAAGACCATCGTCCTCGACCGGCACGATCCGGCCGGGAAGTGGCTCGTCCACGTCACGGCGACCGGCGACAACGGCAAGGTCGCCGAGGCGCATGACTCCTTCTTCGTCAAGGTCGTGCAGGCCCGCCCGCACCAGGGGCCGCGCGCGACGCGCATCGCCGGGTTCGATGCGAGCCCCGAGCCCGTCAAGAAGGGCCGCAAGCTCTCCTTGTCGGGCAAGCTGCAGACCGCCCGGTGCTACGGCGACTGGTGGTGGAACGGTGACGCCTACGTCGTGGGCGACAACCGTTGCGACGCCGACAACCGCTGGCACAACTGGCGTCAGCTCGGCTGGAAGAAGATCGAGGTGTACTTCCACCGCGCCCACGGCGGCAAGTGGGAGTACGTCGACACGATCGAGACCAACCCGGACGGGTCCTTCTACACGGAGATCCCGGCCTACTGGTCCGGCACGTGGAAGGTCGTGTTCGAGGGCTCCCGCGGGCTGTACGGCTCGTCGGCGACCGACTATGTGAAGGTCGTCCGCTGACCCTCGGCCCCGGCCGACAACCGAGCGCCCGTCCCCCGGAGTACCCGGGAGCCGGGCGCTCGCGCCGTTCGCGGGGAGCGGGCCTCCGTTTCCGGAGGGTGCGGGCGGGCCGCGAGGGCCGCGCGCCCGCCGGTCAGGGGCCGGGGTCGCGCGCGAGCTCCAGGGCGGTGAGGTCCAGGGCGCTCAGCGTGAGGATGTTGGCGATCTGCTCCAGCGGCATCCCGGCGTCGCCGAGCTGGGTGATCGTCACCGCGGTCCGCAGGAAGATGCGGCCGATGACCACCTCGTCCACGTCCGGCATGTCCTTGCGGAAGAAGTCCGCGAGCTGCTGGCCGACCTCCCGGTCGGCGTGCACCCGTGGATCGTTGAGCTCCGGGCTCGACAGGATGTCCCGCAGATCCCTGCGCTCGTCTTCCGTGAGTTTGCTCAAAGGGTCGCCTCCCCGCAGCCATGTCGTCATTGGGAGACTATGCGCTGAGGACTTCGCGGAGAATGGCAGGGTTGGCCAAAGATCGGCCGGCGTGGGAGCGCGTGCCCGACGCCCCCACCGCCGGCGCGATGATCAGGAGGACACCGCCTCCACCAGCTTGCGGCGCTGCTGGACGCCCAGGCCGCCGATGCGGCGCTTGTCGTCGACGCCGGCCCGCTCCATGAGCGCGGCCGCCTTGGTCGGGCCGATGCCGGACAGAGCGCGCAGCGCCTGCGACACCTTGATCTTTTTCGCGGTGTCGTCGTCGCGCTTGAACAACTCGGCCAGGGTCAGATCGCCGCTCTTGAGCTGCGCGAGCAGGGCGGCCCGCGCCTGCCGGGCCTCGGTCGCCTTGACGAGAGCGGCCTGGCGCTGCTCGGGGGTGAGAACGGGAAGGGCCATGAGGATTCTTTCTCCTTGGGGGATAGCTTTAGGCGGCCCGTCCGGCCGCTGATGTGTCGGTCGGCATGGGTGCTACCCCCCTGGCGCGCTCTAATCATCGCTTCCGCACTTCCACTGCCCTTTCCGACTGATCGGAACAATGCCCCGGGTCCTAGCAAGTCACGAAAAATTGGGCCTTCAAACTTTCGACGGTTGACCTGACTCTCGGTGCAGGCGCGTGACAACCCCAGAGCGCGCGCCTCGAGGAGGATTCAGGTGAGACGTCGTCTGCTCGCGGGGTTGGCGATCCTGGCCCTGCTGTGCACTAGCGGGATCACCGGGGCGGGTGCCTCGGCGGAGCCACCCCCCAACTACCAGTACCGGATCGACGGGCCGAGCACGGCCGTGCAGCGGACCGCGATCGCGGCCACCGGCGCGGCGATCGACGAGGTGGCGGCCACATCGGTCGTGGTCACGGCCTCCGACGCCGAGGTCGGCCAGATCAAGGGCCTCGGCTACACGGTCACCCGGCTCCCGCGCCCGCTGTCGCCCGTGCTGCCCAAGCCCCAGGACTTCCCGTCGGCCGACTCGGGATACCACAACTACGCCGAGATGACCGCCACCGTGAACCAGGTGGTCGCGAGCTACCCGTCCATCGCCAGGAAGTTCAGCTACGGGACCTCCTACGGGGGCCGCGACCTGGTCGGCATCAAGATCAGCGACAACGTCGCGACCGACGAGAGCGAGCCGGAGGTGCTGTTCACCGCCCACCAGCACGCCCGCGAGCACCTGACCGTCGAGATGGCCCTCTACCTGCTCAACCTGCTCACCTCCGGCTACGGCTCCGACAGCCGGATCACCGGCCTGGTGAACTCCCGCGAGATCTGGATCATGCCCGACCTCAACCCCGACGGCGGCGAGTACGACATCTCCACGGGGTCCTACCGCTCGTGGCGCAAGAACCGGCAGCCCAACTCCGGGTCCTCCTCGGTGGGCACCGACCTCAACCGCAACTGGGCCTACCTGTGGGGATGCTGCGGCGGCTCCTCCGGCTCCACCTCCAGCGAGACCTACCGGGGCGCCTCGGCCGAGTCGGCTCCCGAGGTGCGCACGCTGGCCAACTGGGTGCGGACCCGGGTCGTCGGCGGCACCCAGCAGATCAAGAGCAACATCGACTTCCACACCTACAGCGAGCTCGTCCTGTGGCCCTACGGCTACACCTACAACGACACCGCGGCCGGCCTGACCGTGGACGACCAGAACGCCCTGGCGACGCTCGGCCGCAACATGGCCTCGACCAACGGCTACACCGCCGAGCAGTCCAGCGACCTCTACATCACCGACGGCACCATCAACGACTGGCTGTGGGGCAACTACAAGATATTCAGCTACACCTTCGAGATGTACCCCAAGGGCAGTTCGCCCGGGTTCTACCCGCCCGACGAGCAGATCGTGACCCAGACCACCCGCAACAAGGAGGCCGTCCTGCGCCTGCTGGAGTACTCCGACTGCGTCTACCGCATCATCGGCAAGCAGTCGCAGTACTGCTGAGGCCCGGACCCGTCCGGCGGCCGTGACCGCCCGCCCCGCGGCCGCCCACCGGCGGCGGCCGCGGGGCGGGCAAGCCAGGCTTTGATGGCGCTTTGAGGGGGCTTTGAGTGGACCGGTGCAGGGGTGATGGCGTGGAGGGCGGTGAGGCGCGAAGATCCTACAGAGAGGGATCAAGCGGCCGTCACCCTCCGCACAGGGACGGACCGTGGATATAGCGAAATAGGGAGTTCAGCAATGCGACAGCGCCGGCTGGGCAGCCAAGGGCTCAGCGTCTCCGCCGAGGGGCTCGGCTGCATGGGAATGAGCACCATCTACGGTCCCGCGGACGAGAAGGAGGCGATCGCCACCATCCACCGCGCGCTCGACCTCGGCATCACCTTCCTCGACACCGCCGACATGTACGGCGCGTGGCGCAACGAGAGCCTCGTCGGCCGCGCGATCGCCGGGCGCCGCGAGGAGGTCGTGCTGGCCACCAAGTTCGGCAACGAGGTCGTGGACGGCAGGCAGACCGGCCGGGTCAACGGCCGCCCCGACTACCTGCGCCAGGCGCTGGACGGCTCACTCAAGCGCCTCGGCGTCGACCACGTCGACCTGTACTACCAGCACCGCGTCGACCCGCAGGTCCCCGTGGAGGAGACCTTCGGCGCGCTGTCGGAGCTGGTCGCCGAGGGCAAGGTGGGCCATCTCGGCATCTCCGAGGCCGCTCCGGCGACGATCCGCCGCGCGCACGCCGTCCACCCGCTGACCGCGCTGCAGACCGAGTACTCCCTGTTCACCCGGGACGTCGAGCACAACGGCGTGCTGTCCGCCGTCCGCGAGCTCGGCATCGGCTTCGTCGCCTACAGCCCGCTCGGCCGCGGCTTCCTCACCGGCACGATCCGCAGCGCGGAGGACCTGGCCGAGGGCGACCGCAGGAGCGCCCATCCGCGCTTCCAGCGGGAGAACTTCGCCAGGAACCTCGCGGTGGTCGACCGCATCCGGGTGCTGGCCGACGCCAAGGGCGTCACCTCCTCCCAGCTCGCGCTGGCCTGGGTGCTCGCCCAGGGGCCGGACATCGTGGCGATCCCCGGGACCAAGCGCCGGGCGTACCTGGAGGCCAACGCGGCGGCCGTCGAGATCACCCTCACCCCCGACGACCTGGCCGCCGTCGACGCCGTCGCCCCGCCCGGCGTGGCCTCCGGCGAGCGCTACCCGGCCGACAGCATGCGCGCCGTGCACCGTTGACCGAGATGACGTGGGTGAGCACCTTCCGGTGAGGGCTGAGCCGGCCTCTGACCGGCTTCGGGTCTTCCCGTGGGCGGCGCCGGGGAGGGCCCCCTCGCGCGGGCGATCCCCGGCGAGGGGCGTGTCATGACATATCCGGCTATCGGGGCTGGTGGTCGGTGTCCGCCCCTGTGGTCCGCGTCCAGGTGAGCGGGAGAGTCTCGACGCCGTAGACGACGTGGAACGGGCGGAACCGGATCTCCTCCGGCGGCACGGCGAGCGCCAGGTCGGGGAACCGGCGCAGCAGCGCGGGGAAGGCCAGGGCCATCTCGGCGCGGGCCAGCGGCGCGCCCAGGCAGTGGTGCGGACCGTGGCCGAAGGCGACGTGCGGCGTCGGCTTGCGCGACACGTCGAGCCGGTCGCCGTCCTCGACGAAGTCGGGGTCGCGGTTGGCGGGGGCGAGGGCGAACAGCACCTGGTCGCCGGCGGAGATGAGCTGCCCGGCGATCTCGACGTCGCGCACCGCCGCGCGCGGGATGCCGGAGTGGGCGACGCTGAGGAAGCGCAGCAGCTCCTCCACCGCCGCCTCCACCTGCTCGGCGTCGTCCAGGCCCGCGCGCAGCGCGGCCAGCTCACCGGGGCTGGTCAGCAGCGCGAGCGTCCCCAGGGCCAGCATGTTCGCCGTCGTCTCGTGCCCGGCGGTCAGCAGCATGCCGGCGATGTTGGTCAGCGCGTCGGCGTCCAGCTCGTCCCTGTGCTCGCGGATCAGCATGCCCAGGATGTCCTCGCCCGGGTCGGCCAGCGCACGGGCGACCAGCCCCCGCATGTAGGTGTCGCTCTCGCGGCCGACCTGGGCGCGCTCCTCGCGGGGCCGGGACATGTCGAGGAGGCGGGAGGTGCGCTCCTGGAACTCGGCGCGGTCGGCGGCCGGGACGCCCAGCAGCTCGCAGATCACCAGCGAGGGGACGGGCAGCGCGAAAGCGGCCATGAAGTCGGCGCCCGGGCCCAGCCGCTCCAGCTCGTCGAGCTGAGCGTCGACGATCTCGGCGATGCGCGGCTCCAGGACGCGCATGCGCCGCATGGTGAACTCGGGAGCCAGGATGCGCCGCAGGCGGGTGTGCTCGGGCGGGTCGAACGCCAGTAACTGCCCCTTGCGCCTGCGCGCGCGCTCCTCGTCGCTCAGGCCGATGGACAGCGGCGCGGCGGCGGCGGCGCTGAGCGCGTTGCTGAACCGGGTGGGGTCGGACAACACCTCGCGGACGTCGGCGTACCGGGTGACCAGCCACGCCTCGCCGCTGCCCAGAGTCACCGGGACCTTCAGCAGCCGCCCGCTGTCGCGCAGGGCGGACGCCTCGGCGGACGGCGCCAGCCCCTCGCGGGCCATGTACAGCGGGATCGCGGCCTGGTCGGTCATCGAGCCTCCCCCTCGGGCCGGTGCGGCCCTGCGAGCCCGTGCCGGCCGGATGGGAATTCGCGTGGCCGGTGATCACGGTATGCGGTTGATATCCGCAACGTAGGCCGGGCGCCGCGCGATCACAACCCCGTCACGCGATCACGATCCGCGTGGCAGGGTGACGGTCTGGCGGAGGCGGCGGAACTCGGCGGCGAGGGCGGGCAGGGTGTAGTGCGCGTTGAGGCCGCTGGGGTTGGGCAGGATCCACAGGCGCGCGGGGCCGACCGCGTCGTCGCCGTCGTCGCACGGGCCGACGGCCGCCTTCGGCCGGTCGAAGGCGACGCGGTAGGCCGAGACGCCGACGACGGCGACGACCTCGACGGCCGTCTCGCGCGCCAGGCGGGCGAGCCGGGCCGGGGCCTCGCGCAGCTCCTTCTGGGACAGCTCCGCCGCCTTGGCCGTCGCGCGCGGCGCCAGGTTGGTGATGCCCAGCCCGTAGGAGGGCAGCAGGTGCTGCTCGCTCGGGCGCAGGAGCCGGGGGGTGAACCCCGACAGGTGGAGCGCGGGCCAGAACCGGTTGCCGGGCCGGGCGAAGTGGTGCCCGGTGGCCGCGGAGTACAGGCCGGGATTGATGCCGCAGAACAGCACGACCGTCCCAGGCCCCACCACGTCGTCGATCGTGCGCTCGCGCGCCGCCTCCAGATCAGGCTTCAGGCCAGGTCTCATCTCGGTCATGCCGCGCTCTGGGCGCGTGACCCCGGGTCGCGGCGCACGATCGCCGCGTTGAGCGCTGTGGCGAAGAGCGTCCAGCCGGCGTAGGGAAGCAGCAGCAGCCCCGCCGGCCGGTCGGCCCGCAGGACGCGGCGGGCGAGGACGGCGTTGGAGAGGTTCAGGGCCACGAGCTCCGCCAGGGCCGCCCTGGGGGAGCGCATGCGGAAGAAGATCGGCGTCCAGGCCGCGTTCAGCGCCAGGTTGACGCCCAGGGCGCGGCCGAGCGCCCGCCGGTCCGCCTCGCCGGCGCGGGCCAGCGCCCGTGCCGAGGCGTAGGCGATCAGCGCGTACAGCGGGGTCCACACGGCGGCGTAGACGGGCGGAGGCGGCTGCCAGGCGGGCTTGCGCAGCCTCCGGTACCAGGAGGAGTCCGGGTCGGTCGCCACGCTTCCGGCCACGGCGGCCACCGCGACCGCCAGCGAGGTCTTCACGAGAGTCCGCTTCATGCGACCCCTGTGCCCGCCGGGCGGCGCCCTACACGGCCAGGACGCGGGCCGCGCTCCGGTTCCGGAAGCCGCCCGAGGGGAGCGGCCCGAGGGAAGCCGCCCAGGGGAGCCACTCGTGGGAGGCCGCTCGCGGGGAGCGGCCCGCGTCGGGCTCAGCCGACGTAGGCGGGGTTGAGGGCGGCGCCCGCCACTCGCCTGGGCGCGCCGGAGCCGTCCGCGGGGACCGACCACAGGTCGGTGCCGAAGTCGCCGGCCAGGCCGTACACCACCGTGCGCGCGTCCGCCCAGACGACCTGGTCGTCCACGCTGCGCCCCTCGGCCAGCGGCGTCTCCCGCATGCTCGCCAGGTCCAGCGCGTACAGCCGCCACGGTTCGTCCGGGCTCAGGCCGGCCACCCGCTTCTTGAACACCAGGCGGGTGCCGTCGGGCGACAGCGAGGGGCACTCGACGTTGGCGCGCACGGTGGTCACCGTGCGCGCGGCGAGGTCCCCGCGCACCAGGTAGGTCCGGCCCTTGGTCGCCAAGGTCGCGTAGAAACGGGCGTCGTCGGCGAAGGTGACGCCCCAGAGGTTCACGTCGGCGGCGTGGTAGGGGCGGCCGTCCTTGACGATCGCGTAGCTCTCCAGGCTCGCGGTCAGCGCCCCGGTCCTGACATCGGCGATCGAGGTGCGGGTGGAGAAGTCCCCGCCCGCGTAGGAGTCGCCGCCGGCGAACACCGTCCAGGCGGCCAGGTGCCCGGACGGCGAGACCCGCGTCCGCGACGGGACGCCCGCGAGCGGGTAGTCGCGCAGCGTCCGCAGGCCGGAGTCGACGATCGAGGCGAAGTAGCTCTCGCCGAGCGCGCCGTCCACCTTGCGCAGGCACACGCCGACCCCGGCCGCGGCGTGGAAGCGCAGGCAGCGCACCGGCGCGGCCGTCCGCGCCGCGCCGGGGTCGGCGGCCGGCACCGAGACCAGCTCGTCGCGGTGCGGCCCCCATTCCATGTTGCGGAAGACCATCGCCCCGCGCGCGTCGAGACGAACGGCGCCCGCGGCGACGGACGGGCCGCCGGGCCGCGGCCGGTCCCGCTCGCCCGCGCGGCCCGCGGCGTGCAGCACCGAGGCGAAGGCGACCGAGCCGAGCAGGACGACCCCGGCCAGCAGCGCCACCACGCGGGCCCGGCGGCTCACCGGGTCTCCGGGCCGCGCAGGGCGTAGGCCGCCCAGCCCGCGCACAGCGCCAGCCCTGCCATCGCGGCCTGCAGCACGGCCCGGTCGCCGAGCGCGGTCCAGGCCGCGCCGACGGCGATCGAGCAGCAGAAGCGGGCCAGCGCCTGCCCGGTGCCGATCAGCGCGAGCCCGCTCGCCCGCAGCTCGGCCGGTACGGCGCCGGCCGCGGCGGCGGCGAGCACGCCGTCGGTCGCCGCGTAGAACGCGCCGTGCAGGGCCGGCACGGCGAACGGCACGACCGGGCCGGCCGGCGCCGCGAGCAGGAGCCCGTAGGCGGCCAGCAGGGCCAGGTGGCCGGCGAGGAACACCCTGCGGCGGCCCACGCGGTCGGCCAGCACGCCGAGCGGCAGGGCCAGCAGCAGGAAGACCACGGCCGTGCCGAGCGGCAGCAGCGGGAACCACTGCTCGGCGATCCCGAGCCGGTGGCGCAGCATCAGGTACACGAAGGCGTCGCTGACGGTGGTGAGACCGAGCAGCGCCGCGCAGACGGCCAGCCGCCTGACCTCCGGACGGCCCAGCAGAGCCACCGCCGACCGCAGCGTGACCGGCGGCGCCCCGCCCGCCGCTCCGTCTCGCGCGGCGGCCGGGCGGGTGTCCGGGCCCGTGGGGCGGGGCGGGACGAACAGGACGAGCACCAGCACGCCCAGCGCGGCGGCGCAGAAGCTGACGGTGAAGACCGCGTCGTACCCCTCGGCGGCCACGCCCAGCACCAGGAACGCGGCCAGAGGGCCGAGCAGCGCCCCGCCGGTGTCCATCGCGCGGTGCACCCCGAAGGCGCGGCCCCGGATCTCCGGCGGCGTGGACAGCGAGATCAGCGCGTCCCGCGGAGCGGTGCGCAGCCCCTTGCCGGCCCGGTCCAGCGCCAGCACCGCGCCGATCGCCGGGAGCGTGTGCGCGAGCAGCAGCAGCGGCTTGCACAGCGCCGACAGGCCGTACCCGGCCAGGGCGACGGTCTTGTGGCGCCCGCCCCGGTCGGCCAGGTGGCCGCCGAACAGGCGCACCAGTCCGCTGACCCCGTTGTAGACGCCGTCGAGCAGCCCGAACCCGAGCGGGCTGAGGCCCAGCCCGGCCACCAGGTACAGCGGGAGCACGGCGGCGACCATCTCGGAGGAGACGTCGGTGATCAGGCTGACGGTCCCGAGCGCCAGGACCGTCGCGGGGACGGCCCTGACGGCCCGGCCCGGGCGGACCGCCGAGCCCGGGGAGAAGTCCTCTGACTCGGCGGCCTGGTCCGGGCCGCGTTCGGCCAGGTACAAGCTCAGCTCCAGATTCCGGTGATGGCGGAGGCCGACGCCGCGTTGCCCGCGTGCGTGGTCAGCCCGGCCATGTCCTCGAGGGTCCTGAGCAGGTTGTAGTGGTTGTAGGTGGTGGAGGGCTTGCTACCGGGGATGACCGGCTGGCCGTAGACGACGGTGGCGACGCGGTTGCCGGCCAGGCGGTTGTCCTCGTCGAAGGTCACGACGAGCAGGCTGTTGTTGCTCTTGGCCCAGGTCGCGTAGGCGCCGAGCTTGCTCTTCAGCCAGCCGTCACCGGTCGAGACCGAGCAGTCGTGCATGTCGTTGCACAGGTTCGGCACCACGAAGGAGATCTTCGGGAGCGTGGTGAAGTCGGTGGGGAACTGGGCCATCGTGCGGGCCGTGGAGGTCGGCACGTTTTTGAAGCCGAACCACGGGTTGTGCTTCTGGGCGTACTTGCCTCCGCTGCTGGTGCAGGCGGTGGAGCCCTGGGAGGGCAGCCCCTCGTTGTAGCTGGCCCAGGTCTTGCCTGCCGCGATCAGTTCCGAGCCGAGGTTGGCGGCGGAGCTGAAGCCGATCGTGACGCAGGCGTCGCCGGTGATGCCCTGGGTGCCGCCGGAGAACATGGCGTAGTAGTTCGGCTGGCTCGGGTGGGTCTCGGCGTAGAACTGGGTGAGGTTCGCGCCGCCGGTGGCCAGCGAGTTGATGTAGGGGGCGCTGGAGCTGCCGATGACCTGGGAGTAGGCGTGGTTCTCCAGCACCACGACGACCACGTGGCTCGGGGTGGGCACGGCCGCCGCGGCGCCGGTCCCTGCTCCGCCCCACAGCGCGAGGGTGGCGGCGGCGCCGAGCGCGGCGGCGGCGGACAGGAGCTTTCGGGGGGTGCTCGCCTTGGCGAGGGAAATGGCCATGACTGTCCTCGGTTGGGGGGATAAGAGGCCATGTCAGGCTAAATGTGGATCACTGCCCGTTCGGTGAGCGGAGGTGAACAGCGGCCGAACAGTGGGCGCTGCATTCCCGATGCGGCCGGGGAATGCCCGGCCGGGCGCCGCGGATTCGCGCCGCGGATCGCGGTCCGGGCCGCGCGGAACCTCGAGCGGTCCGCGGCTGAAGTAAACTTCCTGTCTCGTGAGCGCGCGTGGGCCGTCCGAACAGGGGACGGGCCGCCGCTGCGCCGCAGGGCAGCACGCAGGGGTGTATGGACGCGCCGGTGTGGGACCCCGGCCCGCGGGAAACGTGCCACGACAGTGGAACATGGTGTCGACGGCGTCCCACGTGCGCCCGTCAGAACGAGGAGCCCGATCATGACCTCCAGCGTCGAAGAAGCGCCAGGCTTCGCCGACCTCGGACTGCGCCCCGAACTCCTGCGCGCGCTGTCCGGCCTCGGCTACGAGGAGCCCACGCCGATCCAGCGCGAGGCGATCGGACCACTTGTGGAAGGGCGCGACCTGCTCGGCCAGGCCGCCACCGGCACCGGCAAGACGGCGGCCTTCGCGCTGCCGATCCTGCAGCGCATGCCCGCCGGCGGCGGCGGCGGCAACCCGCTGGCGCTGGTCCTGGTGCCCACCCGCGAGCTGGCCGTCCAGGTCTCGGAGGCCGTGCACCGCTATGGCCGCGACCTCGGCACGCGCGTACTGCCGATCTACGGCGGCCAGCCCATCGGGCGCCAGCTCCGCGAGCTCCAGCGCGGCGTGGACGTCGTCGTGGCCACCCCCGGCCGCGCGCTCGACCACATCGGCCGCCGGACGCTGCGCCTGGACGCCCTGACCATGGTCGTGCTGGACGAGGCCGACGAGATGCTCGACATGGGTTTCGCCGACGACATCGAGGCGATCCTCCAGGAGACCCCTCAAGAGCGGCAGACCGTCCTGTTCTCGGCGACGATGCCGCCGCGCATCAACTCCATCGCCCGCCAGCACCTCACCGACCCGGTGCGCATCCAGATCGAGCGCGAGACCGCCGCGCCGGGCGAGGCCCCGCGCGTGCGGCAGAGCGCCTACGTCGTCCCGCGGGCGCACAAGCCCACCGCCCTCGGGCGCGTCCTGGACGTCGAGGCCCCCGAGGCGGCGATCGTCTTCTGCCGCACCCGCGAGGAGGTCGACCAGCTCACCGAGACGATGAACGGGCGCGGCTACCGCGCCGAGGCGCTGCACGGCGGCATGGGCCAGGAGCAGCGCGACCGCGTGATGGCGCGGCTGCGCGCCGGCACGGCCGACCTGCTGGTCGCCACCGACGTCGCCGCGCGCGGCCTGGACATCGAGCAGCTCACCCACGTGGTGAACTACAACGTCCCCTCCGCCCCCGAGTCCTACGTCCACCGCATCGGCCGCGTGGGCCGGGCCGGGCGCGAGGGTGTGGCGATCACGCTCGCCGAGCCGCGCGAGCACCGCATGCTCAAGACCATCGAGCGGGTCACCAAGTCGCGCATCACGGTCGAGAAGGTCCCGACGGTCGCCGACCTGCGGGCCCGCCGGCTCGAGCTCACCCGCTCGGCGCTGGAGGAGAGCATGCTCGAAGACGACCTGGAGCAGTTCCGGGTCGTGGTCGAGACCCTCGCCGACGAGTTCGACCTGGTGGAGATCGCCATGGCCGCGGTCAAGCTCGCCCACGAGTCCAGCGGCGCGGCGGCCGACGAGGAGGAGATCCCCGAGGCGCCGCTGCGGCCCGAGCGCGAGGGCCGCGGGCGGCGCGAGCAGCCCGGCCGCGACGAGCGGCGCGGCCGGGGCCCCTCCAGCGGCATGACCCGCGTGTTCATCGGCGCGGGCCGCTCGGCGGGCGTCCGGCCGCAGGACCTGGTGGGCGCCATCGCCAACGAGTCGCGCCTCAGCGGCCGCGACATCGGCGCCATCGAGATCGCCGACCGCTTCTCCCTGGTCGAGGTGCCCGACCAGTCGGTGGAGGACGTGATCTCCTCACTGCGCCAGACCACCATCAAGGGCAAGAAGGTCACCGTCCGCCGGGAGCGCTTCGAGTCCCGCTGACCCCGGCGCGGGTCCTCACGCCAGGGCGTTGACGGCGGCGGTGAACACGACGGGCAGGCGGCGGGCGGCGGGGACGATCAGGCCGGCGGGCAGCGGGTGGCGGCGGGCGGCGAGCAGCGCGCCGGTCAGCAGGCGGTGGCGCAGCGACAACCGCCGCCACGCCCCCTCGTAGGCCTCCGGCCGCCCGGCCCGCAGGCACCCGATCAGCGCGCGCGCCGACAGCAGCCCGAGCGAGACGCCCTCGCCGGTGAGGGCGTCCACGTAGCCGGCGGCGTCCCCGGCCAGCAGGACCCGCCCGGCCACGCGGGCGCGGGCGCGCTGCCGCAGCGGGCCCGCGCCGCGCACCGAGGTCGCGGCCGGGCCTGCCAGGCGGGAGAGCAGCGCGGGGAACTGCGCCAGGTGCTCCTCGTAGGGGCGCCGCTCGCGGCTGAGCACCGCCACGCCGACCAGGCCGTCGGCCACCGGCGTCACGTACGCCTCGCCGCGCGCGGCCCAGTGCACCTCCACGAAGTCCGTCCACGGGGCGACCTGGAAGTGCCGGCGCAGCCCGTACCGGCGGGGAGCGCGTCCCGGGGGGACCTCCAGGCCGAGCGCCCGGCGCAGCGGCGAGTGCAGGCCGTCGGCGGCGACCAGCCAGCGGGCCCGCATCCCGGCCGCCTCGACGAAGCCCGGCCGCTGGCGCACGCCCTCCACCCGCCCGTGGACGACCTTGACCCCCACCTCGGCCGCGCGTTCGGTCAGGGCCGCGTGCAGCCGGGTGCGGCGCACGCCCAGGCCGGGCCCGTGCCGGAACGGCGCGTCCGCCTGCCGCCGCGCGTCCAGGTAACGGATGCCGCGCAGAGGCCGGCCGGTGATCTCCACGCCCAGGGCGCGCAGGGCGGCCACTCCGGCGGGCATCAGGCCCTCGCCGCACGCCTTGTCCACCGGGGCCGGGCGCGGCTCCACGACCACGGCCTCCATCCCGGCCAGCGCCGCGTTGATGGCGGCGGCCAGCCCGGTCGGCCCGCCCCCGGCCACCAGCAGGTCGATCACCCCGACCCGTCCCGCGCCGGGGCCTGCGCGGCCGCCTCCTGCTGGACGGCCCAGGCGAGGGCGGACTCCTCGCAGCGGATGCGCACGACCATCAGCGCGGCGTTGAGCACCGTGAAGACGGCGGCGGTGACCCACGCGCTGTGGACCAGCGGCAGCGCCGCGCCCTCGACGGCGACCGCCACGTAGTTCGGGTGGCGCAGCCACCGCAGACGGTAGGGCCCACGGGTGACCAGCGGCAGGCCGGGGACCACGATGACCTCGGTGTTCCAGCGCGGGCCGAGCGAGGTGATGCACCACCACCGCAGGCCCTGGGAGGCCAGGACCAGGGCGAGCATCGGCCAGCCGAGGGCGGGCACGAACGGCTGATGCGCCCGCATGGTCTCCAGCAGGCAGCCGGCGAGCAGGCCGGTGTGCAGGGCGACCATCCAGGGATAGTGGCCGCGTCCGAAGACCCGGCCGCCCCGGGCCAGGCTCCAGCGGGCGTTGCGCCGGGAGACCACCAGTTCGGCGAGGCGCTCCACGCAGACGAGCAGGACCAGAAGCAGGTACCAGGACGACATGCCTGCAAACGATACGGCCACGACCGCCGGCGCGAGCGTGATCGGCGTCACCGGAGCGCTACCAGCGCAGCAGGACGAGTTCGGAGCAGAAGCCCGGGCCCATCGCGATCAGCAGCCCCGGTGTGCCGGGCGGCGGCGGGCGCAGGGCCAGGGTGTCGCGAAGCACGTGCAGCACCGAGGCCGAGGACAGGTTGCCGACGTCCTCCAGTGAGCGCCAGGTCAGCTCCAGCGCGCCGTCGGGCAGGTCGAGGGTCTCGGCGACGGCCTGCAGCACCTTGGGACCGCCCGGATGGCAGACCCACGCCGTCACGTCCCGCGTGGTGAGGCCGTGGTCGGCGAGGAAGCCGTTCACGTCGTCGGCCAGGTAGGTGCGCACGACCTCCGGGACGCTGGTGTCCAGGACGACGCGGAACCCGGTGTCGGAGACGTCCCAGCCCATCACGCCCTCGGAGTCGGGGTACAGGTGGCCGCGGGTGGCGACGACGGTGGGTCCCGGTGCGCCTCCGGCGGCCCGGTCGGCTCCGCAGGCGACCACGGCGGCGGCGCCGTCGCCGAACAGGCCGCTGGCGACCAGGTTGACCGGCGAGGCGTCGCCGGGCTGCAACGTGAGCGAGCACAGCTCGACCGACAGCAGCACGGCCACGTGCCCGGGCCACCCGCGCAGGTAGTCGTGCAGCCGGGCGATGCCCGCGGCGCCGGCGACGCAGCCGAGGCCGAAGACCGGCACCCGCTTGACGTCGGGGCGCAGGCCGAGCCGGCCGGCCAGCCGGGCGTCCACCGAGGGGGCGGCGATGCCGGTCACCGAGGTGAACATGATCATGTCCACGTCCCCGGGCGTCAGGCCGGCGGCGTCCAGGGCCGCCCCCACGGCCTCGGCGCCGAGGTCGACGGCGGCCTCGATGAAGATTTCGTTCGCCATGCCGAACCCGTCCAGCTTGGCGTACTGGTCGAGCGGGAGGACCAGGTTGCGGTGGCCGACACGGGCCGAGGTGTGCAACCGGTCGAGGAGCCGGCGGTCCGCGCCCGGGGGCAGGCACACGCGGGCGAAGGTGTCCGTGATCTCTGCTTGCGGATGGCGATTGGGAGGGAGGGCACCGCGGACAGCGGCAATTCGGGTCATAAGGTTCCCGCTTCGCTCAAGTGGAGGACACCAATCTTGTGCCCAGCGCCGAGAGTGGCATGCCTGGACCCGGTCGCCCGCCGCAGGGCGTGGACGCGGTGAAAGGACGGATCCCGGTCATTTCCGCGACGCGCGCGCGTTTCTACGCACCCGGCGCCAGGTGCCGCGGCCCCCGCTTGTCACTTCCGCGCGAATCCGTCGCGGCTAGGACGGCTCGCCGGCGCGCTCGCGCACGTGGGCAGGGGCGGGGTGGGTGACGGCGGGCGCGGTGACCGGCGCCCGCCACACCTGGGCCAGCGGCAGCACACCGGCCCAGACGTCGTGCGGGTCGTCGTCGTCGCCGGGCGGGCCCTGGCGGACCTTGACCGACGCCTCCTCCAGCGAGATCGCCAAGATGGTCGTCGCGGCCAGCTCCTTGCGGTTCGGCCGCCGGGCGTACTCCCACTGGCCGGGGGTGACGTGCTCGGTGAGGCAGCGCAGCGCGGCGAGCTTCTCCTCGCCTTCCAACCGGCGCGGGACCCCGTAGACCATCGCGCTGCGGTAGTTGACGCCGTGCTCGAAGACCGACCGGGCCAGCACCAGGCCGTCGATGTGGGTGACGGTCACGCACACCACCGAGTCCTGGCCCATGCTGCGGCTGGCGACCGATCCGTGCACGTACATGTGGTCCTGGTCGAAGCCGTAGACCGTGGGCACCACCATCGGGACGCCGTCCACGACGACGCCGAGATGGCAGACGAACCCCGCGCGCAGCACCTCGAACAGCGCCTCCCGCTCGCGGCGGCCCTGCTCGCGCAGCCGCCGGTGCTGGGTGCGCTCGGTTTCTGACAGTTCGCTCACAGAGGGACATCCAATCAGGAGATCGGCGTGAGCCCGCGCGGCGGTCCCGTTCCACGGAGCCAGGGACCGGGCGATCACGGCGGCGCTCAGAAGCCCAGGGGGTGCTCAGCAGGCCAGGAGGCCGGGGAGGCGGTCACGGCGGCGCTCAGGAGACCGGGGGGCGCTCGGCAGGGGTCAGGAGGCCGGGGAGGCGGTCACGAGGCCACGGCGGCGCTCAGGAGACCAGGGCGGCGCGGGTGCGGGCGGCGCGGACGGCGGCGCTCAGCGTCGCGATGTCATAGGCGCCGTGGTGCCGCCGCCCGTTGACGAAGAACGTCGGCGTGCCGGACACGCCGCTGAGGTCGGCCGAGTCGACGTCCTCGGCGATGCGCGCGGCGCCGCTGTGCGCCTTCAGGTCCCGCCGGAAGCGGTCCAGGTCCAGCCCGATGCTCTCGGCGTAGCCGACCAGGTGCGGCAGCAGCAGCCGGCCCTGGTGTTCCAGGAGCGCGTCGTGCATCTCCCAGAACGCGCCTTGGAGGGCGGCCGCCTCGCTGGCCTCCGCGGCGAGCTGCGCCGAGGGGTGGACGTCGTGCAGGGGCAGGTGGCGCCAGACGTACCGCACGTCGCCGTGCCCGGCCAGCAGTTCGCGCACCACCGGCTCGGCCAGGCCGCAGTACGGGCACTCGAAGTCGCCGTACTCCACCACCGTCACCGGCGCCTCCAGCGGGCCGCGCAGATGGTCGCGGTCCGGGTCCACCGGGAAGGCCAGGTCGACGATGCTCTCGGCGGTGCCGTACAGCACCCGCGCCCGCAGCGCGGCCGGCAGCCCGGCCGTCACGCGCGAGATCACCCAGGTGATCACCGAGGCGCACAGCGCCGCGGCCAGGATGCCGAACTTGGCCTCCTCCAGCCGCCCCCCGTCGAAGGCCAGGGTGGCGATCAGCAGGGAGACGGTGAACCCGATGCCGGCGATCGTCCCGCCGCCCGCGATCGCGGCCCAGCCGACCGGCGGGCGCACCCGCCCCCGGCTCAGCCGCGTGACCAGCCAGGTGGCCCCGACGATGCCGGCCGGCTTGCCGGCGATGTACGCCGCCATGATCCCCAGGGTGACCGGCGAGGTCAGCGCCCGCGCCACGAAGCCGCCGTCGATCGCGATGCCGGCGTTGGCCAGCGCGAACAGCGGCACGATGACGTAGCTGGTCCACGGGTGGTAGAGCTGCTGGAGCCGATGGTTGGGCGAGACGGCCTTGGCCACCCCCGCGCTGGCCGACCGGGCCAGCTCGGCGGTCGGCTGCTCGCGGAACAGCCGGAACAGGTCGCTGGCCCGCTCCAGGTCGCCGCGCGTCGCCGGCGAGGCGTAGGTCAGCAGGCCCATGGCCAGGCCGATGACCACCGGCTCGACCCCCGAGGCCTGCAGCGCCGCCCAGGCCGCCACCCCGAAGCCCGCGACCATCAGGCCGTTGCGCACCCTGGCCCGGTACTTCAGCAGCAGCATCGCCGCGAAGATCGCGATCGCCGCCAGCAGCGCGGGGACCCTGACCCGCTCGCTGTAGAAGATCGCGATGACGCAGAGCGCGACCAGGTCGTCGACGACGGTGACGGTGAGGATGTAGGTCCGCGCGCGGGCGGGGAAGCGGGAGGCGACCAGGGCGAGCACTCCCATGGCGAAGGCCGTGTCGGTCGACATCGCGGCGCCCCAGCCGTGCGCGGAGGGCTCGCCCGCGTTCAGCGCCAGGTAGATCGCGATGGGTACGAGCATGCCGCCTACGCTGGCCGCCACCGGCAGCACGAGCCGCCGCCGGTCGCGCAGCTCGCCCATGTCGAACTCGCGCCTGGCCTCCAGCCCGACGACCAGGAAGAACAGCGTCATCAGCCCGTTGTTGACCCAGTGGCGCAGGTCCTGGGAGATCCCGGCGTCCCCGAGGCGCACCGACAGCGACGTCCGCCACAGCCCCTCGTAGGACGGCAGGTCGACGTTGGCCCAGACGAGCGCGGCCAGCGTGGCGGCCAGCAGGACCGCGGCGCTGCCGGTCTCGGTGCGCAGGAACTCGCGCAGCGGTGTCTCGAACCGCCGGGCCCAGGTGGTCTCTCCGAGGAACGGCGCTTGCCGTGGTGCGCTCACTCTGACTCCGACACCCCGCGGACCCAGGACATTCCCCGCCGCCCTGATCGGCGGCCGGACGAGCCGCCTCGCCCCCGTACGGCCGCGATCTCCCCGCGTGGCCGGAACGCCGTCACCGCCGCATCCGGCGACCTCCGTAGCGCGCTGAGACCGCCGCCCCTCAGCGATCTCAGCCCGCCGCAACGCCCGATCCCCAGCCGGGGAGTGGGCTCCGCCGAGCCGACAGGCTGCCGGCCGCCTTCCCGGGCGCCGGCCGCTCGAAGCGTGTCGGCCCGTTGCCGCGCCCGGGTGATGGTCCCGGCCGGGCCGGAGGGCCGATACACGACCGATGCACAGCTGAGCGGTCGCCGAATCGCGGCGGCGACGGCGGGGACGCCCGGGACGCGCATGGTGGCCGACGTGCGCCGCGCGGCGTGCCCGCCTTGCACGGCGGCCTCCCGAGAGAAGGATCGCCCATGGACCGACGACCCGGCCCCCCGTCCGAGACCGTGTCCCCGCCCGCCGCGGGGTCCGCCCCGTCGCCCGCCCCGTCGCTCTTGGCGTCCACCGTCCGGTCAGGCGTCCCGTCCGGCCGGGAGCGCGTCCCCTCGCCGGCCGGTCGGCCCGCCGCGCGTCGCGGGCGGATCGTGTGGTCGCTCGCCGCCGTGTCGCTGGCCGCGGTCACGGCAGGGGCCGGGGTGGCGGCGTTCACCTGCGGTGCCCGCTGCGTGGCCGCCGTCCCGGGCGGGACCGAGATCGGCCGTTCCATCCGGGAATGGAGTGCCGATCCCCCTCTGGGCGCCGCGGACGGGGTGGTACCGGACGGTGGGCGGCTCTCGCCCTTCGACACCGGGCAGCCCGCGGTGACCAACCTGGACCCGGAGCTCCTGCGCGCCGTCCGGCGGGCGGCGAAGGACGCGGCGCGCGAGGGCGTCGGCGTGTTCCTGACCACCGGCTGGCGCAGCAGGGCCTACCAGCGGCGGCTGCTCGACGAGGCGATCGCCAAGTACGGGAGCGAGCGGGAGGCGGCCCGTTACGTCGCCACTCCGGAACGCTCGCGCCACGTCACCGGGCACGCGGTGGACATCGGCCCGACCGACGCCGACGACTGGCTCAGCCGGCACGGCGCCCGCTACGGGCTGTGCCAGATGTTCGCCAACGAGATGTGGCACTTCGAACTGGCCACCACGCCGGGAGGCACCTGCCCCGAGATGCGCCCCGACGCCGCCGGTGGCTGACGCCCCCGTCTTCCCGGCGGACACCGGCCCGTCCCGTGTGGGCCCCGCCCTCGCCGGAGCGGTGCCGTCCCCGTGCGGCGGGACCCGTCTCGGCGGTACGGGAGCCGTCCTCGTCCCGGAGTCGTGCCCGTGCGACGAGGGCGAGCCCGGGTGGTGGTCACGACGCGGCCGAGATCCCGCCGTCGACGGTGAAGATCGCACCGCTGGTGTAGGCGGAGCGGGGGGAGGCCACGAAGGCGATGAGGTCGGCGACCTCGCGGGGCGTCGCCGCACGGCCGAGCGGGAACGCGGCGGCCGGATCGGGGGGCGTCCCTTCGCCGCCGGCCGTGCGCGCCTGGGCGGCCATGAGGGTGAGGATGCGCTCGGTCGCCACCGGCCCGGGGTTGACGCCGACGACGCGGATGCCGTCGCGCAGGCTGCGCCCGCCCAAGGCGCGGGTGAACGCCATCAGGGCGGCGTTGCCCGAGCTGCCCGCGATGTAGTCGAAGTCGGCCCGCTGGCCGGCGATGCCGATGGTGTTGACGATCACGCCGTGCCCGTGGTCCCTCATCCGCGCGTAGACCAGCCGCGTGAGGTCGACGTAGCCGAGGACCTTGAGCTCCCAGCCGTGCCGCCAGCTCTTCGCGTCCACCGCGTCGAGCGGGCCGTGGGGGATGTCGCCGGCGTTGTTGACCAGGATGTCCACCCGCGGGACCTCCTCGGCCAGGCGGGCGAGATCCTCCGGGCGCCGCAGGTCGACGGGGTGCGCGTACGCGCCGACGCCGTACGCGGAGCTCAGGCGGCGCGCGAGGTCCTCCAGCGCGGGAGCCCCGCGGGCGGCGAGGTGGACCTCGCAGCCCTCCTCGGCGAGCACCTCGGCGGTCGCCGCGCCGATGCCCTTCGACGCGCCGGTGATGAGCGCGGACCTGCCGCTCAGGTGGAGATCCATGATGGCCCTCTTCGTGCTTGACGGAACTGGTGGTTCCGGCAAGCTTTGCCGGAACCACCAGTTCCGTCAAATGCTAGGATGCGATCATGGCCACCGACCCCACGCCCGCCTCCCGGCCGCACACCGGTCGCCGGCGCAACCCGGCGGTCCGGGAGGCCGTGCTGCGCCGCGCCGCCGATCTGCTCGCCGGGCCGGACGGCATGGCCGTCACGATCGACGCGATCGCCCGCGCGGCGGGGGTCAGCAAGCACACGATCTACCGGTGGTGGCCCTCCAAGGGCGCGGTGCTGCTGGAGGCCGTGGTCGAGCACGCCCAGCAGGAGGTGCCCGTCCCCGACACCGGAGTGCTCGCCGCGGACCTGGAGATCTTCCTGTCCGGCACCTTCCTCGCCGTCGAGCGCGCCGGAGACCTGTTCCGCGCCCTGGCGGCCGAGGCTCTGCGCGACACCGCGGCCGCCGAGGGCATGCGCGCGTTCATCGCGGCCCGCAGAGACCGGCTGCGGGCGCTGCTCGTCCAAGGCCGCGACCGCGGTGAGCTGCCGGCCGGGATCGATCTGGAGCTGACCATGGACCAGGTCTACGGCCTGATGTGGTACCGCCTCCTGATCGCCCGCACCCCCCTCACCGCCGGCCTGGCCGCGCAGCTCACCGAGGCGGTCATCGGCAAAGCACGGCCCCACGCCCCCGGCCCGCCGGCGCCGATTCCCGCGACGTCCCGTGATGACCCGGCGACGTCCCGTGATGACCCCGGCACGGCCGGCCGCGACGGTCGCCCGGGCGGGGGGACCGGGGCGCGCGGCGCGACCCGCACGAGCCCTGCGGCGGGTTCGGACGGGTCGCGCCGATGGGCTCAGAGTTCGACGACGCCGCCGTCCGCCACCAGGTCGAACCCGGTGATGTAGCTGCTGTCGCCGGAGGCGAGGAAGGAGACGGCGGCGGCCATCTCCTCGGGACGGCCGAGGCGGCCCATCGGGATCATCGACCTGAACATCTCCATGCCGGCCCGCAGCTCGGCCTCGTCCGCGAACTGGCTGTCCATGATCGGGGTCTCGATCACGCCGGGGCTGAGCACGTTGACGCGCACGCCTCGATCCTTCAGCTCCGCCGCCCAGGTTCTGGCGAAGGAGCGGATGGCGGCCTTGGTGGCGGCGTACGCCCCGTAGCCGGGGAAGCCCTTCACGCTCATGCCGGAGGAGACGAGCACGATGCTCCCTCCCTCGCCCATGAGCGGCAGCGCCTTCTGGACCGTGAAGTAGGTGCCCCGGGCGTTGACATCGAAGATCTTGTCGAAGTGCTCGGGGGTGGCCTGGTCGGTGGGCCTCACCTCGACGATGCCGGCGTTGGCGACGACGATGTCGAGCCGGCCCTCGTGTGACCTGATCGCCGAGTAGAGACGGTCGAGGTCGGCCAGGTGGGCGATGTCTCCCCGCACCGTCCGCACGTTGTGCCCGATCTCGGCCTCGGCCTTGAGCAGTTCCTGCTCGCGGCGGCCGGTGATGAAGACGAAGGCGCCCTCGTCGACCAGCCGTCGCGCGGACGCCAGTCCGATGCCGGTGCTGCCACCGGTGACCAGCGCGATCTTTCCTTCGAGCTTGGCGCTCATTGACGTGCTCCCTGTGTGAGTCGCCGCCTGTCCGATCCCGGTACCTCACGGGGGTCCGGGATCGTCGGCGTGGTGGCGCCGTGGCGGGCTGCGGCGGAGCCGTCCCGCATCGGCGTTCTGTACTGATCTGTCAAAAACCCTAGCATGGTTCTGTACTGTTTCGTCCAGAATCCGGGCGCAGGTTCTGTATCGATCGGTCAAGATCTTGTAGGATGGGTGCATGGCCAGACCGCGCGGCTTCGACGAGCAGACCGTCCTCGAGACGGCCATGCTGCGCTTTCGGGCGACGGGCTACGCCGGCACGAGCCTGGACGACATCTCCGCCGCCACGGGCCTCGGGCGGGGGAGCCTCTACGCCTCCTTCGGCGACAAGCACACGGTGTTCATCAAGTCGCTCAACGAGTACGTGCGCCAGGCCCTGGCCGAGACGCGTGAGCTTCTCGACGGGCCCGACGACACCGCGGTGGAACGCCTGCACGGCTTCCTCGCGAGCGGTGCCCGGTTCGTCCTGGACGACGACGAACGTCTCGGTTGCATGGCGGGCAGGTTCGCCCACGAGGTGGGCACCCAGGACGGCAAGGCGCGCGACATCATCCGGGGGGTGTTCCTCGAACAGCAGCGGATCCTGCGCGACTGCGTCGCCGCGGCCCAGCGCCACGGCGACCTCGCCCCGGAGGCCGACGCCCGCGCCATCGCCGTCATGATCTTGTCGCTCAACCGCGGCTTCGACGTCATGGCCAAGGGCGGCATGGACGGCGCGGACCTCGACGCCGCGGCCGAACAGGCCTTCCAGGGCCTGCCGCTGACCTCCCGCTACCGGGCCCGCTCCGGCGAAGCGGCGCACGTTCCCGCCGCCCGCCAGGAGGCCGGACCCGCGGGCGGGTGAGTCGCCGAGGCCCGGCCAGGGTGCGGCCCAGGGTGTCTCCCTGGGGTGAGGCCCACGGGTCCCGCATGAGTATGTCGGGCATGAAACGACGATTGATCGTCCTGATGGCGGCGGCGGTGCCGGCGGCGGCGGCGCTGACGCCCACGGCCGCCGGCGCCCTCTCCCGCGACAGCGGCCCGGCAGCCGCCACGACCTGCGCCGCGGTTCCCGTCTCCGCGCCCTCCGGCACGAAGGTGGAGTCGGTGAAGGCGGTCGCCCACGCCGGCGGAACCGTCACCTTCCCCGCCGCTCCACCGCTGCATCCCGAGGAGGAGACGCTCACCGACGTGCCCGCCTGGTGCGACGTCACCGTCACGGTGAGCCACCCGGGCGCGAAGGACCATGTCGCCATCAAGATCTCGCTGCCCCAGGACAGGAAGAAGTGGACCGGACGGTTCCAGGCCACCGGAGGCAGCGCCTACCTCGCCGGTGATCTTGGCGGGGCCCCGCTGGTCAGCGCGGTGAAGGCTGGCTATGTCGCCGCGGCGACCGATGCCGGTGTCGGCGCGAACCCGCTCGACGTGAGCGGCTGGGCGCTCACCGCGGCCGGAAAGGTCAACACCCCGCTGCTGGAGAACTTCGCCTCCCGCTCGCTGCACGACATGGCCGTCATCGGCAAGGACGTGGCGAAGAGGTTCTACGACCGATCCGTGAGTTACGCGTACTGGAACGGCTGCTCGACCGGCGGCCGCCAGGGGTACGAGGAGGCCCAGAGCCACCCGGCCGACTTCGACGGGATCCTCGCCAAGGCGCCGGCGATCAACTGGGACCGGTTCGCGGTCGCCACACTCTGGTCGCAGGCCGTCTTCAACGAGGAGAAGGTCGCGCCCACCTCGTGTGAGCTGGAGGCTTTCACCGCCGCCGCGGTCAAGGCCTGCGACACCCTCGACGGCGTCCAGGACGGCGTCATCGACAGCCCGCACAAGTGCGGCTGGGACCCCCGTCGCCTGGTCGGCACCAAGGTCGTCTGCAAGGACAGGACGATCGTGATCTCCCGCGCCACCGCGGACGCGGTGCGCAAGGTCTGGGCGGGGCCGGTCATCTCCGGCCGCAAGCTCTGGTACGGGCCGAACAAGGGCGCGAGCCTGGCCGCCCTGGCCACTCCCGGCGCCCCGTTCTTCGTCGCCGACACCTGGGTCAAGTACTTCGTGACGCAGGACCCCTCGTTCGACACCACGAAGCTCACCTACACGTCCTTCGGGCAGCTCTTCCGCGCGTCGCAGCGGCGGTTCAACGACATCATCGGCGGCGACGACCCGGACCTGTCCGCGTTCGCGAAGGCCGGCGGCAAGCTGCTGAGCTGGCACGGCCAGACCGACGAACTGGTGCCCACCCAGGGCACGGTCGACTACCGCGAGCGGGTCGAGCGGGCCCTCGGCGGCGGCGAGCGGGTCGACGACTTCTACCGGCTGTTCCTGCTGCCCGGCGTGAACCACTGCGGCGGCGGCACCGGCCCGTACCCGGCCGACGACCTGGGCGCACTGGTCACCTGGGTGGAGAAGGGCAAGGCTCCGGCCACCCTGGCCGCCTCGGTCTCCGGCGCCGACGGCAGGACCGTCACGCGGAACGTCTGCCGCTACCCGATGGTGGCCCGCTACACCGGTCACGACGACACGGCCTCGGCCGCGAACTACCGCTGCGTCACCGCCTGACCCTGTCCGCACGACGCGGCGGCCCCGGGGACTCTCCCCGGGGCCGCCGCGGTCATACGGTGGGCGCGTCCAGCGCGGCTTCAGCGGCCGGGGGCGCGCTCGGTGACCTCCTGCAACAGGAAACCGTTGCCGTCCGGATCGCTGAACGAGGCGAACGAACCGTACGAGAGGCGGCCGGGGTAGAGGCCGGGAACCCGCTTCTCCTCGCCCGCGTGGTGGAAGACGCCGCCGGCGTCGTGGAAGATCTCGCTGACCTCGACGCCGCGGCCGACCAGGTCGGCCCGGGCCTCCTCGATGTCGCGCACGATCAGGTGCACGTTCTCCGCCGACCCGGGCGCGGCGGTGCCGATGCCTTCGCCCACGATGATCGAGCAGTGGGAGCCCGGCGGGGTGAAGTGCACGACCCGGAAGTCCTGGCCGCCGACGTAGTCGAGATCCTCGCGAAATCCGATCCGCTTGTAGAACTCCTTGGCCCGGTCGACGTCGGCCACCGGCAGCACGATCACTTCGAGCAGGTAGTCCACCACTGTCTCCACCTCTTCACGATCACGGTGATGCCGTCCGGCATCGGGTCCACGATCACGTGCGGGGCAGGACGCTCGCCCCAGGGTGACACCCTGGGGGCGTCCCTGGAGTCACCTGTCGCGCAGGGCGGAGGCGAGCTCGCGGCGCGAGCCGATGCCGAGCTTGGTGAAGACCTTGCGCAGGTGCCATTCGACGGTGCGCGGACTGAGGAACAGCACGGCGCCGATCTCCGGATTGGTGCGGCCCGCCACGGCCAGACGCGCGATCTGCGCCTCCTGGGGGGTGAGCTCCTCCCGTTCTCCGAGGGTCCGCCTGCGCACTGTCTCGCCGGTGGCGGCCAGTTCCCGCCCGGCCCGCTCGGCGAACCCCTCCGCGCCGATGGTGGTGAACGCCTCGTGCGCGACGCGCAGCTGTGCCCGGGCGTCGGCCCGCCGGTTCTCCCGTCGCAGCCACTCACCGTAGAGCAGGCGGGCCCGGGCGGTCTGCAGGCCGAGCCGGGTCGCGGACAACCGCTCGATCGCCTCTCGGTAGTTCTCCTCGACCGATCCGGCCGAGCCGGCCGGGCCGGCCGATCCGGCGAGCGCGTCCGCGAGCGCCTGGGCGCCGAGGGCCCAGTTGGTGCCGGCGGCACGTGTCCGGGCCGCGAGGCGGTCACGTGCCCGCGCCGCGACGGCGTGCTCCCCGGCGCGCGCGGCGGCTTCCACCAGCTCCCCGAGCGACCACTGCAGGACGGCGAGGTCTTCGTGCCGGGCCGCCTCGCGGGCCGCCCGCAGCGCGGCGGGGTACCGGCCGAGCCCGTTGTACAGCACCGCTCTGCTGTACCCGGCGACGGCGAGCAGCCACCCCATGCCACCCGCCTCGGCGTCGTTCACCAGAGCCTCGTTGAGCTCCAGCGCCGGCTCCTCGCGGCCGCGGTGCGCGGCCAGGATGACCGCGGTGGCCGGATGCGGGGACGAGCCGGTGGCGTTTCCGAGGGCCTCGGCCTCCTCCAGCAGGTCCGAGGCGTCGGCGAAGCGGCCGGCGTAGATCAGCGCGGTGGCACGGAAGGTCAGCGCGCTCGGCAGGAGGGACAGCGCGCCGGTCTCACGGGCGTAGCCGACGGCCTGCTCGGTCCTGGTGAGAAACGCCACGTCGTCCCACACCTCGTGCAAGATCGCCCCGCTCAGCCAGACCAGGTCCACGTCGTTGTGCGGGGAGACCTCGGCCAGGGCGCGAGCGAACAGCGGCACCGCCGCCGCGTGCCCCTCCAGGCTCCACGCCGTCAGAGCCTGGAGGAGCAGACCGGCCGGCTCTCCGCCCGCGGGGACGCCCCGGGCCGCCTCGGCGGCGCGGCGCAGGTCGCCGTCGCCGAGGCATCCCGCGTTCACGGCCGCGCCGATCGCCGCCAGGTAGGTCTCGCGGGCCGCCGCGGGATCCAGGGTCGCAAGACGGCGTGCGGCCGACAGCAGCGGCGGCCCGGCCGCCCGTCCGGCGTTGAGCGCGAACGCGACCTTGGCGCGCAGCCGCTCCACTCCGGCCTGCTGCACCAGGTCCAGCGGACCGAGTTCCGCCGTGGCCAGCAGGTCCGGAACCTCGGCGAGGGCCCCGGCGGCGAACCGGGCCGCCGCGGCGGCCAGGGTGCGCCCGGCGCGCTTCGCCGGATCGGGGGTCAGCTCCGCCGCGCGCTCCAGGAAGGCCGCGGCCGCCGACCGGCCGCCACGGGCCACCGCCCGGCCGGCCGACCGCTCCAGTTCGCCGGCGACCTCCTCGTCCGGTCCCAGCGCGGCGTGCGCCCGGTGCCAGGCGCGGCGGTCGGGGTCCCGCCCGGGATCGGTCACCTCGGCGAGCGCCCGGTGGACCTCCCGCAGCCCGGAGGGCGCGGCGGAGCGCCGGCTGGCCGAGCGGACCAGCGGATGCCGGAATCGGACCCGGGTCCCGATCTCGATCAGGCCCGCGGCGGTCGCGGGCGCCGCGGCGTCCATCCCGACGCCCAGCCGCTCCAGCGCGCGCCACAGCAGCGGCACGTCGCCGAGCGGTTCGACGGCGGCGGTGAGCAGCAGTGTGCGGGTGTCCTCGGGCAGCGCCGCGATGCGCCGCTGGAAGCCCTCCTCGACCCGGCTCACCAGCGGTGTCCCGCCGTGCCCGCCGAACCCGAACGCCAGTTCCGCCGGTGTGAGACCGCGCGGCAGTTCGAGAAGGGCCAGCGGGTTGCCGCGGGTCTCGGCGACGATCCGGTCGCGTACCCGGGCGTCGATCGGCCCGGGCAGGACCGAGCCCAGCAGTGCCCGCGCGTCCGCGTCGGGCAGGCCCTCGACGCGCAGTTCGGGCAGCCCCGCGAGGACCTGCTCGTCGCCGGGGCTGCGCGCCGCGAAGACCAGGGCGATCGACTCGCGGTCCAGCCGGCGGGCGACGAAGGCGAGGATCACCTCCGACATGCGGTCCATCCACTGCGCGTCGTCCACCACGCAGACCAGCGGCCGCTCCGAGGCGGCCTCGGCGAACAGCCCGAGCACGGCGAGTCCCACGAGCAACGGCTCCGGCGGGGTGCCGGTGCTGAGGCCGAAGGCGGTGGCGAGCGCGTCGCGCTGCGGCTCGGGCAGCCGGTCGAGACGGCCCAGCAGCGGGGCGCAGAGTTGCTGGAGCGCGGAGTAGGCGAGCTCGGTCTCCAGCTCCACCCCGGCCGCGCGGGCCACGTGACCGGCCGGCGCGGTCTCGGCGAGGTGGTCCAGCAGGGCGGTCTTGCCCACTCCGGCCTCGCCGCGCAGCACCAGCACCCGGCTCTGCCCCGCGCGGACCTCACGCAGCAGCCGTTCGAGCGCCTCCTGCTCGCGCCGCCGCCCTCGTAAAGCGGACATCCTGGTGTTGATCTGCACGTAATCCCCCCGCCGGGGAGGTTACAACACTCCTGCTCGGCTCGAACGTCGTGACGTGCCGGAGCCCTCCCCAGGGGATGCCCGGGGAGCCCAGGGGGCCGGGACCAGGGTCCCGACCAGGGTCTCTCCCAGGGGCGATCGGCCGGTACGGGCGGTCAGAGTGATCCGTACCTCGGAAAGCTGGAATGTCGGAAAGAATATGGAAGCCCCGATGTCGTCCCTCCTTCGCATCTACCTCGTCCGCGGCCTCATCGCGATCGCCTGGTCCGCCGCTTTCGTCGCCGTCCACGACTCGTTGACGGCCACCTCGGTGATCCTGCTCGTCGCGTACCCGATCATCGACGTCGTCGCCTCGCTGCTCGACGTCCGTGAGGATCCCGGGACTCCGGCCCGCAGGCTGCAGGTGTTCAACACGGTGCTCAGCGCCCTGACCGCCGTCGCTCTCGGCCTGTCCGCCATCGGCGGCGTCGGCGCGGTGCTGTTCGTGTTCGGCCTCTGGGCCATCGTCTCCGGTGCCGCCCAACTGGCCGTGGCCGTCCGCCGCCGCGGCCCCGAGCTCGGCCGTCAGTGGCCGATGCTCGTCGCCGGCGCCTTGTCGGTCATCGCCGGTCTCACCTACCTGCCCGCCGCCGTCGGCGACCACCCCGGCCTGACCCCGCTGATCATGTACACCGCGGCCGGTGGCGCCTTCTTCGTCATCCAGGCCGCGACCCTGGCCTGGAAGCGGCGCCGCCGGGCGCGGGCCGTCCAGGCCTGATCGACGCCCTGACGCCATGGCGGCCGGTCCACCCGCCGGCACCGTCTCTTCGCTCATGCTTCATCCGGACCGATCGGCCTATCACGGCGGCCGAGGACGGGCAGAGGATCTTTATTGGGTTGCGGGCGGTGGTGCGACTCTGGCGTCATTGATGGCGTCGGTTCGGAGTCCGGCGGAGGGAGGCGACACGCGATGGTGTACAAGAAGGTGCCGGGTGGGCGTGCGCCGATCCGGATGTGGGCCGAGCCCGACGAGGTCGAGCCGCAGGCGATGCAGCAGTTGCGCAACGTGGCGAACCTGCCGTGGACGCATGGTGTCGCCGTGATGCCGGACGTGCATTACGGCATGGGGGCCACCGTGGGCTCGGTGATCGCGATGCGCGACGCCGTGTCGCCGGCGGCGGTCGGGGTGGACATCGGCTGCGGCATGAGCGCGGTGCGCACCTCGCTCAAGGTCGACGACCTTCCGGACAATCTGCCCTACCTCCGCTCGCGGCTGGAGCAGGCCGTCCCGGTGGGGTTCCACGCCCACAAGCGACCGGTGGAGCCGGGCAGGTTGCACGGGTTCCCGGCCGGTCAGTGGGACTCCTTCTGGAAGGGCTTCGACGCCCTGGCGCCCGCGGTGCGGGGCAGGAGGCAGCGTGCCGAGGTACAGATGGGCACGCTCGGCGGCGGCAACCACTTCCTGGAGGTCTGCTCCGACGACGAGGGCGCCGTGTGGGTGGTGCTGCACTCCGGCTCGCGCAACATCGGCAAGGAGCTGGCCGAGCACCACATCGAGCAGGCGCGCAAGCTGCCGCACAACCAGGACCTCCCCGACCGCGACCTGGCGGTCTTCGTGGCCGGCACGGTGAAGATGGAGGCCTACCGGCGTGACCTGTTCTGGGCGCAGGACTACGCCCGCCACAACCGGGCGGTCATGATGGCCCTGGTCTGCGGCGTGCTGCGCAAGCACTTCGCCGGCGTCACCTTCGACCGGCCCATCTCCTGCCACCACAACTACGTCGCCGAGGAGACCTACGACGGGATGGACCTGCTGGTCACCCGCAAGGGCGCGATCAGGGCGGGTTCCGGCGAACTCGGCATCATCCCCGGGTCGATGGCGACGGGCACCTACATCGTCAAGGGCCTGGGCAACGCCAAGGCGTTCAACTCGGCCTCCCACGGCGCCGGGCGCAAGATGAGCAGGAACAAGGCCAAGCGCACCTTCACCCTCGGCGACCTGGAGGCGCAGACCAGCGGCGTCGAGTGCCGCAAGGACGCGGGTGTGCTGGACGAGATCCCGGGCGCCTACAAGGACCTGGAGTCGGTCATGGCCGCCCAGACCGACCTGGTCGAGGTCGTCGCCCGGCTGCGCCAGATCATCTGCGTCAAGGGCTGAACGCGCCTGCCCGGCGGCCGCGACGCGTGGTTCCAGGGCCGCCGCCTGGCGCGTGGCGGCCCTGGAGATCACCAGAGCGGTGCACCGGCGCCCTGTAAGGCGCCGGTCCTGTAAGGCGCCGGTCCCGGAAGGCGACGGTCCCGGAAGGCGACGGTCTTGCAGGAGGTGCCGGTCTCGCGGGAGGTGCGAGGTCTCGGAGGTGTGGCCCTCAGGACCGCCGGGGCGGTCCTGAGCTGCGACGGACGACGAGATGCGGCTGGACGACGATGCGGGCGGGCGGGACGGCCGGGTAGGCGCCGTCGGCGCCCTCCGCCGCGGGGGCGGAGTGGTCGCGGTCGTCGGCCAGGGCGTCCAGCAGCAACTCGATCGCCTTGCGGCCCACCTCGGAGAAGTCCTGCGCCACGGTGGTCATCGGCGGGGTGAAGAACTCCGACTCGGGCACGTCGTCGAAGCCCACGACGCTCACGTCGTCGGGGACGCGGATGCGCGCCTCGTCCAGCGCCCGCACCACCCCGAGGGCCATCTGGTCGTTGGCCACGAACACGGCCGTCAGATCGGGCACGCCGGCCAGCAGCTGACCGCAGCGGTAGCCCGAGCGTGGGCTCCAGTCGCCCGACAGCGGCTCGGGGATCGGGGCGCCGGCGGCCAGCAGGGTCTCGCGCCAGCCCTGGGTGCGCGCCTGGGACTCCAGCCAGTCCGGTGGTCCCGAGACGTGCCACACCGTGCGGTGGCCGAGCCGCAGCAGGTGCTCGGTGACCAGAGCCCCTCCCTTGCGCTGGTCGACGTTGACGACGGGGAGGCCGACGCCGGCGTCCCCTTCGACCGTCACCACCGGGACGGGCTGCGGCATCTCGGCCAGCGCGACCGCGATCGCGCTCTGCGGCACGATGACCACCAGCCCGTCCACCTGCTGGCGGGCCAGGTGGTCGAGCGCCTCGGCCAGGTCGTCGCGGGTCAGCTCGCGCAGGCTCACGATGCTCACGAAGTAGCCGGCCTCGCGGGCGGCCCGTTCGAGGCCGTAGAGCGTGCTGGCCGGGCCGTACAGCGTCGTGTCGAAGGCGACGACCCCGAGGGTGTTGGTCTGCCGGGTCACCAGCGCGCGGGCGCTGGAGTTGCGGCGGTAGCCGAGACCCTCGATGGCGGCGAGCACCCGTTCACGGGTCTCCTGGCGCACGTTAGGGTGATCGTTCAGAACCCGGGATACGGTCTGGTGCGACACGCCTGCGAGCCTTGCCACATCCGCCATGACGGGGGAGCGATGGACGTTGCGAGCCATGACTCTGGCCCCGCCTCCTTCCTCGCGGGCTGTAGGCCCACGCTGGGGTGGGTCAATTGTTAACGTTCACATCGCCTTTGTAAAGGCATTTCGCGGTTTGACTTGAGCGCTTTACGGACGGGCACGCCAACCGGTCCACCGGGGCGAGGCGCCCGGCCGCGCCGAGCCCCGGCGGCGCCGTCTCGTCCCCTCCGCGAGGGGGGACGGGACGGCGCCGCCGGACGCGGGGCCGCGAGAGCGGTACGCCGTCAGAAACCCTGGGCCAGGCGGTAGTACGCCTGGTTCCAGCGCAGCTCCTTGGCGAACTGGCGCGAGGTGGTGTCGGCGTCGATCACCAGCAGCTCCACCCCGAGCATGTCGGCGAAGTCGGTCAGCTCCTCGGCGCCCACCGCCGCCGACAGCACCGTGTGGTGCGGGGCGCCGGCCGTCAGCCACGACTCCGCCGAGGTGCGCAGGTCCGGGCGCGGCGTCCAGACCGCCCGCGCCACCGGCAGGCGGGGGAGCGGCTCGGCGGGGGAGATGACGTCGATCTCGTTGGCCACCAGCCGGAACCGCTCGCCCATGTCGGCCAGGCCCACCACCACCGCGGGCCCCGGCGCGGCGTCGAACACCAGCCGCACCGGGTCCTCACGGCCGCCGATGCTCAGCGGGTGGATCTCGCACGAGGGCGTGCCCGCGGCGATGGTCGGGCAGACCTCCAGCATGTGCGCGCCGAGGATGGCCTCCTCGCCGGGCGTCAGGTGGTAGGTGTAGTCCTCCATGAAGGAGGTGCCACCGGGCAGCCCCTCCGACATGACCTTCAGCGTGCGCAGCAGCACCGAGGTCTTCCAGTCGCCCTCGCCGCCGAAGCCGTAGCCGTCGGCCATCAGCCGCTGAACGGCGAGGCCGGGGAGCTGCCGCAGCCCGCCCAGGTCCTCGAAGTTGGTGGTGAAGGCCTTGAAGCCGCCATCGCGCAGGAAGCCGCGCAGCCCGAGCTCGACGCGGGCCGCGTACCGCAGCGACTCGTGCCGCTCGCCGCCCGCCCGCAGCTCGGGGGCGACCTGGTAGAGCTCCTCGTACTCCTTGACCAGCGTGCCGACCTCGGAGTCGGCGGCGGCGTCCACCGCCTCGACCAGTTCGTTGACGCCGTAGGTGTTCACCGAGACGCCGAACCGCAGCTGCGCCTCGACCTTGTCGCCCTCGGTGACGGCCACGTCGCGCATGTTGTCGCCGAACCTGGCCAGCTTGAGCGAGGCGACCTCGGCCCGGCCCGCCGCGGCCCGCGCCCAGGCGGCGATGCGCGCCACGACCGACGGGTCGCTGACGTGCCCGGCCACGGTCTTGCGCGCCACGCCGAGCCGGGACTGGATGTAGCCGAACTCCCGGTCGCCGTGGGCGGCCTGGTTGAGGTTCATGAAGTCCATGTCGATGGAGCTCCACGGCAGCGCGACGTTGGCCTGCGTGTGCAGGTGCAGCAGCGGCTTGCGCAGCGCGTCCAGCCCGGCGATCCACATCTTGGCGGGGGAGAAGGTGTGCATCCAGGCGACGACGCCGGCGCAGTCGTCGTCGGCGCTCGCCTCCAGGCACACCTTGCGGATGGCGGCGGCGTCGGTGAGCACCGGCTTCCAGACCACCTCGAAGGGCAGCGCGCGGTCCAGTGCGCCGGCGATCTCCTGGGACTGCCCGGCCACCTGCGCCAGCGTCTCGTCGCCGTACAGGCCCTGGCTGCCGGTCAGGAACCACAGTTTCACAGGGGACTCCTCTGCCCGTATACGTTCTGGTAGCGGTCGTACAAGTGGTCGATGTCGGCCTGGGGGATGGGCAGCGGCTCGCCGAGCTGGCGGGCGACGTGCACGGTGCGCGCGACGTCCTCGCACATCACCGCGGCCTTCACCGCCGCCTTCGCCGAGTCGCCGATGGTGAAGACCCCGTGGTTCTGCATGAGCACCGCGGGGGAGCGGTGCCCCGACAGCGTGGCGACGATGCCCTTGCCGATGTCGTCGTTGCCGATCAGGGCGAACGGCCCCACCGGTATCTCGCCGCCGAACTCGTCGGCCATCGCGGTGAGCACGCACGGGATCGGCTCGGCGCGGGCCGCCCACGCCGAGGCGTAGGTGGAGTGGGTGTGCACCACCCCGTTCACCTCGGGCATGTGGCGGTAGGTGTAGGCGTGCGCGGCGGTGTCGCTGGAGGGCGCGTAGTCGCCCTCGACCAGGTTGCCCTCAAGGTCGCACACGACCATCGCCTCGGGGGTCAGCTCGTCGTAGGACACGCCGCTGGGCTTGATGACGAACAGGTCGCCGCCGGGGGCGCGTCCGGAGACGTTGCCGGCGGTCCAGGCGACCAGGTTGTAGCGCACCAGCTCGGCGTGCAGCCGGCTGACCGTCTCGCGCAGCTCGGGCAGCATCATGCCCCGGCCTCGTTCCTGATCGCGCGGAGCCGGTGCAGCAGCTCCCCGTCGGCGAAGTGGTCGTGCAGCCGGCGGTACTCGGCGTACAGCCGGTCGTAGGCGTCGGCGCTGGCGTCGTCGGGCACGTAGGCGGCCGGCGTGCGCTTGCCCATCGCGGCGGCGGCCTCGGCGATGTCGGGGTAGGCGCCCGCCGCGACGGCCGCGTGGATGGCCGAGCCGAGCGCGGGGCCCTGGTCGGAGCCGATGACCGACAGCGGGCGGCGCAGCACGTCCGCGTAGACCTGCATGAGGAAGGGGTTCTTGAGCAGCCCGCCGGCGACGACGAACTCCTCCACCGGCACCCCCGACTTCTCGAAGGTCTCCACGATGACCCGGGCGCCGAAGGCCGTGGCCTCGATGAGCGCCCGGTAGACGTCCTCGGGCCGGGTGGCGAGCGTCTGCCCGGCGATCACCGCCGACAGGTTGTGGTCCACCAGCACCGAGCGGTTGCCGTTGTGCCAGTCGAGCGCGACCAGGCCGTGCGCGCCGACGTTCTGCGCGGCGGCCAGGGAGGTCAGGTACTCGTGGACGCTCACCCCGAGCTCGGCGGCCCGTTCGGTGTAGGAGGCGGGCACCGAGGTCTCGACGAACCAGGCGAAGATGTCGCCCACGCCCGACTGCCCGGCCTCGTAGCCCCAAAGACCCGGCACGATGCCGTCGCGGACGACGCCGCACATGCCCGGCACCTCGGCCAACTGGTCGGAGGGCATCACATGGCAGGTGGAGGTGCCCATGATGGCGACCATCTGCCCGGGACGGACGGCGTCGGCGGCGGCCGCGGTGACGTGGGCGTCGACGTTGCCCACCGCGACGGCGATGCCCTCGGGCAACTTGGTGAGCTCCGCCGCCTCGGCCGTCAGCCGGCCGGCCAGGCCGCCGAGGGGCGAGGGTTCCCCGCCGAGCTTGGCGGTGAACCCCGCGAAGCCCGGGTGCAGGGCGGCGAGGAACTCCTCGGAGGGGTAGCCGCCGTCCTGGTAGATGCCCTTGTAGCCGGCGGTGCAGGTGTTGCGGGTCTCGACGCCGGTGAGCCGCCAGATGATCCAGTCGGCCGCCTCGATCCAGCGTTCGGCCAGGCCGTACACCTCCGGGTCCTCCTCCAGGACCTGCAGGCCCTTGGCGAACTGCCACTCGGAGGAGATCTTGCCGCCGTAGCGCGGCAGCCACGCCTCGCCGCGCTCGGCGGCCAGGGCGTTGATCCGGTCGGCGTGCGGCTGGGCGGCGTGGTGCTTCCACAGCTTCGGCCACGCGTGGGGCCGGTCGGGGAGCAGATCGCTCAGCGGAGTGCCGTCGGCGGTGGCGGGTAGCACCGTGCAGGCGGTGAAGTCGGTGCCGATGCCGATCACCTGGCCGGGGGAGATCCCCGCCACGGCCAGGGCCTTGGGGACGGCGACACGCAGGACGTCGAGCCAGTCCCGGGGGGACTGCAGGGCCCAGTCGGGGCCGAGCCGGACGCCGCTGCCGGGAAGCGTCTCCTCGATGACGCGGTCGGCGTACTCGTGGACCGCCGCGCCGAGCTCGGCGCCGTCGTCCACCCGCACCACGACGGCGCGTCCCGACAGCGTGCCGAAGTCGACGCCGACTACACAGTGACTGTTGTTATCGCTCACATTCACTCTCAGGTTGCCGGATGCCGTAAGCCGAACTTGCCGATCCGAACCGCGGGCACCGGTGCGGGCACCGGTTCCGCGGGCGGCGGTGGGCCGGCGCGTCAGCCATGCCTGCGCTCGACTGTGAACGTTAACAACAGGCGGCGTCAAGGAGATTCAGGTCACGGTCCGGTTACGCCGTAATAGTTGCTTAACATCAGGTTGACGTCCCGGCTGCCAGGGCGTTTACTGATGCGCGCTTTGCCCGCCCGCCCCTCCAGGGGGCAGGCCGGCCCGCGGACCGGTGCCGCCGGGGCGGCCGTGGCGGGCGCCGGCGCGCGAAGCGGCTCGCCGGGCGCGCCTGCTCGCGACCTGGCGGCGGCGCCCCCGCCAGGGGTGACGTACACTCACGCGGGCACGCCGGTCGACGATGCGTGTGCGGGCCGCCGGGCGCGCCTGGCGGCGCCTCCACCCCCACGGCCGAGAGAATCGCTGGTCATCAAGGGTTTCACTCTTGTTACAGCGACGTTATCGACATCTATTGACAGGCTAATTGTTAGCGATAACACTAACCGCTCAGGCATTGGCCACCGCCCCGCCTGATCGCGATCCTGGAGGTCACCGTCAAAGGCGCGGAGGCGGAGGGCGAGGCGCTCGCGACACTCCGCCACGGTGGAGCCGCCGCGACACGCGTCGGGCCTCCCAAGGGCCCGCAAGGATCCACCCGCTCGCATCGGGACCCCCACTCGCAAGGAGTAGCACGATGAGAATCGCAAGACTGGCGACGGTGGCATCCACCCTCGCGCTGGCCGCCGCACTGACCGCGTGCGGCTCCAGCCAGAAGACCGCGGACACGCAGGCGACCTCGTCCGAGGCCGCCGCCGGCAACGGCGGCGCCCTGGTCGGCGTCACCATGCCGACCAAGTCCTCCGAGCGCTGGATCCACGACGGCGACAACGTCAAGGCGAGCCTGGAGAAGCTCGGGTACAAGGTCGACCTCCAGTACGCGGAGAACGACATCCCCACCCAGGTCAACCAGATCGAGAACCAGATCACCAAGGGCGCCAAGCTCCTGGTCATCGCCTCGATCGACGGCACCGCCATCACCACGCAGCTCCAGGAGGCGGCCGACAAGAAGATCCCGGTCATCGCCTACGACCGGCTGATCCGCAACAGCCCGAACGTCGACTACTACGCCACCTTCGACAACTTCAAGGTCGGCGTGCAGCAGGCGACCTCGCTGCTGGTCGGCCTGAAGCTCAAGACCGCCGACGGCGGCGACGGCGACGCCAAGGGCCCCTTCAACGTCGAGCTGTTCGCCGGCTCGCCGGACGACAACAACGCCACGTTCTTCTTCAACGGCGCCATGTCCGTCCTGAAGCCCTACATCGACAAGGGCACCATCAAGGTCCAGAGCGGCCAGACCGACTTCAAGACCGTCGCCATCCTGCGCTGGGACCCCGCCACCGCGCAGAAGCGCATGGAGGACCTGCTCACCAAGACCTACAGCGGCGGCAAGAAGGTCGACGGCGTGCTGTCCCCCTACGACGGCCTGTCGATCGGCATCCTGTCGGCGCTGAAGAGCAACGGCTACGGCACCTCCGGCCAGCCGTACCCCATCGTGACCGGCCAGGACGCCGAGCTGGCCTCGGTGAAGTCCATCATCGCCGGTGAGCAGTACTCCACGATCTACAAGGACACGCGCCAGCTCGCGGAGGTCACCGTCAAGATGGCCGACGCCGTGCTCAAGGGCGGCAAGCCCGAGGTGAACAACACCAAGGACTACGACAACGGCAACAAGGTCGTCCCCTCCTACCTGCTCGACCCGGTGATCGTCGACAAGAGCAACTACCAGAAGGTCGTCGTCGACAGCGGTTACTACACGCAGGCGCAGCTGGGCTGATCCAACGCGGTGCGGCGCCGTGGTCACGGCGCCGCACCGCGCCGTGACATTCCCCCAAGGGACGGAAAACCACATGACCGACGACATCCTGCGGATGCGTGGAATCACCAAGACGTTCCCCGGAGTCAAGGCGCTCCAGGACGTCAACCTGTCCGTGCGCCGAGGCGAGATCCACGCGATCTGCGGCGAGAACGGGGCGGGCAAGTCGACGCTGATGAAGGTGCTGTCGGGCGTGTACCCCCACGGCTCCTACGAGGGTGAGATCCTCTTCGAGGGCGAGCCGTGCCGCTTCGCGGGCATCCGCGACAGCGAGCACCGCGGCATCGTGATCATCCACCAGGAGCTGGCGCTGAGCCCGCAGCTCTCGATCGCCGAGAACATCTTCCTGGGCAACGAGCGCGCCACGCGCGGCCTGATCGACTGGAACCGCACCAACCACGAGGCCGGCCTGCTCCTCCAGCGCGTCGGCCTGCCGGAGAACCCGGTGACCCCGGTCGCCGACATCGGCGTCGGCAAGCAGCAGCTCGTCGAGATCGCCAAGGCGCTGTCGAAGGAGGTGCGGCTGCTCATCCTGGACGAGCCGACGGCCGCGCTGAACGACGAGGACTCCGCGCACCTGCTCGACCTGCTGCGCGGGCTGCGCGACGAGGGCATCACCTGCGTGATCATCTCGCACAAGCTCAACGAGGTCATCGCGATCGCCGACTCGATCACCATCCTGCGTGACGGGCGCACGATCGAGACCATGGACATGAAGGCCGACCACGTCACCGAGGACCGCATCATCTCGGGCATGGTCGGCCGCGATCTGGAGAACCGCTTCCCGCCGCACGAGCCCAAGATCGGCGAGGAGGCGCTGCGCATCGAGGACTGGACGGTCTACAGCCCCACGCAGCGCGGGCGCAAGGTCGTCTCCGGCGCGAACATGACGCTGCGGCGCGGCGAGATCGTCGGTCTGGCCGGACTGATGGGCGCGGGGCGCACCGAGCTGGCCATGAGCGTGTTCGGCCGCTCCTACGGGGTGGACATCTCCGGGCGCGTCTACCGCGACGGCAAGCCCGTGGAGATCCGCTCGGTGCGCGACGCCATCGACCACGGCATCGCCTACGCCACCGAGGACCGCAAGCGCTACGGGCTCAACCTCATCGACGACATCAAGCGCAACATCTCCGCCGCAGACCTGGCGAGGCTGGCCAAGCGGGGCTGGATCAACGACAACGAGGAGTACCGGGTCGCCGACGAGTACCGCGGGAGCATGAACATCAAGGCCCCCAGTGTGCTCAGCGTCACCGGCAAGCTCAGCGGCGGCAACCAGCAGAAGGTCGTCCTCTCCAAGTGGATCTTCACCGACGCCGACGTGCTCATCCTCGACGAGCCCACCCGGGGCATCGACGTGGGCGCCAAGTACGAGATCTACACGATCATCAACCGCCTGGCCGACCAGGGCAAGGCGATCCTGGTCATATCCTCTGAACTGCCCGAACTGCTAGGTCTGTGTGATCGGATCTACACGCTCTCGGAAGGCCGCATCACCGGCGAGGTCGCGCGTGAGGACGCGACCCAGGAGCGCCTGATGCACTACATGATGAAGGGACAGGAGCAGATCCGATGAGCAGCATCTCCCCCACCGACGCCGCCGTGGCGCCCGGCGGAAAGGACGCCGGACCCGCGCAGCCTCCCGGGCGCGCCTCGCTGTTCGGCGTCTCGCTGAACATCCGGCAGAGCGGCATCTACATCGCCTTCGCGCTGATCGTCGTGCTGTTCGCCGTGCTCACCGACGGCGCCCTGCTGGAGCCGCAGAACATCTCCAACGTCATCGTCCAGAACTCCTACATCCTGATCCTCGCCATCGGCATGATCATCATCATCATCGCCGGGCACATCGACCTGTCGGTCGGATCGGTGGTGGCCGTCACCGGGGCCATCTCGGCGGTGCTGATGGTCAACTACGGGGTTCCCTGGCCGCTCGCCGTGCTGCTCACCCTCATCGCGGGCGCGCTCATCGGCGCCTGGCAGGGCTTCTGGATCGCCTACTTCGGCATCCCGGCGTTCATCGTCACGCTCGCCGGCCTGCTGCTGTTCCGGGCGCTCACCCTCACGGTCCTCGGCAACCAGGGCATCGGCCCCTTCCCCGACCAGGTGCGCACGCTGGCCAACGGCTTCACCGACGGCTACCTCGGCAACATCGGCCTCGGCCCGCTCGGCGGCGCCGACCTGTTCAGCCTGCTCGTCGGCATCATCGCGGTCGCCGGCATGGCCGTCTCTCAGTGGCGTACACGCACCGCGCGGCAGAGGTACAGCCAGAGCGTCGACCCGCTGCCGGTCTTCCTGCTGAAGATCATCGCGGCGGCGGTCGTCGTCCTGGCCATCGTGGTGCAGCTCGCCCGCTTCAAGAACCTGCCCTGGGTGCTGGTGCTGCTGGCGGCCCTGGTGCTCGGCTACTCGATGGTGACCAACCGCGCGGTGTTCGGCCGCCGCATCTACGCCATCGGCGGCAACCTGCAGGCGGCGGTGCTGTCCGGCGTCAAGGTCAAGTCGGTGGTCTTCTGGATCTTCGTCAACATGGGCGTGCTGTCGGCCCTGGCCGGCATCATCTTCGCCGGGCGCCTCAACCAGGCGGGCCCGACGGCCGGCGGTTCCTTCGAGCTCGACGCGATCGCCGCGGCCTTCATCGGCGGCGCGGCCGTCCAGGGCGGCGTCGGCAAGGTGATCGGCGCGATCACCGGCGGCCTGATCATGGGTGTCATCAACAACGGCATGTCGCTGATCGGCGCGCCGAGCGAGCGCGTGATGCTGGTCAAGGGCGTCGTCCTGCTCGCCGCCGTCGCCTTCGACGTGTGGACCAAGCGCCGCTCGGGCGCCGCCCAGTAAGGCGCCGCGAGCCGCATGGGCGGCGCCCCACTCGCGGGGCGCCGCCCATGTTCGTCGCGGGACAAGAGCGGCGTCGTACGGCGGCCCGAACGCCGGCTCACCCCGGCCGGAGGCGACGGAGCGGGCCGGGACGCGGTGGACGGCGCGGGGACGATGCGGGGCGCGGGACGATGCGGGACGCGGGGCGCGGGGACGGCGCGGGGCGCGGGGATGGTCGCGCGCGGATGACCGGACGCGCGGGCGGTGGGCGCGGCGACCCCTAAGCGCGCGGAATTGCGGCGGGGCAGGGGGCGTTTCGTCGGAGGCGACGGCTACTGTGAAAATCGTATACACCTTCGCCGTCGGCTGACGGATTCCGCCGATGAACGTTCGCGCAACCACAGGAGGCCCCCCGGTGCTCGTTGACTCGTTCGGGCGAGTGGCCACCGACCTCAGGGTCTCGTTGACCGACAAGTGCAACCTCCGGTGCGCCTACTGCATGCCACCGGAGGGGCTCGACTGGCTGCCCAAGCCCGAGCTGCTCACCGCCGACGAGATCTGCCGCCTGGTGGCCATCGGCGTCGAGCGGCTCGGCGTCACCGAGATCCGCTTCACCGGGGGAGAGCCGCTGCTGCGGCGCGAGGTGCTCGACATCGTCGCGCGCTCCGCCGCGCTGCGCCCCCGGCCCCAACTGTCGATCACCTCCAACGGCATCGGCCTGACGCGCCTGGCCGGCCCGCTGGCCGAGGCGGGCCTCGACCGGGTCAACATCTCGCTGGACACCCTCGACCGCGAGGCGTTCGCCAGGCTCACCCGCCGCGACCGCCTGCCGGACGTCCTGGCGGGCCTGGCGGCGGCCGACGCCGCAGGCCTTCGCCCGGTGAAGGTCAACGCGGTCCTCATGCGAGGCGTCAACGACAGCGAGGCGCCGCACCTGCTGCGTTACTGCCTGGAGCGCGGCTACGAGCTGCGCTTCATCGAGCAGATGCCGCTCGACGCCCAGCACGGCTGGCGGCGCGAGAACATGGTCACCGCCGACGAGATCCTGTCGATCCTGTCGCGGGAGTTCACGCTGACCCCCGATGACCCCGCCGGGCGGGGCAGCGCCCCGGCCGAGGTGTTCCTGGTGGACGGCGGCCCGGCGAGGGTCGGCGTCATCGGCTCGGTGACCCGGCCGTTCTGCGGCGCCTGCGACCGGGTGCGGCTGACCGCGGACGGCCAGATCCGCAACTGCCTGTTCGCCACCGAGGAGTCCGACCTGCGCGCGGCCCTGCGCTCGGGGGCCGGTGACGACGAACTGGCCCTGCGGTGGGTCGCCGCGGTGCGCGGCAAGCGCGCCGGCCACGGCATCGACGATCCGAGCTTCCTGCAGCCCTCCCGTCCCATGTCGGCCATCGGCGGCTGAGATGGGCGCCGCGCCGCCCGGGCCGCCGCACGACCTCCCCGGCCCGGCCGCCCGTGACCCCGTACCGCCGGCCGTCCCGTCGCGTGACCCCGTGGTGCCGGCGGTGCCGCCGTACGACGCGGTGGTGCTGGCCGGAGGACGGGCGCGTCGGCTCGGCGGGGAGGACAAGCCCGGCGTCTCCGTCGGCGGCCTGACGCTCATCGAGCGGGTCGCCGCCGCCGTGCCCGGCGCCGCCCGGCTCGTCGTGGTCGGCCCGCCGCGCCCCGGCCTGCCGCGCGCCGAGTTCGTCCGCGAGGACCCGCCAGGCGGCGGCCCGGTGCCGGCCCTGCGCGCGGGCCTGGCACGGGTGCGCGCGCCCTGGGTGGCGCTGCTGGCCGCCGACCTGCCCTTCCTGCTGCCCGAGCACGTGACGGCGCTGCTGTCGGCCGCGCGGGGCGGGGCCGGGGCCGTCCTGGCCGACGACGAGGGCCGCGAGCAGTGGCTCACCGGCGTCTGGCACGCCGAGACCCTGTCCAGGGCCTTGGCCGGCTACCAGGGGCGCTCGCTGTACGGGCTGCTCGGCCCGCTGGCCCCGGCGCGGCTGCGACCGCCGGTGGCGGACGACGGCCGTGATCCGTGGTTCGATTGCGACACGATCGACGACGTGGAGGCCGCCAGGAGGCGGGCGCCGCGCGAGGCCGCCGGGCCGCCGTCCGGCGCCGGGGCGGTGGGCGAGCGTCCGTGAGGGATGATGCTCGCCGGAGGTGTGAAAGGTGCACGACGAACACGACGAGAGGGACCACATGAACGTGCTCGCCGAGTGGACGGCGCTGGTCTGCAAAGAACTGGGCATCGACCCCGAGAAGGTCGACAGGGACGCCGTCCTCGACCTGACCAGGGACGTCGCCCACGGGGTGGCCCGGCCCGCGGCGCCGCTGACGGCGTACCTGCTCGGCCTGGCCGAGGGGGCGGGCACCGCGCCGCCGCGGGCCGCCGAGCGGCTGTCGGCGCTGGCCGAGAACTGGGGGCAGGCGACGGTGGAGACCCTCGGCGACCGGTGAGCCGGCGTCGCGCGGGCGCGTGCGAGAGAAGCGCCGACGCGGTTGACCAGGAGTTTTTATCCGGAAATGGGCGACGCCGGGTGGTTACGGGGGCAAACCACCCGGCGTCGCTTCATCGGCGTTCCGACGGGGGCCCGGAACGCCGGCACGAGCGCTCCGACGGGGGACCAGAGCGCTTGCTTAAAGCGTACACCTACAACCCATGGGGTGCGTCAAGACTTTGTCACGACCCGATCTCGCGTCGGTGGCGTGGTATCTCGGTTTGGTTAGGTTCTTCCTCGTCAAAGGTCGAGCTCACGCCGGTGTTCGGCTGGTTGGCCCCGACCACGGCGATGTAGGGCAGGAAGATCGCCCCGGCCACGAATAGCGCCCTGACAGGCCAGGGGACGTCCAGTACGACGGCGAGAATGAGACAAATGGTGCGTATGCCCATTTGGATGAAATAACGCTTCTCCCTGCGGCCGATGTCGGCCGTCAGCGAGGGCCTCGCGTTGGTGACCTCATGTACGACCGTGCGGTCGCGCCGAAACCTCACACCGACCACGTTAGTCCGCCAACTCCTCGGCGCTGACGGCGGCCACGGGCCTGGCGGGCGTCATACGATCAAGGCCGACGCTAAGGAGAGATCGATGAGCGATCGTACGTACCGCGTGACCGAGATCGTCGGCACGTCGCCCGAGAGCGTGGACCAGGCGATACGCAACGGCATCCGCAGGGCCTCCCAGACCCTCCGCCACCTCGACTGGTTCGAGGTCACCGAGGTGCGCGGGCAGATCCTGGACGGCGAGATCGGCCACTACCAGGTGGGGATGAAGGTCGGCTTCCGCCTGGAGGACTCCTAGGAGGCCCGCGGGGCCGCGGGCGCCGCAAGGCCGCCAGGGGCGCCCATCCCGAGCTCCGCTCGGCGGGCGTCCACAGCTCTGGCGGCTCATCGAGGCCGTCGGCCAGCAATCCGTCGAGCCAGGCGTCGTGG